>JBEBHO010000158.1:0-3110 GCA_040081095.1 Nitrospira sp.
CGCGTTATTCAGCATAAGCCGGAACCCCAGGTTGTGGAGATCCTCAGGCTCGAGGCCCTTCACAGGCCCCAGCGACCCTACCGGCATAAACGCCGGTGTATCGATGACGGCGCGGGCCACACGGAGCTGTCCCAGTCGCCCCTTCGTCTGCCGATCCTGCTGTCTGATGGTGAACTGCATTATGGTATGGCCACGTTCCGCTACATCTGCTCAGGGGCGGAAATCCCCAATACATGCAAACCGTTTTTTACGACTTGCTGCACCGATCGCATCAACACCAGTCTGGCTGCCGTCGTCTTGGGAGAAATCTCCTCCGCCACCGGCACTTCGCCGGTCTCCTGATCCGCCGCCGGCGGGAGAATCCGATGCTTATTGTAGAAAGTATGCAGCAGTGCCGCCAGTTGCTGGAGATAGTAGGTCAGGCGATGCGGCTCAAATGCCAACGCACTGGCTTCCAACGCTTCGGGAAACATCGAGAGCTTCCGGATCAGCGCAAGCTCATCGGGATCGGTCAGCACGGTCAGATCGGCTTCCGACGCCGTCGGACAGGCAATCCCGCGCGCCGCGGCGACCCGCCAGAGGCTGGCGATCCTGGCATGGGCATATTGCACGTAGTAGACGGGATTATCCGATGACCGTTGCTTGGCCAATTCCAGATCAAAATCCAAATGCGTTTTCGAATCCCGCATCAGAAAGAAGAACATGGCGGCATCGACACCCACCTCGTCGATTACTTCGCGCATGGTAATAAACTCGCCGGAGCGTTTCGACATTTTGACTTCCGCACCGCCCCGCAACAGTTTCACCAGTTGCACCAGCACGACCTGCAGCCGCTCTTTCGGATGTCCGTAGGCTTGAATGACCCCCTGCATGCGCGGAATATAGCCGTGATGATCGGCTCCCCAGACGTCGATCAGTAGATCATAGCCCCGCTGAAGTTTGTCGCGATGATAGGCGATATCGGAAGCCAGGTAGGTACATTCGCCGTCCTTCTTCCGGACGACGCGATCCTTTTCATCCCCGAAGCGGGATGAGCGAAACCACCAGGCTCCGTCTTCCTCAAACAACAGATCCTGGTTCTTTAGCTCTGCGAAGGCCCGCTCGACAGCGCCGGACTCAATGAGCGAGGCTTCGCTGAACCAGGACTCAAACTCAATGCCCAACGCCGACAGATCTTCACGAATGCGTTGCAGCAGGGTCCGATAGGCCAGATCGCGGCAGCGCTGCTCGGCCTCTGCCGAAGACAGCGTCGCCAGCGTCGCCCCGTCTGAGGCCTGAATTTGTTCAGCCGCAAGACGGATATACTCACCGTGGTAGCCCTCTTCGGGAAACGTGACGGGCGTCCCCGCAAGTTCCTGCAACCGTGCATATACGGAAGCGCCCAAGAGCTTCATCTGCCGGCCAGCGTCATTGATGTAATATTCGCTGACCACGTCATAGCCGACCGCTCTCAGCAGTCGTGCCAACGCTTGACCAACCGCAGCGCCACGGCCATGCCCCACATGGAGTGGCCCGGTCGGATTAGCACTGACATATTCGACCAGCACACGTTTCCCGGCTCCGACCACGGACGTACCATATGCCGCGCCCTTCCGCTCGATATCCCGCAAAACTTCTAGCCAGATGGCAGGCTTCACGGTCAAATTGAGAAAACCGGGCCGGACGATTTCGACTCGTTCAAATAATTGATCGCGGGTCAACAGGTTGTCGGCAATGATTTGAGCAATGTCATGAGGTGCGCGTTTCTCTGAAGCGGCGAGCGACATCGCAACGGTTGTGGCCAGGTCTCCCCACTCCGGACGCTTCGGCGCATCCAAGGTCACAATGGGCCAGGACTCGATTTTCAATTGCCCCTTGGCCTTTGCATCAGAAAGCGCTCCTTGGACCGCATTCGCCACCTGTTCTTGCACGAACCCCTGCGTCACAAAATCTCCTAAGTCCTTAGAGAAGAAAGAGAAAAACAATTTTGCACTGTAGCATATGGCTCAGGGAGTGACAAGGTGAACGGTTAGGAATTCGTTACCCGGTGGTAGCAAGATTCAACCGCTTCGAGGGCCTTGAAGACCTCTTCCGACTGCACCTTGAGACAAGGCTTTTCGCGACAGACTCGCACCGCATCCCAGTCCGCACACGCACAGCGTCCACCCCGCACCACCGCCACCAGTTCCCCTTGCGGAGCCCACCGTCGCTCATCGGTCGGACCAAACATTGCAACCGTCGGCACGCCTAGCAAGGCCGCCAGATGGGTGACACCTGAATCGTGTCCCAGATACCCCTGCGCCTGAGCCAGAAGTGCGGCCAGCACTGTCACGGACTGGGGACGAAGAATCGGGATATCCAAAATCCCCGCCTGTTGTATCGCCGTAGCCGCCTGCTCATCCGCTGGTCCTAGAACGATGACGGGGGTCAGCTGCCGCGCTCGACATCCTTGAAAGAGCAGGCTCCACGTATCGGCCCGCACACACTTGTGAAGGCTTCCGCTTCCTGGGTGGCACACAATCAAAGATGCAGGGTGGTTAATCCCGATCGCACGAAGCGCGTCTCTTCCTGGCTGCAGCCCTTCCTTTGGAAGATGGAGGCGGAGAAGAGGTCGCGGATCGGTAGGAAGTTCTCCCTGCAACGCCTGAAGAAATCGCTCGCGTTGGTGACCACCTTGGATCATGGCCGGCGATTGAAGAATCACCCGTGGAATCCCAAGCTCCTGCAAGGTGCGCTGCAGTTCTCCAGCTTCATCACTCAGCCATCCAACCATGAGATCGCACCGCTGGAAGACCGCTCGCTGACGGGAGGAGAGCCGGGCCGCTCCGGCAAAGAGAGTGCTTAACAGATCTGACTCGATCGACCACGCGTGATCGATCACTCCGCATTGAGCCAGCAGATCCCCCACTTCCGATCCTGCAAGCAGAACAATCTCATGATGCGGGAAACCTGCCCGCATAGCTAATAACGCCTCAAACGAGAGGAGAACATCCCCCAACCCGCCAGGATGAATCACCACGATGGTGCGCCGTGATGCAGCCATTATTGAGGCAATGAGCGGTGACGGAGTGCGGCTCTCGCTGCTTCGAGATCGGCCGGCGTGTTCACATTCTGAAACGATTGAGCAAGTG
>JBEBHO010000368.1:0-11660 GCA_040081095.1 Nitrospira sp.
AGCGTACTTCGCCAGGCTGGTTGTATGGGTTACTGTCCCATCACTCTGATCGAGGGCCTTACGCCAACCACCGGCCTCTGCCGTGGCGAGCCACTCCATTGATTCCGTGGCTAGCACGATCCGTGTGCTTAAATCAGTATTCATGGTCATGCGACACCTTATGGGGGAAGTCAGGCCTAGTTGTAAAATCCATCGCGCTGTTTTTCTCCTAATTCCTGTATTCATTGAATCGCGTAGCGTTTGGGTGGATCTAACCGCTTTAATGGGTTGAGGAAAGTTCATAACGCCAAATGCCAAAGCTCAGCCGACCGCGCGGTGTTTTGCGCGGGTCGGCCGCAGGCAAAGTTAGCGTTCTCACCAATTTTATGCAGAAGGATACACGTCATGCGCAAGACCGACCCCCAGGGCCGCGCATCTGCCGAGAAGTTCGGGAGAGAATTCAAACGCGTAGTTGCGACCACTAAAGGAGCTAACCTGAAGAAGAATCCTCGCCCCCTCGCTACGAAGCTTCTGAATGAATATTTTGTGTGGTTCAAGAGCTTCAAGCACTTCGGTCAACGCGTCTTCGACCAAATCATCAGCGGACGAATACTCCCCGCGATCAAATGGATCAGCGTTCCAGTAACTCTCACGGTAGACGCCTTCGAGCAATGTTCCTTTCGGTGTTTGTCGTTGTTGTCCCGCCTTAGAGCAATGACTCGGCGTCATTCCAAGAACGTGAGTAATTTCCTCCGGCTTGATCGACGGGTGCCAAATGCGAACATCTACCGTGTATGAATAGCGTTGCATGTCTTGCCCCTATCAACTTTTAGGCGGATCCGCATAAGAGCTGGATCTGCCAACTTCTGGCCGTCAATGTTCACGAACAATACGCCAGAGCCGTTGCTGTTTCAATGAATTGCGACCGTAAGGCTATTGATCACAGCTTCTTATGCGGATCGGCATAAGACCCTTCCTTGAATGGGTTTACATCCCATCCAGCGGACTACGGACGCACGCTGATTGCTAAGTTCCCTTTGTTGCAGGCGATGTGTGGTGGATCTCATCCGAGACCTCTCGGAGGGCCATCGTCAGGTTGTGAAATATGCGATTGAGGTTGGCCATCACCTCACGTTCATCATTGCCCCAAGCCCAAAACGACAGCATGAGTTGCTGGCCCCTCTGTTGTTCTGGCGGCCCTGGCAGGGTGGTCAATCTGATTGCCATGATCGTGGCGCCGATGGCCCCCCATTCGAAACCTGGATCAATCGCTTCCAACGCATGAGCGACGCCATTGGTCAGTCGATGAATCTGCTCCGGCGAGGTATTCAGTGGCAGGTCACGGTAGAGAATCATCAGGCGACCGGAAGCTTGCAATCGCTTGGGGAACCCGGCGCTTGTATTGGCAGTCGCGCCGCTCAAGGCACAGTCGTTGGATTCGAGGGCTGACTCTGGCCCATTGAGCCATTCCAGGAGCCGATAAAAGGTTTCAATCGCAGGGTAGGTGCGCCACTCCTGCAGATCCTCAAGCGATGACCGGATCAGTTCGGGCTGTGCGCGGAAATCGTAGTACCGATGAGAGGCATCGGATTGACCATCGGTCCAAGGGTGAGACCGGGAGCGCAATGAGTCGGGATCGGTATGTTCATACACCTTCATGGTCTCTCCAATCCCATATCTACGCAGTGGCGGGTGGAGACAGCATAGCAAGGAAGGTGTCCGTCATGTGCAGGTTCCTGCACGTCGATATTGCGGGTATTTGAAGTGGGGTGCTCTACGTATAGCTGAGCCTGGTTCCTATTGTCCTCCGAAGCCAGACCCCTATTCCGCTCTAGGTTTCCTTTTCTCGCTTGGGTATAATCCCCATTCCTGATTCCTCTAATCCTGTAGGAGATACGCATGTCAGAGAAAGACGACAAGAAGCGCGCGTTAGAGTTGGCCCTCTCGCAGATCGAAAAGCAGTACGGAAAGGGCGCCATCATGAAGCTCGGGGCGGACGAACGTCCCGCCGATGTTCCGGCGATCTCGACCGGGTCATTGGGACTCGATATCGCCCTGGGGGTTGGAGGCTTGCCGCGCGGACGGGTCATTGAAATCTTCGGGCCGGAATCGTCAGGCAAGACGACGATGACGCTCCATTGTATTGCCGAAGTGCAGAAGACCGGCGGCGTGGCGGCGTTTATCGATGCGGAACATGCGCTGGATTTGGCCTATGCCAAAAAACTCGGGGTGCAGGACGACGAATTGCTCGTGTCGCAGCCGGATACCGGCGAACAGGCCCTGGAAATTGCCGAGACGCTGGTCCGCAGCGGGGCGGTCGATCTGATCGTGGTGGACTCGGTGGCCGCTCTCACGCCGCGGGCTGAAATCGAGGGCGAAATGGGCGATTCCCATATGGGCTTGCAGGCCCGCCTTATGTCGCAGGCGCTGCGCAAATTGACGGCGGCGATCTCCAAGTCTCAGACGACGCTGATTTTCATCAACCAGATCCGCATGAAGATCGGGGTGATGTTCGGCAATCCGGAAACCACGACCGGCGGTAACGCGTTGAAGTTCTATTCCTCGGTTCGCCTGGATATCCGCCGCATCGAGTCCGTGAAAGAAGGACAGGATGTGATGGGGAACCGGGTCCGCGTCAAAGTGGTGAAGAACAAGATGGCGCCGCCGTTCCGTCAGGCAGAGTTCGACATCATGTTTGCCGAAGGGATTTCGAAGACCGGCGAGCTGGTCGATATCGGGGTTGAGAAGAAAATCATCGACAAGTCCGGGGCCTGGTATTCCTATAAAGGTGAACGGGTCGGTCAGGGTCGCGATGCGGCGCGCGATTTCCTCAAGAATAATCCCGCTGTGGCGAATGAAGTTGAAGCGAAGCTGCGCGAATTGGCCGGGGTACCCGCTCGTAACGAGAAAAAGGCGGATCCAAAAGAGGAAAAGCCGACTGCGAAGGTGGACAAAGGCGACGAGAAGAAGGCGCACAAGTAGGCCGACAGGCGCGTGGGTGCGAAGAAGCGAACGGCGCCATCGACGTCCGAAGCGTGGCTTCATCTGGCGGTGCGGTATCTGGCTCGCTGGGATCGGACGGCCGCCCAGGTTGAACAGTTTCTGGTGAGCAAAGGGGCCTCAGCGTATCAGGCGAAGCAGGCAATCACCCGGTTGTCCGACCTCCGGTATCTCGACGATCGGGCCTACGCCGGGCGGTGGATCGAGAGCCGGTTGGCTCGCCAGCCGATGGGGCGAGAGCGATTGCTGGCTGAGTTGCAGGCCAAGGGGATCGGAGAAGCCGTTGCTGAAGGGGCAGTCAGCGAGGCTCTCGGTGCGGTTGATGACGACACGCTCGCCAAACGGGCATTCAAGGCCTGGCAGCGCAAGGGCCGTCGAGTGACCCCCCTCCAGGCGGTCAGACTCCTACGTCAGTGGGGTTTCGAAGAAGAGACGATCGAGCGTACTATACGGGATCGCTTTGGCAATGAAGGACTTGATTCATGAAGAATAGTGCGCGCGAGCTTCGCCAGTCGTTTATCCGGTACTTCGAACAGCACGGGCACCAGGCGGTGCCGAGCTCGGCCTTGATTCCCCAGGCCGACCCGACGCTGCTGTTTACCAATGCCGGGATGAATCAATTCAAACGGGTGTTTCTTGGCGAGGAGTCGCGGGCCTATAAGCGCGCCGTGACGGTGCAGAAGTGTTTGCGAGCTGGCGGAAAACACAACGATCTCGAAAACGTCGGGTACACGAGACGGCATCACACCTTCTTCGAGATGCTCGGGAACTTTTCCTTCGGCGACTATTTCAAGGAAGACGCCATCATCTTCGGCTGGGAGTTCCTGACCAAGACCGTCGGGCTCGACAAGAGCCGGATGTGGGTCACGATCTTCCGCGAGGACGATGAGGCCGATCAGTTGTGGAAAAAAATCGGCGTGCCCCCCTCCCGCATCGTCCGGTGCGGTGAAAAAGACAACTTCTGGCAGATGGCCGATACGGGTCCCTGCGGGCCCTGCTCAGAACTGCATTTCGACCAAGGACCGGCAGTGCCGGGCGACGATACGCCGAATGGGGATGGCGACCGGGTCATCGAGATCTGGAATCTCGTGTTCATGCAATACAACCGAGATGCCAAGGGGACGCTGAACCCCTTGCCCAAGCCCAGCATCGATACCGGTATGGGCCTGGAGCGGCTGACGGCGGTGGCGCAAGGCGTTTTGAGCAACTACGACAGCGATCTCTTTACGCCGCTCCTGGGAGCGATCGGCACACGCGCCGGAATGGAGTATGGCAAGAAGGAACAGGCCGATCGCTCGATGCGGGTGATCGCCGATCATTTACGGGCGATCAGTTTTTTGATGACCGATGGCGTGCTGCCTTCCAATGAAGGGCGCGGTTATGTGCTCCGGCGTATTCTCCGGCGCGCCGCCCGCCATGGACGGTTAATCGGGATTGTGGAGCCGTTTCTGCATGAACTGACCGCCACAGTGGTCGAGCAGATGGCGGAGGCCTATTCCGAAGTAAAGGCGGCGGCCGGGACGATTGCCGAGGCGACGCGGGGAGAAGAAGAGCGATTCATCGCCACGCTCGATCAGGGCTTGCCGATTCTCAATGACCTGATTGAGAAGTCCCGTTCAGCCGGCAAGACGCAGTTGTCCGGAACAGATATTTTCAAGCTGTACGATACCTACGGATTCCCGATGGACCTCATTCAGGAGGCCTGTCGCGAGCAGGATATGACGGTCGATGAGAAGGGTTTCGAGCAGGCGATTGAGGAACAGCGGAATCGCGCGCGGAAGACCGGCGGATTTGAGCAGGAAACGGCCAGGCCGGTGGTGTCGGAGTTGGCCGGGCGTCTGGGCGCGACCAAGTTCGTCGGGTATGACCGTCTGGAAACCGATGCGGTGCTGCAGGCGATTCTCAAGTCGGACCGTATGGTCAAGGAAGCGGCCGAGGGCGATGAAGTTGAAGTGGCGCTTGATGTGACACCCTTCTATGCCGAAGGCGGCGGCCAGATGGGCGATCAAGGCTTGTTAGTCGGTTCTGAAGGCCGATTGGAGATCAAGGAGACGACGCGGCCTGCGCCGACGCTGATTCTGCACAAAGGGACCGTGACCAAGGGACGGATCAGAGAAGGCGAACAACTGCGGATGTCGGTCAACGCGACGACGCGGCAGGACGCGGCGCGGAACCATACGGCGACGCACCTGGTGCATGCAGCGTTGCGTGACATGTTGGGCCCCCATGTGAAGCAGTATGGATCGCTGGTCGGGCCGAACCGGTTGCGGTTCGACTTCGCGCATTTCCGCCCGCTCTCGACGCGCGATATCGATGAAATCGAGACCGTGGTGAACAACGAGATCCGCAAGAATGAAACGGTGGCCACGGAAGTGATGAGCATTCAAGACGCCGTGGCGAAAGGCGCTTTGGCGTTCTTCGGCGATAAGTATGGCGAGCAGGTGCGGGTGGTGACGGTCGAATCCTTCAGCAAGGAGCTCTGCGGCGGCACGCATTGCCGGCATACCGGAGAGATCGGCCTGTTCCGTATCGTGTCGGAGACGGGTGTCGCGGCGGGCGTACGGCGCATCGAAGCCCAGACCGGCAGCGGGGCATTTGCATTGTTGAAGAAGGCTGAAGGGGAGATGCGGGAATTGTCCGATCTTCTCAAGGTCGGCCCGTCAGAACTGGTGAACAAGACCCGCAAGGTGTTATCGCAGCTGAAGGACAAAGAACGTGAGCTGGAAGAGCTGAAGCTGAAGATGGCCAGCGGATCGGCGGTCGCATCGAGTGCGAAGACCGTGGCCGGCGTGCCGGTGCATGTACAGCGGACCGACGGATTGGATGTGAACGGGATGCGGGCGTTGGCCGATCAATTGCGGGACAAGCTCAAGAGCGGTGTCGTTGCGCTCGGCGCTCCGACCGAAGACGGCAAAGTCGCGCTTCTCGTGGTGGTCACGAAGGATCTGACCGGCAAACTGAAAGCCGGAGATCTGATCAAGGTCTTGGCTGCCGAAGTCGGGGGCACCGGCGGCGGACGCCCTGAGATGGCCCAGGCCGGCGGCAAGGATGTGTCCCGTCTCGATGCCGCGCTGGAAAAGGTCTTTGGTCTGGTCGAATCTGCCCTTCAGCGGTAAACTCATGCCTAGCCGTATTCTTGCACTGGATCACGGCACCAAGCGGATCGGCGTCGCGCTGAGCGATGAGCTGGGCTGGACCGCTCGGCCGTTAGAAACCTACGAGCGACGGACGCTGGATCTGGACATCGCCCATATCGTGGATCTGGTCAAGACCCATGAAGTGGGGCAGGTGGTCTTGGGCCTGCCGTTGCGGTTGAATGGCGACGAAGGCCTGGCGGTGCAGGCGGTGCATCAGTTTCTGGAGCGGCTCGCCGAGGCGTTACCGGTTCCGGTGGTCACCTGGGACGAGCGGCTGACCACGAAGGATGCGGAATCGCTCCTGATCTCCGCCGATGTCGGATGGAAAAAACGCAAAGGTTTGGTCGATCAGATTGCCGCGGCCATCCTGTTGCAGAGTTATCTCGAGGCTCAGTCTCCACCTTCGGTTCAAGGTCTTCTGCCGGAGACCGAAGATGGTAGAGAGCCACATGGCACAGACCACGAAGCCGCCGGGCGCCCTTATGAAGCTGCGCGTGATTCTCATCGTGCTCGTCCTCGCCGTCGCACTCGCCGGGGTGGCCGCATATCAGATGATGAAATGGGCTGAAGCCCCGGTCGTCGCGGAAGCCGAGCACCCTCCCTCTAAAGTTATCACGATCGCCGACGGTTCCACGTTCCAGCATGTGGCCGGTTTGCTTGAGCGTGAACGGCTCATTAAGAGCCGTTCGGCGTTTGTCCTGCTCGGCAAGGCTATGGAGGCGGATCGGAAGATTCGTCCCGGTGAATACGAGCTGAATCCGGCGATGCCTCCGGCGGACATCCTGTCCAAGCTGCTGGCCGGGCGGGTGGTGCTCCATTCGGTCACGATTCCCGAGGGCTATACCATGGTGCAGATTGCCGACGTGCTGGCGCAGCACCAGATCACGGATCGCGCCGACTTCTTGCGTCTCGTCAAGGACAAGGGTTTCATCAAGACGCTCGGGATTTCAGCCGAGACGTTGGAAGGATATCTCTATCCCGATACCTATCGATTCCCCAAGCCGGTCTCCGCCAAGGACGTCATTCGGACGATGGTGGAGCAGCTCAATCAAGTGGTCACGCCGGAATGGCAGGCCCGGGCGAAGGATATTCATTGGACGATGCATCAAGTCTTGACGCTGGCGTCGGTGATTGAAAAAGAAACGGGCTCCGGCGAGGAGCGGCCGCAAATCTCGTCGGTGTTCCACAACCGGTTGCAGAAGAAGATTCCGCTCCAGAGCGATCCGACCGTCATCTATGGGTTGCCGAATTACGACGGCAATATCCATAAGAAGGATCTCTCGCACCCCAGTCCCTACAACACCTACCGATGGGCCGGCCTGCCGCCGGGGCCGATCGCCAGCCCGGGGGCGCAGGCGATCAGGGCCACGCTCTTTCCAGCGGTGTCACCGTACTTGTACTTCGTGTCGAAGAATGACGGGACGCATCAGTTTTCCGCCACGCTGACGGAACACAACAAAGCCGTCGACAAGTATCAAAAGCAATATTTCTCCCGCGCCCACCGCGGCCGAATGTAGAAGGAGTCTTCACGGTTATGACGCCATGGAATCTGCCCGCGTTACTCGATCATACGGTCTTGCGTCCTGAAGCGACCAAGGCCGATGTGTTGCGGCTCTGTCAGGAAGCCAAAGACCTGGGCTTCGTCGTGATCTTCGTGCCGCCCTGTTATGTCGATGAAGCGGTGGCCGCCACGGCAGGATCAACCGTGCGGGTCGGCATTCCCATCGGGTTTCCGCTTGGCGGCCATACCACCAGAGCGAAAGTCGCCGAAGCGACGGAAGCCGTGGCGCGCGGTGCGAAAATTCTGGATATGGTGATCAACGTTAGCCGTCTGAAGTCCGGCGATCAGGCCTATGTCCGGCAGGACATTGCGGAAGTGGTGAAGGCCACGCCATCGGTCGAACATAAAGTGATTCTGGAAACGTGCTTGCTCACACAGCAGGAGAAAATTACCGCCTGCCATCTCGTTGTCGAAGCGGGAGCCGACTATGTGAAGACCTCGACAGGATTCAATGCTGCCGGGGCGACCGTCGAAGACGTGCGGTTGATGAAGCACACGGTGGCCGGCAAGGCCAAGGTCAAGGCGTCGGGTGGGATCAGAGACTGGAAGACGACGTTGGCCATGCTGGAAGCCGGGGCCGATCGAATCGGCACGAGTGCGAGTCTGAAGATTCTTGAGGAGTGGAAGGCCTGGACAAGTCGATAGGAGGCGGGTCATGCAGGAGTTGCGCAGTCAGCCAAGATTCCACGTGAATTGTCCGGTCTCCTTTGTCGTCGAGGATGTGGCTGGCACCGGCGTGATCTTCAATCTCTCGGAAGAAGGCTGCGCCATTGAAAGTGACGTGTGCGTGCCACAGGAGGGATATGCCTCGGCTTCTCTGACCATTCCGGGAACATCTGATCCGGTAGTGGTCGATTTGGCCCGGGTCCGGTGGGTGACGCGCCACGAATTCGGACTGGAGTTCCGGATCATCAGCCAGGCCGCGCGCAAACACATCCGGCGTTAT
Organism: Nitrospira sp.; assembly: GCA_040081095.1. Taxonomy (GTDB): domain Bacteria; phylum Nitrospirota; class Nitrospiria; order Nitrospirales; family Nitrospiraceae; genus Nitrospira_D. The sequence goes on from JBEBHO010000368.1 coordinate 8,624, forward strand.
CTGCTTCTCGATCAGGCTGCGTAGCGGGATCTTGCCTCACTCGTCTCCATTGCGACACATGGAATGAGCTTTGCCCTCCGGGTCCTTTTTGTTATAGTGCGCACATGATAAATCGAGTCATTCTACTGGTCATTGATGGGTTTGGCATCGGGGCCTTGCCCGACGCGGCGGATTATGGGGATGCCGACGCCAATACGATCGTCCACATCGCGGAGGCGGTCGGCGGGCTGAGTTTGCCGAATCTGGAGACGCTAGGCTTCGGCCATCTGGGGAACATTCCTGGGGTGCGAGCCATGGCACAGCCGAACGGCTCGTTCGGCAAGATAGGGTTTGTCTCGCAGGGAGCGGACTCGGTCGTCGGCTACTGGGAAACGAGCGGAGTCATCCAGTCGCGTCAGGCCTCTCCTTTCACGTCGGCGTTTTCCTTCGAAGTGATTCAACAGCTCGAACAAAGTTTCGGCCGGAAAGTGATCGGCAATCGCCTGGGCTATGCGCAATCGCTCATCGACGAATATGGCGCCGAACATCTCTCCACCGGCGCCCCGATCGTCTGGACCGACGGGGGTTGGACGTGTCATGTGGCCATGCACATCTCGGCCATGCCCGCAGTGGACTTCTATCAGCGCTGCCGGGACATTCGTAAATCCTTCAAAGGTGTGTCGGGACCTCAGCGGATCGTGGCTCACTCCTTCTCGGGTGAAGCCGGAGCGTTCCACTTCAGCGGAGGGCGCAAAGACTATGTTGCTGAGCCGCCGGCGGTGAGTATGCTCGATGTCTTGAACCGCTCGGGCCAGATTGTGATGGGCATCGGGAAAGTTCATGACCTCTTTGCAGGCCGTGGATTGACACGGGCATTCCCTGCAGCGACGGCGACGGCGGCGCTGGAGGAGACGACCAAGCTCATTGGCAAGATGCCTCGCGGGCTGCTCTATGCGAGTCTCGATCTATTAACCGATGAACCGGCGACCGCCGCGACGGCGCTGGAAGACTTCGACCGCCGCTTGCCGGATCTGTTCGAAAAATTGCGCGTGGGCGATGTGGTGGTGATCACCGGGGATCATGGCCGTGATCTCACCACAACGTCTAAGGTGCCGACGCGGGAATATGTGCCGCTCTTGGTGACAGGCCCCAAGTTATCGCAAGGTGTGAATCTTGGAGTGAGGGCGTCAGCTGCCGATCTGGGGCAGACCATCGTGGAGGCGTTGCAGGCCGAACGTTTGCAGGTCGGGGAGAGTTTCTTCGAAGCCCTGCGAGCAGGATAAGGACAACTCAGCATGTCGTTTGATGCCAAATTGAAAGCCCTCAATATTGAATTGCCCATGGCTCCGAAGCCCGTGGCGAACTACGTGCCGGTCGTACGTGCCGGCGATCTCCTGTTTCTCTCCGGTGTCTTGCCGTCACGCGATGGTCAGCTGATTCTGACCGGCAAGCTCGGACAGGGCATTACGATTGAGCAGGGGATGGAGGCAGCCAAAGTCGCGGCGTTGAATGCACTCGCCATCGTCCGCAGCGAAGTCGGCTCGCTTGATAACGTGAAACGCATTGTCAAAATGGTCGGCCATATCGCTTCTGCTCCGGGTTTCACAGACCAACCTCAAGTTCTCAACGGTGCCTCCGATCTCCTCGTGCAAATTTTCGGCGAAGCCGGCAAGCACGCCCGCGTCGCCGTCGGCGCCGCCGAACTCCCCCGCCAAGCTCCGCTCGAAATCGAACTGATCGTGCAAGTCGCGCCCTAGGCTGAATCTAAAAGATGTTTCCTGGATGAGCACTGCCGCCGATGCCTGTTCTCACGCGGAGTAGTGCCCTTGGAGATGCTCGCGTTGAAAATGCATGATGTATCTGATGAGGAGTTCCTGATTCTGCGTCGTCATCTTGATGAAGCGGGCATGCAGGCGGTGGGTGCCCGCACGATAAGGAAGGGGATCCAATCGCAAGACTTCCATGTAAGTCTTGAAGACGACATGGTTGGGAAGGTGCAGCGTTAGCGACAGAATTTCATTGGGCTGATAGACCGTGTGTACCACCACGCCGATGCCGCCGCCGCTGAGATTCACGGATTGTTCCGTGAACGCCCCCTCCGTCGTGTCTGCCTCGAGCTGAATGCAGATGGGCAGGACGACGTTGATGCGAAAATAGGCCCGGCGGTCTTTGCCGGACGGCTGCGGGGCCGGTGTATCGGGTGTGTCGGCTGGCATATCGCAAAAGAGTATAGCAAAGTCAGCAGGCAGGACGGCAGAGAATTTGGTATGAAGAGCCTGCGGTGCTGCGGGCGGCGATCTTCCCGGCACCCGCCTTGACACTCGAAAAAATCGCTTGCTATAGTCCTCTCGTCCCTCGCTTCACGTTGTACCCCGGTTGCTCTCTCCTGACTCCGGTGCGTGGGGTTCTCGTGCCACGTGCAGGGAAGTTCCTTCGAATCATTCTGGGCTGATTGTGACCCACGGGCTCGTGGAGTCAGAGCCTTAGTCTTGAGGGGAGTTATCATGATGTTTCGACGAATCTTCTGCGCAGTCTTCATTGTCGGCGCATTGATGCCCTGGGCCTCCTATGCAGGCCAGGCCACGATAGAAATTTCCCCTCGGACCTCGACGCCTGGCGCGACGGTGGTGTTGAGCGGCAAAGGCTTGGGCGCATTCAAATCCGTCCAGTTCAATAAAGTCACCTTCGCCGGGATGCCGGCGCTGATTCAGCGGTGGGAATCCGACCTGGTCGAGGTGAAGGTGCCGTTCAAAGCGACAACCGGTCCGGTCGAGATGGTGATCGGGAAGAAGAAGCTGTCCGCCGGGACCTTTACTGTGGTGACGCCGCGCATCGCGTCCATCACGCCCACCGAGGCCGAGCGCGGGACGATGGTGACCATCACCGGCGAGCATTTCGGCGCCACCGCCGGTGCGCGCGATCCGAACACGATGTTCGGTGTGAACGATGTCGTGATCGGCGGTGTAGTGGTGCGTCCCCGCCGGTGGAAGGACGATACAATCGAAGTCGAGATTCCGACGAACGCGGCGCCCGGTGAGGTGGTGGTCCGGTTGGCGTC
>JBEBHO010000308.1:0-11657 GCA_040081095.1 Nitrospira sp.
TATCTCGCCCAGCACGATGCGGCTGCAGCGAGAAAGGTGATGGAGCGCTATCGCTTGGAGTTTCCTACGGGCCGTTTTGAACGGGAAACGCTCCATCTTCTGGTTCAGGCGATGGCTGAAGATCATGATATGGCCAACTTGCTGCATTTCTGCCGGACGTGGATGCTTCATCATCCCAAACATCCCGAGCGTCCATGGATGTATCAGCAGATGGCCGAGGTGTTTGTCCGGCTCAATAAACAGGAGGAAGCGGTCATTGCCACAGAAGAGGCGTTTAAGGCGGGCGCGCCGAAGACGGCCGCTGCGCTGTTAGCCTATGCCGATTTGCTGGCGCAAATGAAACGCTACGAGCAGGCCATCGAGGTGTATCACACGGCGATCGAGAAACAGCCTGATCGCGCTCAGCTGCAATGGGCTCGTCTTCAAATCGTCCGCGGCTGGCAAGCCTTGAAACAGCACGACCGCGCGACAGTGGCTTTGGCCGAACTCGGTCAAACCGACGATCCGCTAGTGACCAGGTTTTCAAGCACGTACCATGAAAGCATTCAACAGGCGCGGCATTTGCCGCAGGAGGGGTTATGACCACATCGACCGCACTGCACCCTGCCGAACGGGATTTGCTCCAGGAGGCGTTTCATACCTTTGACCAGGCGGCGCATACGCTCCAGCAGTCCTACTCGACTCTGACGGACCGGATCGAGCAGATGGATTTGGAACTGTCACAGAGCAATGACGCTTTGCGCACACAACTCCACGAGAATGAAGCGATGCGTTCGCATCTCAGCGGTATTTTGGACTCTCTGACAACCGGGGTCTTGGTTCTGGATCAAGCCGGGCATATCACCAGAGTCAATGCGGCTGCGACCACCTTGCTCGGTCGCGACACAAAGACCTTGCACGGTCAGTCGGCTCTGACGGTACTGGCGGAACTCCAGCTGTCGGTGAGTGAGCGCCCACAGCGGCGAGGCGCCCATGTCCTGACGATCAACCAGCGCGTACTGGAGGCTTCAGCCGCGCATCCATCCGGCCAGCTCATCCTCATTCACGACGCGACACAGATGTGTCAATTGGAGGAGCGCCTCCAACGGCAACATCGGCTGGTGGCGATGGGAGAGATGGTGGGACGGATCGCGCATGAGATTCGCAATCCGCTGGGCAGCATTGAGCTGTTTGCGTCGATGCTGCGGCGGGATCTCCACGAACACCCATCGAGCCTGGCCTATGCGGAACAGATTTCTCAAGCCGTGCATGGTTTGGACCGGTTGCTGTCGAACTTGTTGACCTATACCCAACCTGAGCGGTCTACGCGCCGTTGGCAAGCCATCGAGCCCCTGGTGCTGGACGCCCTGACCCTTGCCGCCCACGCCATTACCAAGAACCCCGTGGACATTCGGCTCGACCTCGATCCACGGATTCCAGCGATCTGGTGCAATGAAGGACAATTCAAGCAGGTGGTGCTGAATTTGATCCTCAACGCCATCCAAGCCATGCCGGCTGGCGGAGTGCTGACGCTCAAAATGGCGGCTACCGACGATCTCTCGCTTGGCGTCCCGGCCATCTGCTTCACCATTACCGATAACGGGCCGGGTATCGAACCGGCGCATGTGTCGAGAATCTTCGATCCGTTTTTTACGACCAAGGATGAAGGAACCGGATTAGGACTGGCGATTGTGCATGCCATTGTCGATGCCCACCGTGGAAGGATCGATGTCGAAAGCCACCGGGGAGTCGGCACGACCTTTACCATCTTGCTGCCGCATCAGGTGGAGGCCTCGCCGGCGCAGGAACCGATGTTGAAGTGGCCTGACGTGCACGCACTCACGAATGTTGAAGCGATGGAGGAACGCACCCATGAATGACCGCGAGATTACGAGCGAAGGCCCTGAGGGAAACGACCGCATCCTTATCGTGGACGATGAGCCATCGATGCGCACCGCGTTAATGGAGTCGGTCCGGCGATTGGGCTACGAGGTGCAGGGCGCCATCGACGGCGCCGACGCAGTGGAGCGGGTCACGCGATTCCGCCCCTGGCTCGTCATCACCGACCTGAAGATGCCGCGCATCACCGGGCTGGATCTGATTAAAGACATCAAGGCGCGTGCGCCACAGACGGTGATTGTCCTCATGACGGCCTATGGGACCGTAGAGACGGCAGTCGACGCCATGAAGTTCGGAGCCAGCGACTATTTGCTCAAGCCCTTCTCCATGGATTTGCTTGAGCGGGTGATCTCCAATCTCAAGGAAGGGCGGGATCTCGAATCTCCGGGGACCACCACCACCGTCGAAGGGCGCGCCATCCTCACGCAAGACCCGGGCATGGTCCGCTTGCTCAGCACCGTCGAAGGCGTCGCCGCCAGTCAAGCCACGGTCTTGATCAACGGAGAAAGCGGGACGGGAAAAGAATTGCTCGCCCGCTTCATCCATACCAGGAGTCCCCGGGCTCACCGGCCGTTCATCGCCGTCAATTGCGCAGCGCTGCCCGATGGCTTGCTGGAAAGCGAACTCTTCGGACATGAGCGGGGGGCCTTTACGGGGGCGCTGGTCAGAAAGATCGGCAAGTTCGAAATGGCCCACACGGGCACCATTCTGCTGGATGAAATCAGCGAGATGAATTTGAATCTACAGGCGAAGCTGTTGCGGGTCTTGCAGGAGCGCGAAGTGGACCGCATCGGCGGCCGCGATCCTGTCGCCGTCAATATTCGCGTGATCGCGACCACGAATCGCACGCTCTATCGGGAAGTCGAGCAAGGCCGGTTCCGTGAGGATCTCTATTACCGGCTTAACGTGTTTCCCATCACCGTGCCTCCGCTGAGAGAGCGTCCGGCCGATATCGCCTTGCTGGCGCGTCATTTTACCGGCACCGCCGCCGTCAGAAATGGCGTTTCTCAGCCGGCCCTCTCGGAGGCAGCCGTGGCGCATCTGCAAACGTTGGCATGGAAAGGGAACGTACGGGAACTTGAAAACGTCATGGAACGGGCCGTGTTGCTCGCCGGGCAGGGGACGATCCTCCCGATGCACCTTCCCGAATCCCGTCCGGAGGCCGTCCCGTCCGCGATGCCGGCGGCGGCTACGATGCCGGCGCAGGTCAACGGTTCGCTGTGGGAAATGGAGCGGGAACTGATCTTTAAAACCCTGTCGCGAGTGAAGGATAACCGCACCCATGCGGCGAAAGAGCTTGGCATCAGCATTCGAACGCTGAGAAACAAGCTCCGTGAGTATCGTGAAACGGAACAGCCGCTGATCCTGTCGGAACATTGACGGGCGGCACATCTTGCCTGCGGCCGGATGTCTCTCGGCAAACCTTGCCGGGTCAGCCGGAACGGCGGCCGAAGTGAAGAATCAAGTTTAGGCATCGACGTTGCTATAGAGATCTTGTCGGTATTCAACGAGGAGGGCCCTGGTATGGAGTTGATCGACAAAACCATGCAGTTGCTACATCGGAGTCTCGATCTCCATAGCGCCAGGCAGCGGGTGATCGCATCAAATTTGGCCAACGAGGAAACGCCGGGGTATCGCGCCTCCGATCTTCAGTTCGCCCAACAACTGCAAGCGGCCCACAAAGGTCGGTTTCCCCTCACGATGACGATGACACAAGGACACCATATCGGATTACGTGGGCAGGGATATCAGACTGTCACGGGCAAATTGACTGAAGTGCCGGCCGGCGATCTTCCCATGGATGCGAATTCCGTCAATCTGGAATTAGAGATGGCGAAGTCCTCTGACAATGCAGGGCAATACAATACGGCGGCAACCATTGCCGCACAGCGGTTCCACCAGCTTCTCAGTGCGATCCGTGACGCCCGCTAATTGAGAAAGGAGACACGACAATGGATATGTCTGATTCGATGGCGGTGTCGGTATCCGGGTTGGACGCTCAGCGGCGTCGGCTCAACGTGATTGCGAGCAATCTGGCCAATGCCCAGTCGACACGGACACCCGGTGGCGGGCCCTACAAGCGTCGGGATGTCGTGTTCCACTCCGCTCCGGTGCCCAGTGCGTTCCAAAAAGCGTTTCGACAGGTCGCCATAGGCACGACGGCGCATGCCTTGGAAGGTGTCGCGGTGGCGCGCGTGGTGGAAGACCAGAAGCCGGGACAGTTGATCTATGACCCGCATCATCCCGATGCGGACCCGAAAGGGTTTGTCCGTCTCCCCAACGTCAATGTAATGGAAGAGATGGTCAACATGATCGGTGCTTCGCGGGCCTATGAAGCGAACGTGCAAGCGATAAATGCGATGCGAACGATGAAGTCTAAGGCACTGGAGATTGGGAGGTAGACCATGACACCCATTCAAGGCATCTCGCCGGTTCTTCCGGCCATTGCGGACAAGATCGCGCCAGCCGGGGCGGTCGATGGGGCAGCATCCGGGAGATTCTTGGATACGCTCAAGAATGCCATCGGAAAAGCGAACGATGTGCAGATGCAGGCGAGCCAGGCCGTCGACGCCCTGGTAACCGGCCAAACACAGGATGTCCACGGCACGATGGTCGCGTTGCAACAGGCTGACGTCTCATTCCAACTGATGATGCAGATTCGCAACAAGCTTGTGACCGCATATGAAGAAATACAACGGATGCAAGTGTGACCGGAGCCTTTTGAGACGGATGAGGTAAACCAGCTGTATGTTTTCGAAATTCTCCATCAATCAACGCATGATCATTCTCGTGGCACTGGCGGGGTCCGTCGCCGGGCTGATCGCCCTGGCTCTCTGGACGCAGCAACCCGACATGCAGGTGCTCTTCACGAACCTCAACAGCGAAGATGCCGCCTCGATCATCGATAAATTGAAAGAGTCGAAGACGCCCTACGATACCACCGGCGGCGGAGCCACCATCCTGGTCCCCACGGCCCAAGTCCATGATCTCCGGCTCACCCTCGCCAGCCAGGGCATTCCCAAGGGTGGCGGGGTCGGCTATGAAATTTTCGACCGGACCTCGATTGGCATGTCCGAGTTTGTTCAGAAGCTGAATTATCGTCGGGCGCTCCAGGGCGAATTGGCGCGAACGATCGCGCAGATGCCGGAAGTGGAACGGGCCCGGGTGCATCTGGCGATTCCTGAACGGCGGCTATTCGCCGCAGAACAGGAGCGGCCGCGTGCGTCGGTCGTTGTCTCGCTGCGGAATGCCCAAGTGTTGAGCAAAGGCCAGGTTCAAGGGGTCGTGCATCTCGTCGCCAGCAGCGTAGAAGGATTACAAGCCCGCGATATTACCGTTGTCGATGGTCATGGGCATCTGCTCTCTTCAACGGTGCAGGACGAAACGGCCGGATTGACCAATACCCAGCTCGAATATCAGCACACCATTGAGAAAGACATCGAAGGGCGCATCCAGTCGATGCTCGAACGCATCGTCGGATCGAATAAAGCGGAGGTGCGGGTCTCGAGTCTCGTCGACTTCAGAAAGGTTGAAACGACGGAAGAGCGCTACGATCCGAACGGACAGGTCGTGCGCAGCGAGCAGCGCGGCCAGGAAAAGGCGAACGGCGTGAATGGCATGTCCGGCGGCGTGCCTGGGGTGCAGTCCAACGTGCCTCCGGGAACGGAGGCGGAGGCGACGCCAACCAGTTCCAACGCGACTCAAACGAAAAATGAAACGGTGAACTACGAAATCAGCCGGACGGTGTCCCGGATCGTGGAACCGATCGGTTCGATCAAGAAACTGTCAGTCGCCGTTCTGGTGGATGGCACGTATGAAGTCCCGAAGGCCGCAGAGGGAGAGACTGCCGACAAACCAGCGGGTGAAGTGGTGAAGAAGTATATCCCTCGCAGTGAAGAAGATTTGAAGCGCATCGAAGACATCGTCAAGAAGGCGATGGGCTATTCGACTGAACGCCAGGATCAAGTGCAGGTGGTGAACGTGCAATTCGGGTTCGGTCCCGAGGAACCGGCGACGGCGACGGTCGAAGCGGTCGCAGAGTCGACGCAGCCCTGGATGCCCTATATGCGGTATGCGGTCGGAGCCTTGTTGTTCCTGCTCATCCTCTTCTTTGTCGTCCGGCCCCTCATTGCGATGCTGGGTGTCTCGGCGATCGAGACAGCCGTCACGGCCGATGCGGCGGCTCCGGCGTTGCCGGCTTCCGTCAGCGCAGTGGAAGCGTCGCTGGAATCGAATGCCAGCCGGGCTCAGATTGTCGAGATGGCGCGAAAGAATCCCGATGGCACTGCTGTGGTCGTCAAACAGTGGCTGAAAGGTAATGCCTAGTTATGGCGTCCGAGCCTAAACAGATGTCAGGTGAACAGAAGGCGGCGATTTTGCTCCGAGCCATTGGGGAAGAAGCGGCCGCCCAGGTCATGAAGCAACTCGATCCGAAAGAGATCAAGAAGCTCGGACATTATATGAGTGGAACCGCGCAGATCTCGAAGGAAGATGAAGAGGTCGTGATTTCTGAATTCGAGAATGCGAGTGCCTCGGGGGAAGTCCAGTTTAAGGGGAATGAGTATATCCGCAGTGTATTGATCAAGGCGTTGGGACCAGAGAAAGCTAAAGCCATCATCGAATCCATGACAAGGAAATCCTATCCAGGCCTGGAAGCCTTGAAGTGGGTCGACGCGAAAGCCTTAGCGGGGATGATCAAAGTCGAACATCCGCAAACGATCGCCGTGATTCTGGCGCATTTGGAAAGCGAGCAGGCCAGCCAGCTCTTGGCTCAACTGCCTGAATTTCTCAGAGGCGATGTCGCGTTACGATTGGCCACGATGGAGGAAGTGCAACCCGATGTATTGGAAGAACTCAGCAATACCATGCAGGAAGCCCTGTTGTCGAACACCGGCATGCGCGCGCAATCGCTCGGTGGAACGGAGATGATGGCCGATATCATGACGCGGCTCGACAAGAATACGGAGGGCAACATCATGGCCAAGATTGCGGAAAAGAGTCAGCCGCTGGCCGATGCCATCCGGGCTCTGATGTTCGTGTTCGATGACTTGATCAAGCTCGACGATCGGGGCATGCAGGAGCTGATGAAGGAGATCAGCAAGGAAGACTTGCCGGTTGCGCTTCGTGGAGCCAACCCCAACATTAAGGAGAAATTCTTCAAGAACATGTCCAGCCGTGCCGCCGAAATGCTCAAAGACGACATGGAGTCCAAAGGGCCGGTCAAGATTACGGATGTCGAACGCTCCCAACAGAACATTCTCAAGGTTTGCCGCAAGCTGGAGGAAGAAGGCCGTATCGTTGTGGCTGGCGCAGGGGAGGAGATGTTGTAAATGGGAACCCTCGCATCGCTGCCGGCTGTGACCTCCACTCCGTCGTCTCCAGGGTCGACAAAAATGCATGGCTCGATTCTGGTCGTCGACGACGATGAGATTATCCGGAACCTGTTCGTCGAACTCTTTCGATCGGAAGGCGTGGCGATTCGCGTCGCCGGAACCGGGCAGGAGGCGCTGGCGTTGGTGAAGCAATCCGCCCCTGCCCTGTTGATGGTCGATGTGTCGCTGCCGGACTTCGACGGCATTCAGTTGCTGGAGCAGGTGCAGCAATGCGACCAGCGCGTGATCGGCGTGGTCATGACCGGATCGCCAAGCGTCGAACTGGCCGTGAGAGCCATGAAAGCGGGCGCGACCGAGTTCTTCATGAAGCCGATTCAAAATGATGTGGTGCTGATGACGGCGCGCCGGTTGCTCGAACTCCATGCGTTGCGAGCGGAGAATACGGTGCTGAAGCATGCCGTTGTGCGGGCCGGCGGGTTGCGCATCCAAAGCATGGTCCTCCAAACATTCGGGGAAGACGGGGTGACGCGGGGACAAGACGGACTGACCGAATATGAACGAGGCGTGGCCGAAGGGGAGCGGCGGGCTTGTGCCCGGGATGAAGAGCGGCGGCGGCATGAGCGGAACGTCTTGTCGAATGCCGTGAGGAAATTCGATCAAGCCTGGCTGGCCCTGCATCAGACAGTCGAGGAAGAAGTGGTGAGCCTGGCCTTTCAAATCGCGACGAAGGTGCTTCATGAGCGGGCTGAGCAGGTGAAAGACCAAGTCGTAACCCAAGCGAAGACGGCTCTCGCGGCGCTGAAAGAGTCCGGTCGCGTGACCATCGAGGTGCATCCGGCCGACGCAGGCACGCTCGAAGCTGTGAGAAGCGAATTATCTCAAGCCGGGGATTTGACCCTTGCCGTGCATATTGAGCCAGACATCACGTTGTCACGGGGGAGTTGCATCGTGCAGACGGAGAACCGAGTCGTGGATGCATCGATCGATACGCAGTTGATTCGGCTCGGAGAAGCACTCCGCGCGAGGGGGACACATGTCGCTCAGTGAGCTGCTCGATCAAGTCGAACCACTGGATATCACCGGGCGCGTGGCTCAGGCTGTCGGGCTGGTGATCGAAGGCACCGGCGCCCGTTCCACGGTCGGCGACATCTGTCACATCAGCAGAGAAGACGGCAAAGGAGTCATCCCTGCCGAAGTCGTCGGATTTCGAGGCGATCGGGTGCTGCTCATGCCGCTCGGCGAAATGCAGGGCATCGGGCCATCCAGTCGCATCGCCATGACCGGTCAGGCTGTCGGGCTCGCAGTCGGCCCCGGCTTGCTGGGACGGGTATTGAACGGCTTGGGCGAACCCTTGGACGGGAAGGGTCCGATCGTCGCCCAGACCCACTATCCGCTTCGGGCGAGTCCGCCGAACCCCTTATCACGGAACCGAATCACGACTCCCTTGGATCTTGGTGTGCGAGCGATCAACGGATTTTTGACCTGTGGCCGTGGGCAAAAAGTCGGGATTTTTGCCGGATCGGGCGTCGGCAAGAGTGTCTTGCTCGGAATGATCAGCCGCTATACGCAGGCCGATGTGAACGTCATCGCCCTGATCGGAGAGCGCGGGCGTGAAGTAAACGAATTTCTTGAACGCGATCTGGGGCCGGAGGCGCTGAAACGGTCAGTCGTTATTGTGGCGACGTCCGATCAACCGCCGATGGTCCGTTTGCGCGCGTCGCTCGTGGCCACCTGCATTGCCGAGTATTTTCGCGACCAGGGTCGACAGGTGCTCTTGATGATGGACTCTCTGACTCGCTTGGCCTATAGCCAGCGAGAAGTGGGGCTGGCCATCGGCGAACCTCCAACGACCAAGGGGTATACGCCCTCGGTGTTTGCCATGCTGCCGAAGCTGTTGGAACGGGTAGGGACGGGACCTGGAAACGGAACGATTACCGGTTTATATACGGTGCTGGTCGACGGCGACGATCTGTCCGATCCGATTGCCGATACGGTGCGCTCTATCCTCGATGGACATATCGTGCTGTCCCGCGCGCTGGCGGCGCAAAACCATTTTCCCGCCATCGACTTATTGCAAAGCACCAGCCGAGTCATGCGCGATATTGTCACGCGTGAACATGAAGCCGCTGCCCGTCAAACGATCGAACTGCTGGCGAGATACCGACAGTCGGAAGACTTGATCCTTCTGGGCGCCTATAAACAGGGCATGAATGCGGCACTGGATCGAGCGGTGCGCGGACAAGACGCCATCAACGCCTTTCTCCGGCAAGCCGTCGAGCAACCCGCAGATTATGCGTCATCGCAGCAAGATCTGCTCACCTTGGCGAAACAGACATGAGCGTAGAGTCGCTACAGCACTATCGCACACAGGTGGAGGAACAGCTCAAGATGGAGCTGGCCGAGGTCACGCAGCATCTGCTTCAGGCGGAACAGTCCTGTGCGCGATTGACGGACGATCAGCAGCTGCAGGAAGCGCGTTATCGGAACGAAACGAGCCAGGGGTTAACCATCGAGCAATTGTTGGAGTGGCAATCCCATTTCGAAGCGCTGGCGGCCGCGATGGAACAGGCTCGTCGAACGGTCGTGCATTGGCAAGGCCAATGGGATGAGGTGCGGACCAGAGTCGTGGCGGCCAGTCAGGATCGCAGGACCTTGGATCGTCTGATTGCACGATATCGAGAAACGGCCTTAGCCGACGAGCGCCGGCGCGAGCAGGCCGCTACAGATGAGTCGGCCCACCACCGGTATGTCGGTCAGGGAGACGCGCCGTGAAGAAGGGTGTCCGCATGGATCAGATGCCAGACCGCATTACCCTGCGGCATACGGGAGGCTCCAGAGCCTCCGTGCCCATGGCGAAGCGACGGTCCCATCTCTGGACCTTGGCTGGGGGGGTTACCGGGTCGGTCTTTCTTCTGTGGGTGATGGTTCAATTGGGCCAAGCCTCTTCCGATGCGCAATCGAAGGCTGCCAAGACGGCCACTACTTCTGCCACCGCGAAAGTGACGTCGCCATCAGCGACGGAGCCCGAAGCAGATGCGGGCGCTACCTCAGGACCTGCGGCTCAGGGGCCAGCTATTGAAACCCCTCGAGAAATTATCGAGATGTTGGATCAGCGCAAAAAAGACCTGGATCGCCGCGAAATGGCGATCCGGCAGGAGGAAGAGCGGCTGCTGGCTCTCAAGACCGAGATCGAAGGGCTGCTCAACAGAAATGAGACCGTGCAGAAGAAGCTCGAGGACTCCCGCCGGCTGCATCAGAAGCAAACGACGGAGCAAAAGGTTCAGCAAGAGCAATTTATCGCCGAGCGGAAGGCGCTGATCGCCAAGCAGGGGCAGGACCAGAAAAATCAGAGCCAAGCGCAGCTGGCAAAAATGTATGAATCGATGCCGTCTGAAGAAGCGGCTGCCAGACTTGAAAAGATGCCGGAACGGAAGGCGATCGAAATTCTGCGGATCGTCAAGCCGAAGACGGCCGGAGCCATCCTTTCTCAAGTGCGCGTCGACCGCGCCGCCAAACTCACAGAGCAACTGCTCGTCCAAGCCCCGTAAGATCGCTCCGCGGTGGCGGTAGTTGGATCTTGCCTATCGCCCAGGAAAATCTTTCCTCTTTTTACAACCCCGTTCCCGCCCTTCCTGATGGTTTCTCGGATTGGCGTGGTCTTTTGACGGCCAGGTCATGGCACAAGGCTTGAAATATCCTCTCGCGAGTCATCCGACACTCCATGAGGAAACTGAAGCCATGATGGACGTTCAACTTCCCCAAGCAGCACCAGCACCGGCCGGTATCTCCAATGCGCCCGCAAGCCAGAGCGCCCCTCGGCTGGGACAAGGTGGCGGCCGCCGCGATTCGGCGGGATCCAACAAATCTTTCTCTTCTGAATTACGGGATGCTCGAGCCCCGAAGGAGTCCCATCGGGAGCTCGGACGGGCGCGAACAGACCACCGAACAGATCACAATGAGCCTCACGAAGAGCGCGATGCGAAACGGTCGTCTGATGAGGACTCGGCGCCATCTTCGGCCCAGCTCTCTTCCTGCGGCCAGCGAGATGACCATCCCTGCGATCGAACCTCTGAACCTCCCCAACAGCAACCCGACAAGGTGACGCCACCTGTGACCAATGATGTGGCGACGCAAAGCGTCTTGCTGGCATTGATTGCACAATCCCTAGCCACTTCCGATACTACGCCACCTGTACCGATTCCCGAAGCAGGGCAGGTGACGACCGCAATGGAGTCCGTGATGTCTCCTGTCATGGAGGATGGGACATCGTTGCCGGTCACGGCGGCGGACTCCTCCAACGTTCAGCCGATAGAGAACAACGAGAAGACGGACACGATCACCGCCTTCACGGCACCGATGTCTTCAGGCGCGACGCTTCCGGCGACAGTCGATGCGAAGGGACAGCCGATTGTACCGCTGGACGAGGATGGGACCCTGAACAGTCCG
>JBEBHO010000133.1:0-3088 GCA_040081095.1 Nitrospira sp.
CCCTCCACCGCAAAGCCGTAGCGGGCAGTCAGCCTGGCGGGATAGCGCGCGAGCAACTTTCCGGCAAGAAACTCGGCAACGGTCTCGTCATCCACGACAGTATGTCCAACCGCATTGATCGTCGCGAGCAATAGACCCACCTGTGGATCTTTGATCGTCCCCCAGAGTAGTCCGGGTGAGTCGATGATGGCCATCTTGTCGTTCAGCTTGTGTCGTTGCTGTGTTTTCGTCACCGCCGGCTCATCGCCCACGCGAGCAATACGCTTTTTGAGCAGCGCATTCATCAACGTGGACTTGCCGACGTTGGGGACGCCCATGATCAGCATGCGCAGCGGCTTCACAATACTGTTGCGATGAGGCGCGATCTGCTGGCACAGGCGGGGAATTTTGGCCGCGTCACCCGCCCCCTTGCACGACAGGGCCACCGCCGTCACACCCTCTTGTTGGTGATATCGTTCGAGCCAGGCTTTCGTGACGACGGGGTCAGCGAGATCGGCCTTATTGAGCACTTTCAGGCAGGGACGCTGCCGGGGAAGACGCAGTTCTTCGATCAGCGGATTGCAGCTGGCCTGGGGGATCCGGGCATCCAGCACCTCGACGATGACATCGATCGCTTCCATCGTCTTGGCCGCTTCCTTGCGCGCCGCATTCATGTGACCGGGGAACCACTGTATCGACATGGCGGATAGTCTTTCTGGTTAACAGGACGGAGGCACAGCGTCGCAGAGACGAGCAAGAGCCGTCAAGCGGAGGATCGACGCATCTCGTCAGTCATGCAAGAACCGCTTTGAGCTGAAAAATGGAAATCAGGACCCGAGGGTGGGAAATAACGCTTTGAGCTGCATCGCCAGGCCCATGTCCCCGCTGACGCGCACACGGCCGGTCATGACGCTGGCCGGCACATTGAGCTTGCCGTTGAGCAGCTTGAGACAATCCTCCCCGGCCATGGAGATCGTCACGTGCGGATCGGCGTGCGCACCCGACTGCACCGTACAGGCCCCATTCTTCACCTGCACCGAGTACTGCCCGCCCTGGTCGCCGCTGAGATCGAATTGATAGACGACCGTCACATCCTCGGCGGCATCCCGATCGAGCGAGGCCGGGAGCAACTTAAAAAACTCGGCGATGGTTGTGGGTTTCATACGAAAACGATCGTTCAGCAGAAGAAAGCGAGGGGACCGCGGATAGGCAGCCCCCTCGCCCAGTTCACAGAAGGTTCAACACCCGTCTAGTAACGAAGCGTGACCGTGGCCATGCTCCGGCGCGCGCCGAAGAATTCCTTCGAGAAGGATTCGACAACGGCAGGGTCATACCCCTTGCAGCTGAAAATATCGAGATAGGCGTTGTTGGTGTCGTTGGCAAAATGGCCGCCGATCAAGGATGTCGAGATCAGCTGCACCATGGAGTAGCCGGCCACACGACCTTCGCCGAAATTCACGACCTGGCACTCGCCAAAACGCTTCATCCCAATGAGCTCGCAGAGCTCCACGACGTAGCGCTTGATGTGGTCAGCATCACGGATCAGGTCAGGATTGCAATCTTGGAGATCGACAGCAGTGCAAAGGCCCCATGCTTTGCCGGGTCCAACCATGTCTTGGACAGGCAGCGACGCGGCTGCAGGGGTGCTCGTTGGAAAGATTGACGACTCGGAACCAGCCGAGATGCTCATGGGTGAACCCTTTCTGTTAGTGAGTAACGACGTGAACCATCCGACACATTTTTTGCACTATACCACGAAGTTTTTTCAGTGACGCGCAGCCCGGAAACTTTTTTTTAGCTCGGGCCACCTGGACGCCCGGAAGCCGGTTGACAAGGTTCGCAGCCCTCGGTGACAATGCGCTCCACCATGACGAACCCCACTACCTCCGCAGCCACTCTCCCCGACCGGCTCTGCACCTGGTGCAAAGTCCAGATGAAGAAACGCCTGGTCGGCGGCGCGCAGTTCGTGCACTACACCTGCCCGAAATGCGTTTTCCAGCACACGACCCGGTTGGGCCCCAAGCTCCCGCCGGTTAAACACTAAGCTCCCTCTCGGTCTCTCCACAGCAAACCTTAAGCAGGATCCGGTGCGCCCTCCTTCCTTCCCGCGCAGGAATCCGCTAGAGTGCCGCCCGTGATGGGCCTGCGACAATCACCACGTGATGCATGCTTTGGGAGTATGGGCTTGCTCCTGCTGGTCACACTCGCCGCCTGCCAGACCGTTCCGACCAAGACCTACGACATCCGCCAACGCGCCTTCACCTATCAACCGGCGGCGCTCGTGCGGGATTACCAGGAGGAATACGCCTACATTCAGGAGCGCCGGTCCACCGTGGCGAACGGGCAGTCGAACAGCGTGTCGGCCACTCCCCCGGTTGCAACCACGGTTCCACCGCATCTGACCGGCCTAGCCTTCTCCGGCGGAGGCATCCGCTCCGCCACCTTTCACCTGGGGGTGCTTCAATCCCTTCATGACATGCAGCGCCTGCCGAAGATCGATTACCTCAGCACCGTCTCAGGCGGGTCCTACATCGCCGGCTGGATGCTCGCCCACTTGGGCCAGGAGCAGGACGACGCCTATGGGAACCTCGTCCAGACAATGGATCAGGGCAAACTCCTCGATCCCCACCAGGACTTCATCGCCCATCTGCGGCATCATTCCGGCTTCATTAAGGAGGGCGGATTCTGGGAAGGTCCGAAGCTCATGTGGGGCTATGCCTGGCGGTTACTCCCCTATTATCTGTGGGATCTGGTCCTGCACATCAAGACCCCGCCGGAGATCGGCAACGAGCTGCACCTCTTTACGCCTTACGAAGACCGCATCCAGCTCACCTACCTGCGCGGGAAACAGGAAAGTCCGCTGGTCCGACTGAACCGGAAGGACGCCGACGCGCCCTATCTGATCATCAACGGTAATCTGGTGAACCGAGGCCGTCCCCGCGCCTTTGAATCCGAAACCAATCGCCCCTATCGCGACAATTACAACTTCGAATTCACCCGTGACTACACCGGCTCAGACGGCCTGGGCTATATCCAGAGCGCCGGCTTCGGCCTGCCGGTGGTCCAGGCGCAGACCGAGGACGGCAAGCCGGCCTGGTTCAACCCGCGG
>JBEBHO010000131.1:0-3078 GCA_040081095.1 Nitrospira sp.
TGTCGTGGATGACGAGACCGTTGCCGAGTTTCTTGCCGGAAAGTTGCTCGCGCGCTATCCCGCCAGGCTGACTGCCCGCTACGGCTTTGCGGTGGAGGGGCTGACGAGCGCGGGGGTGATTGAAGCCATCGCCAGAAAGCGCGGCTGTCTCCTGGCCGGAAGCGGCGGGGCGTTGGATCGGGACAAGGCGGCGAGAATTCTCTTAGCCGATTACCGCGACGGCACGCTGGGCCGCACGAGTCTGGAAGTTCCAGGGCCGGATGAAGCGAACATAGCTGGCGGCTCATATACCGTCTTATGATTTTCCTATACCGGTAGATAGCTGCAGTCACTTCTTTTTAGAAGCAGCCCTAAGGCTCAGTTAGTCCGGCGGCAGTTTGGCTTTTCCCGCAATTCTAGCGATCTCGATGGCCAAGATTTTCTGGGATGGTTTGTCTTTGGGCCAGCCAATAATGTCAACGTGCTGTGGATTTTCCGGAGTAGGCGTTGACTCGATGGAGAGGTTCTGAGGAATGTGCGACGGTTTAATGTCAGCACGACCGTAGAGATTTTTGTTTGCCAATTCGGCGATGTGATGCCCTCGGCTCCAAAGATCAGCTTCGGTCAAGGCCTCGCGTTTCGTGACAGATAGTCTAGGGTAAGGGTGAGGAATGAAAGGGTCTGGTCTTATGGTGAGGTCAGCCCTAATGTGATTCCGTTGAAGGAGGAATCGGCTAAGCGCCTCAGATTCATTCATAGCCGCTGGATCACTCATGCCAGCAACGGGCTTGAAACCTTATAAATGAGTTGTAACAGAGATGTGGGCGAATCTCCAAAAAAGGCCTCGGTCCCATAAAACTTACTGATCCCATGGATGCCAGCATAGTGGAGATTATTATCTGGACTGATACTAATGGATAGTTGTTCCTGTGGCGATTGGTACCATTCGATTGTTAAATGTCCGTCGGCTTCTGCTCCGATGGCTGGCGCAGGTGTGCCAAGAGGGAGAGAGTCCAGAAATGTTTCTGCTGTGAGGTATGTTGTATAGCTGACAGGTAGTGCACTATATCCATCCCAGTTGGGCTTTCGACAGTCTTGGTAGATGCGGTACAACTCGGTCAGGACTCCCTTCCCACGCAAACCTAATTCATGCGAATCGTGTAATCGTCGGACTTCTGCTTTGGTAGTAGTGTGAAGAAAATCGGCAAGATCACTTTGCCCTTGCGAGGACATAGGATCTGCCGAGAGAGCAGAACTGATGGTAAGTGGAAGAATCATCGAAAGAGTTCCTTGGCTCTTTGGGTAATGCTACCAAAGAAAGCTTTATTTTTTAACCATCGCATATCTTTTAAACAGGCTTCAAGCCCTGCTGTCGTGGTGGAGCGAGGCATGTTTGTGAAAACATCGATGTCCAGGATTAAGGCAAACCGGTTATTTGTTGTCGGAGAAGGTGATTGAATGGTCTTGGTGATCATAATGGAGTAAGGGGATTCAGGAACTTGAAAGATGCCTTGGTGCATGAAGCCAAGAAATGGCATGGACATGTTCTCGGGAGGGCTTGGCGGGCTTGTCATATAGCTCTCAAAGTTGACCTCCCCTTGTGGGAGAATAATCTGGTTGATAAACCGAACGCCGATTCGAGAAATAGTTTCTGGTTTGAATAGATAAGTAGAAAAAGCCCAGAGCCGTAGTCCTTCCTCTTGGAATTGTTCCCAGTCTTGATAAGGTGATAGTCGGCTGAATATCATGCCGTCTCGGTGGACGTTGACGATGTATCCACGATCGGCTGATCGGAATCGCATGCCTTTCCATCCCAAATCTTGGAGACCTTGTTGGATTCCCTCGCCTTTCGCTGTGCTGAATCTAACTTCGTGCTTTATCTCTCGCTGGGAGTCGAGAAATTCATATCCTGGTAGCTGCTGTTGTGCCGCTTCGAGAAGTCGCTGTTCTGTAAGCTCTACAGTGGCCCGTGCTTTGATGTCGAGGACGGCCTCAATGGCGGGGGCTTGTGGAAAATGCTCGAAGGTTTCTGCAAGATTTATCACTGGTCCCCTTGGGAGATGGCGCAAAATGGTTGGCATTCTAATTAGTAGAGCAGGTTAGCATACTCGTTTGTGGAGGGGCTATCCGAACTTCGCGATTTGGTTTTGCATGGGTTCTCTTAATTCCTCCCCCTCAAGGCATTGCTACTCCACCGGAAGCGGACTGGTTTGGACAGGGGCTTGGGCCGGCTGCTCTTCGTTGAACTTTCTCGGGAACCATTCTTCAAACATCATATACATAGTCGGCACGAGAAAGAGCGTGAGCAGGGTTGAGACGCTGAGCCCTCCGACGACGGACCGCGCGAGCGGCGCATTGGTTTCTCCGCCGGTTCCCCAGCCGATGGCCATCGGCAGCAAGCCGAAGACGGTCGCGAGTGAAGTCATGAGAATGGGGCGCAAGCGCGTGCGGGAGGCCGTGATGACGGCATCTGATAGTGAATGGCCCTTGCGGCGCAGCACGTTGGTGTAATCGACGAGGAGCACGCCGTTCGAGACGACGATCCCGAGCATCATGATGATGCCCATCATCGACGTGGTCGAGAGCGTGGTGTTGGTCAGGAAGAGAATCAGAATCACGCCGGGGAAGCCCATCGGCACCGAGAACATGATGATGAAGGGGTCGATGAGCGATTTGAACTGTGCCGCCATCACCATATAGACCAGGGCCAACGCCAGGACCGTCGCGAACTGCAGGCCCTGGAAGGTTTCCCGCTGCTGCTGGATCTGCCCCGCCAATTTGATGGTGAATCCCGTCGGCATTTGGAGCGCGGCAAAGGCCGCTTCCAGGTCTTCGGCAATGGCGCCCAAGGGACGAGTCGTGGGGTTGGCCGTAATGTGAACGACGCGCTGGAAATATTTCCGGTCGATTTTCACCGGTCCGGCATTCAGCTTCAGCGAAGCCACGTTCTTGAGTAGTACCGGCTCGCCCGCTTTCGTCGTGAGCAGGATATTCTCCAGGTCGGTGAGATCCTTGCGGTGTTCTTCGGCCAGCCAGGCGCTAATGTAATACTCGTTGCCGTTCTGCGGATCGGTGTAGATGATCGGGTCGGTCTGTCCA
>JBEBHO010000082.1:0-11530 GCA_040081095.1 Nitrospira sp.
TATCTGGCATGCGCACTTGGGGAAGAAGAAGGTCAATGCTGCCTCGGTGCCGGCCGATGGCGTGACGCCGATGGCGCCGGATTCCGATCGGCCGCAGACGCCTGCTCCGCCGTTGCCTGGCGCGCCTCCCATGCCGCCTATGTCAGGTCCTCCGGGAGTTTGATCTGAATCTGCCCGTCTACGACACGCACGTCGCAGCAGGCCACCGTGAAGTTCGGATTGTTCACACGCTGGCCGGTTTTCAGGTCAAACTTCCATCCATGCCAGGGGCATTCAATAATGCCTTCCTTCAGCTTTCCCTCTCCGAGCGGTCCGCCTGCATGCGGACAGGTATTATCAACGGCGAAGAGTGTGCCGCCGACATTGCTGAGTACGATCCAAATGCCCTGAACGTCCACGGTCTTTGTCATTCCCGGCGGAACGTCGGTGAGTGCGGCGACGGTGACGAATTCTTTCATGCGGGCAGTTTCCCAAAAAACTGATAGCGGCGTCTAGAGGGTGATAGATGCGGGGTTGCTTGATTTCGCCAGGGTCCTATGGCATAAAAACACCATATACGCCCTTGATAAACTGGATGGCCTCTTAGAGAGGAGCCAGGTAGGGAATGAGGTTGCTGCATGGAAATGACTCTCCTGCTCAACTCGACGTACGAACCGCTGCGGGTGGTTCACTGGCAAAAAGCCATTGCCCTTCTGTGGCAAGGTAAAGTCGAAGTCCTCGAAGTCTACGATCGAGAAATCCACGGTATCTCCCTTTCGATTAAACTCCCTGCGGTGATGCGGCTGCTCAAGCTGGTGCGGCTGAAAGACAGCCACCGGGCGGTGAAGTTTTCGCGCATCAACATTTTCACGCGCGACGGGTATACCTGCCAGTATTGCAACCGGAAGTTTCGAACCGAAGAGTTGACCTTCGACCACGTCATTCCGATTGCCAAGGGCGGGAAGAAAACGTGGGAGAATATCACCACGGCCTGCTGGCGCTGCAATAATAAAAAGAGCGGGCGGACGCCGGATGAAGCCGGGATGAAGCTGAAGAAAAAGCCGGTGAAGCCTCGATGGAGCCCCGTGATTACGATTACGATCGGGATCCGCAATACGCCGGAGAGCTGGCGGGACTATCTGTATTGGAATATGGAGTTGGACGCCGACCCTGCCGAGACATAGTCAGGCTGTTGAAACACGCTTTCCGCTGCGTTCTCATCTCGTCAAAAATCCTCAACGTACCCCGGAGGGTACGCCTCCGGTTTTGACTCGCCTGCGGCCTTGCTGAAAACGTGTTTGACCAGCCTGGTTCTGAGTACTCAGTGCAATTCTGGATATTCAGAAACTCGCTCAGAACTCAGGCCATTCCTTCGCTACTTCACCGAATCCAGAACAATTTCAAAGTCGCGTCCGCCCGGGAGGGTGGGGTTCTTCGCGTAGCGTCCTTCGATGTCGCCGGGCTGCGCCGGTCCGGCCTGGCCGTCGCGATCGAGCCGGGCTACGATATCGACCATGCCGCGCAGTTCCGATCCCTCGACCATGACATCGGCGTTGGTGATTTCAAAGGATGCCGGGAAGGTCGGATGATCGATGCGTTTGGCGGCAATGGGCCGTGGCGGACCCTGTGGTCGCTTGACGATCACGAAGAGCACGTCGGTCGGTTTGACCTGATCGGCCAGATTCGGGGCGATGGTCACCCGTCCTGCGACGACCGGTTCTCCGGTGGCCGGATCGCAACTATGGGCGAGGCCGAGCCAGGCGGCTAACGCCGCCAATCCAATGATACTTCCTGCCATTCCGATGGCTTTTCCCGACATGCCGGCCATGCATCCTCCCTGGCTGAATGAGTGCCGCATTATAGAGGGGTCGTCGGGAAAAGGGGAGAGCACGGTTTACGGCCAGGAAAGCGCTATTGTATGATAGCCGCCAGTTACACCCTGTGCCGTATGGAGGAATACGTTATGGCTCCCAATCCTGGTTTTCCCTTGGTGCTTGATGTGAAAGGTTTTCCGGTCCTGGTGATCGGTGGCGATGAAGAGGCGGCGGATAAATCGGAACGCTTGCTTGAATCCGGCGCCCGGGTGACGGTCATCAGTCCGACGCTCCATGATACATTGAAGCTCTTGGCGGCCTCGGCAAAAGTCATTCATCGTGGCAGGCATTTCCGCGAAACGGATTTGGAACAGACCATCCTGGTGTTGAATACAATCCGTGGCGATCGGGAATTTGCCAAGATGCTGTTGGCGAAGGCGCGGGAGAAGGGGTTTTTGCTGTGGTCGGTGGACATGCCTGAGTTATCCAATGTCACCATGCCGGCGGTGGTGGCAGTCGGGCACGCCCGGGTCGCGATCAGCAGCAGCGGTGTGGCCCCGGCGCTATCGGGGTTTATGAAGGAAGATCTGGAGCGCATTCTCGACAGCGAGTTTTCCGCGTTTGTCGATTGGCTGGGGCATCTTCGTGAGCAGGCGAAGGCCAATGAGCCGGATGCGGATAAGCGGCGGGCGCTGTTGCGTGAGGCGCTGGACGGGTTCCGTCTGTTGGGCAAAGTGCAATATCCGAAAGTGTGGCAGGAAGAGCGCGCCCGCCAGACGGCTGCAGGGTCGGTGGCACCGGCTGCTAAAACCACATAAAGGAGTCGGCGACGATGGTCTTACTCGAATTCAGCATGTCCCCGTTAGGCAAAGGGGAGAGCGTTGGAAAATATGTGGCCCGGTCCCTCGACATCATCGATAAGAGCGGTGTGGACTATCGGCTTAATCCGATGGGAACGGTGTTGGAAGGCGAATGGGACGAAGTCTTCGGAGTCGTGAAACAGTGCTATGAGCGAATGCGGAAAGATTGCGGGCGCATTTCCTGCTCCATCAAGGTCGATTATCGCAAGGCGGCAAAAGGCCGGCTGTCGAGCAAGGTGGCCAGTGTCGAGAAACGACTGAAGCGCACGATTAAGCAATAGCCGTTCTCCCTCAGCTGTGATGCGTGCCGGCGAACCGTCGCGGGCACGCATGCCTCTCCTCCGTCACAATCCAGCTCTCCAGGCATAGAATCATGGGGCGTCCAGCTTGAACTTGATAGCCTGCCTATCTATATTAACGGCGTTGTAAAGTAAGGGCCGTGAGGTCAAGGGCAGGCCTGCGATCGCTTCATGCGCGTCCGATGGACACGAGGGAGACCATGGTCAACAGTATGCCGGAGCAAGCTGAGCAGGCGGTCTTATCGCTGCCTGAGCTGTTGCCTAAAGATCGCACCATCCTGGAACGGTCGACGCTGGAGTTTCGCCCGTTCGGGTTGGATGAGCAGGGGCATACGATCAGAGACCTCAGCGGGATGAGTATCCAGGCGGTCATTGTCGACCTCGATCGAAGGCTGACGCTCCAGAGAGGGCTTGGCGCCGGTGCGGACGCCGTGCAGGAGCTGTGCAGGCTGCTGAATGAACGCATCAAAGATCCTGTCTATCATGTAACACCGGAGTTTTTGAAGAATCCGTGGAATAGCTACTCCTACGAGTTTGCGGCGTACCTGTATGAATTCTGCGAGCAGCTGACCTGCGACCCGCAATTTATTTTTTCTGGCGGGATGGTGAAGATGTCGCCGATCATCCAGGTGCTGGCGCGGCCGTTCTCGCTTGAGCAGATCTACGGCATGTTTCCCTATTTCGGGAACAAGTTTGCGTCAGGGTCGGTTGAATGCCGGGTGGTGGAGGTCACGCCCGGGTGCGCCAAGCTTGCCATGCGGTTCTCTGAGCGGACGCTTCGCCAGTTCGGTCCCTATAGAAGGCGCTGCACCTATCTGGTTTGCCAGTCTGCCCAGGGAATTTTTGCAGCGGTGCCCACACGGGTCCATGGTCTTCCTCCGGCGACCTTGACCCAGCTCTCCTGTGTGTCTGACGACCATGAGTGGTGCCAGTGGCTGATCCGGTGGGAGCGTGAAAAGCCTGGCCGCTGGTGGCGAAGGCCCAGGCCGATCACGGCGTTTCGGCCGGCGGCCGATGCGCCGTCGCGCAGCGTCATGGCCGCGGATTCGGCTGAACCCAAGGCTCAGACCCCTGCGCCATGGGATCTCCGGGACGAGACCAGTTCCAGGCGCCAGACACCATGGATACTGGGGAGTGCCCTTGTCGGTTTGTGTTTGGCGGCAGGGTTGCGGATGCTCTTTCCCTCTATGGCGCTCGGCGAGATTGTGCTGGCCGGACTGATCCCCATCTTGGTCGCCGGATGGCTGATGAATCATCGGATGGGGATTGAAAGCCGGCAGCGCGAAGAACTCATCAGGGAACAGATGGCTTTCGTCGAGTCGCGGCATGAGGAGCTACGGGAAGCGTATCTGGAGCAGGAGCAGACGCAGGTTGAATTGCGGAGGAAGGTGACGCAGCTGACGGCCCTCCATCGCGCGGGATTATTGTTTGGCTCCACCTTTGACCGGGACACATTACTGGCGCATGTGCTCGAAACATTGACGCACGACCTGCACTACGACCGTGCCATGTTGTCGATGTTCGATCCGGTCCGCAGCGTGATCCAGCACGTTCGAGTGACCGGCGCGTCTGACGAGGTGCTGGCCTATACTCAATCCTGCGAGGTGCCGGTGACGGATCGAAACAGCCCGGAGGGTAGGGTCGTGCTGCAAGGCCTTCCGCTACTGGTTCAGGATATCCAGTCCGTTTGGCAAGACCTGCATCCTATCAACCAGCGTCTGGCCGAGCTGAGCCGGAGTAAGTCGCTGATCATTGTGCCCCTCAAGACGAAAGATCATATCCTTGGCACGTTGACAGTGGATCGGATTCAGGAGCAAAGCCTGACGCAGGAGGATCTCGAGCTGATGACGACGCTGGCCAGCCAGGTGGCCATCGCGCTGGATAACGCATCGGCGTATCAGCAGATCGAAGAGTGGAACGCAGGGTTGGAGCTCAAGATTAGGGAACGTACCCACGCGTTGGAGCAGGCGGATCGGCTGCGATCGCATTTTCTTTCCCATGTGTCTCATGAGCTGCGGACGCCGCTCACTTCCATTAAGGGGTTTATCCAGAATCTTTTGGATGGACTGACCGGGCCTCTCAATGAGAAACAGCAGCGCTATCTCTCTCGTATGTTGGAGAACTCCGACCGGCTCATCCGGATGATTGAGGATTTGCTGGATCGGACTCGTATTGAAACGGGGCGGCTTGAGGTGCACCCGGGTGATCTGGATCTGGAATTCTGTCTCACGGATGCGATTGAGCAGCTTCGGCCGTTGGCGTCCGCGAAAGGGCAGCGATTGAGCTTGAGCGGTCCGGATACTCGCGTCGTGGTCTTGGCCGACCGCGATCGATTGATTCAAGTGACGGTCAACTTGATTCAGAACGCCATCAAATATACGCCGGAGGGCGGCGAGATTTCTCTGGCCATTGAGGTCGCCGATCCGCGAGTGGCCCACGTTCTGGTTCGAGACACGGGTCCGGGGATTCCGGCAGAGGATTTCGAGCGGATCTTTGATCCGTTCTTCCGTGTTCAGCAGGGACAGCGAAGCGGACCCAAGGGGCTCGGGCTTGGGCTCTCGATTGTGAAGACGCTGGTGGAGTTGCAAGGCGGGACGGTACAGGCCAAGAACCGGCTGGAAGGCGGCGCAGAGTTTTCCTTTACGCTTCCGAGCCGATCGGGATGTCCTGTGTCCACGCCTGCGCAGCTTGGGCTCGGACGCCGCGTGCTGGTGGCCGATGATGATGCGGACATTCGGCAATGGCTCTGTGACCGATTGACGGCGAGTGGCTATCATCCCGAAGCGGCGCTGGATGGGCCCGCGATCATTGCTGCGACACAGTCCGCTCGCTATGCCGGCTTTATTCTGGATATCGGCTTGGGACAGATTGATGGGCTTAATGTGTTACAGAGAATTCGTTCACAGGATCCGCATACGCCGATCATTATGATGACGGCTTCCGGGTCACAGGAACTGGCGCTTCAGGCGATCGGGATGGGGGCGCAAGCGTATTTGCTCAAGCCATTCGATGCCGGTGCGTTGGAAGCAGCCATGCTGGCGTGGTTTCAATCGTGAGGAGAACGGGCTGTGGGGTATCGCACAATCCGGCATTTCGGAGGTCATCGTGATGGAGAGCGCGTGGAAGTCAGGTGGTGTGTGTGTCGCGGGGTTGATCCTGAGTCTGGTGGAAATCTTCGTGTCGCTTCCTTCGTCTGTGTCTGCTCAGGTTCCCCGTATCCAAGGGCAGGGGACCTCGGCATCCGGTCAAGGTAACGCGTTTGCTGCGCAGGCCGACGATCCCTCTGCGATCCATTACAATCCGGCCGGGATGACGCAACTATCCGGCGTGCAATTTATGGCTGGAGGATTGCTCACAGGAGGAACCACTAGTTTCACGAGCACCTCCGGAGCCAATGCCACCGGGACCCGCGATGGCAGCCTGGCTTGGCCGGCGCCGGCGCATCTATTTATTACGGCAAATCTGGGCGATCTTGGCGCGGCGGTGTTGAACGGGTTGACCGTCGGGATCGGTCTGACCTCACCGCTCGGTTCAGTGAGCCGGTATTCGGACACCGGTCCGCAACGATTTAAGGCCACGTTTTCTGCCTTGCCGCTGATCGATATCAAACCGACGATCGCCTATCAGCTCACGCGGGACCTCTCCCTGGGATTAGGCGCGGACATCTACACCTTCTCGGACATGCTAGGCGAAGGGCATTTCGAAAAGCAGTTCATCACGCCGCCAGGCTCACCGGCGGTATTTGGTTCCGCCCTCTCAAAGGCTGAGCTGTATGGCAAGGGAACGGCGGCAGGGTTCAACGTGAGTCTGTTGTACACGGCTCTGCGCAATGCCGATGGGAAGCCCATCGCGAACATCGGGATGGTGTATCGCAACCAGGTTGCGCTGCCGTTGGTCGGTGGCGTGTTGGTCAATGGGGTAAAAACGTCGGATGCGTCTTCGACCCTCGTGATGCCGCAAATAATTTCCGGTGCGATTGCCATCTGGCCGACCAGGACAGCTGAACGCGAGTGGAAGTTAGAGTTGGATGTGGACTATGTCGGCTGGAAGTCAGTCAGGAATTTGGACATCTATCTCGCCAATGGGTCTGTCATTCCACAGCCGCAAAACTGGCGCAGTACCTATACGGTGATGATCGGGACGGAGTATCGTTGGTTGAAGATGGAAGCCTTGCCCGAGTGGGAAATGGCGGTGCGTGCCGGCTATACGAATTCTCCAACCCAAGTGCCCGATCTGACCTTCGATCCCGCGATTCCGTCGGCTGACGTGCATATTCCTTCGGTCGGATTCGGCTTCGTGTGCAAAGAAGGGGGCTCGTTTTTTGGAATTCGCTGCGGAGACATGGGTGTCGGTCCGATCAAGCCCAAGGGGATCGGCCTCGATCTTTCGTATCAATTATCTCTCTATGAGCAGCGAACAGTGACCTGCGGGTGTGCCTTAGCCTCGGCGGTGAATGGACTCTATCGTACGACCTATCATACGGGCGGGTTGTCGATACGAGTGAACTTCTAGGAAGTATAGCGGCGTGGGATACGGGGGCCGAGTGCGCAGAGAATCTCGTATGGAATCGTGCCGGTCCAGTTGGCCAGATCTGCGGCGGTGATCTGGTCGGTGCCTTGACGCCCGATCAGAATGACCTCGTCTCCGACGGCCGCTCCCTGGATCTCCGTCACATCGATCATCACCATATCCATACAGACCAATCCGATGACTCGGGCGCGTTGTCCGCGCACGAGGACTTCTCCACGGTTGGAGAGTCGCCGGTTGTAGCCATCGGCATACCCGATGGGAAGCACGGCGACGCGGGTCGTCCGCCTGGCTACAAACGTTGCGTTGTAGCTGATGGTGCTGCCGGTCTGGATGGTGCGTATCTGCGCGATACAACTCTGTAAGGATAAGACCGGCTTGAGGTCGGGTGCCGGGATGGATGTCGGCAAGGTGTGATAGCCGTAGAGCATGATACCCGGGCGGATTAACGAATAATGCGACTCTGGATAGCGAACGGCGGCTCCGCTGTTCGCAGCGTGGATCAGTGGAATGCGAAGGCCTCGGGCGGTGATTCCAGTCACAACGTTTTGAAAGCGCGCGAGTTGCTGTTCGGTTTGGCTGTCGGTTTCGCCGTCGGCATCGGCGAAGTGGGTCATCAGCCCTTCAGTGGTCAGCGAGGCCGGCCATTGACCAGCATCGAATACGGCGAGGAGTTCTTCTGCAGCCAGCCCCAGTCGGCCCATTCCAGTCTCCACCTTGAGATGGACCGGGTAGGGGATCGGGAGCGAAGCCGTTGCGTGCGCCAGCATGGGGAGCAATGCGCGATCGCTGACGACCGGTGTGAGCCGGTGGGCGATGACGTCACGGATCTGTTCGGAGAACAGAGGGCCGAGCATGACAATGGGCACGGCGATACCGGCTGATCGAAGCGCGATCCCTTCATCAAGCGAGACCACAGCGATGCGTGCAACTCCCTGTGCGATGAGCGAACGGGAGATCTCAATGGCGCCGTGGCCATAGGCATTCGCCTTGACGACGGCCATGATGGCGCATCCTGGGGAGAGGCGTTGACGCAGTTGCGTCAGATTATGAGTAAGAGCGGAGAGGTCGACGGTGGCGAAAGTCGGCGAGAATGTAGAAATGGTCGGCACGCGATGAGGATGGGTCTGGAAGCCTGACTCAGACTTCCATGATCTCCTGTTCCTTCTTCTTGATCACGTCGTCGATTTTTTGCCCATACTGCTCGGTGAGCTTTTGTGTTTCCTGCTCGCCCTTGCGCAGTTCGTCTTCCGTCAACTTCGCATCTTTTTGGAGTTTCTTCAACTCTTCGTTGGCATCGCGCCGGAAGCCGCGAATTTGCACTTTGGTGTCTTCCCCGTGCTTCTTGCAGATTTTCGTCAATTCTTTGCGGCGCTCTTCGGTCAGTGGGGGAAGGGGGACTCGGATCATTTTGCCGTCGTTTGAAGGATTCACCCCCAGTCCTGAATTCGCCAGTGACTTCTCAATCTCTTTAATCAATTGCGGTTCCCAGGGCTGAATCGTAATGAGCCGCGCTTCGGGAGTAGAGATGTTCGCGATCTGCTTGAGCGGGGTCATGGTGCCGTAGTAATCGACTCTGATGCCGTCCAAGAGTGCCACAGAGGCCCGGCCCGTGCGAAGGCCAGCCAGGTCACGCTTGAGGTGATCCACGGCATTGTCCATGTGAGTGGTGAGGTCTTGTTTTACAGATGCTGCATTCGACATAGCGGTACTCCGTAATGAGCTAGCGCTGGCTGATCGTGACCAGCGTGCCGATGGGTTCGCCGAGCGCGACCCGCTTGAAGTTCCCCTGTTCGGTCAATTTGAACACGATGAGGGGAAGGTTGTTATCCATGCAGAGGCTGATGGCGGTGGAGTCCATCACCTTCAGATTTTGATTCAGAATCGAGAGGAACGGGATTTCGCTGTATTTCTTGGCCGACGGATTCTTGACCGGATCGGCATCATAAATTCCGTCGACTTTTGTTCCTTTGAGGATCACTTGGGCGCCGATTTCCATGGCGCGTAGGGCGGCAGCGGTGTCGGTCGAGAAGTACGGGTTGCCGGTCCCGCCGGCGAAAATCACGACGCGGTTTTTTTCCAGATGGCGAATGGCCCGACGGCGAATGTAGCCTTCGGCCAATTGGCGCATTTCAATGGCGGATTGGACGCGGGTGATGACGCCGACCCGTTCCAGCGCGTTCTGGAGGGCGAGGGCGTTCATGACGGTGGCGAGCATGCCCATGTAGTCGGCAGAGGCGCGTTCCATCCCGGATGCGCTGGCCGCCAGCCCGCGGAAAATGTTGCCGCCGCCAATGACGACGGCAACTTGGACATCCAGGGCAACGACAGAGGCGATTTCTTGGGCCAGTCCCTCAAGGACGGATGGCTGAATCCCGTAGCCCTGCTCACCGGCCAACATCTCCCCGCTGACTTTCAGGAGAAGGCGCCGGTATTTCGCAGAACTCATGCTTGGCCTAACTGAAAGCGGGTAAACCGGCGGATGTTCATGTTCTCACCGATCTTGGAAATCTTCTGCGCCACCAGATCTTTGACGGTGACGCTCGGATCCTTAATGAAGGACTGTTCTAGCAGGCAGTTCTCCTGATAGAACTTTTCCAGCTTGCCTTCCACGATCTTCGGCAAGGCCGCTGCGGGCTTTCCCAGCTCCTTCGCTTGTCCTTCGAAAATAGCTTTCTCTCGTTCGACCAGGTCTGCGGGAATATCTTCGCGCTTGACGTAGGATGGATTGGCTGCGGCGATTTGGAGAGCCAGATCGTTTACGAAGGCTTTAAATTCTTCGTTGCGCGCCACAAAGTCCGTTTCGCAATTGACCTCGATCAAGACGCCGATCTTTCCACCCATATGGATATAGGCGTGAATCAACCCCTGATTCGTTTCACGTCCGGCTTTCTTGGCGGCCGCGGCCAGGCCTTTCTGCCGGAGATAGTCGATGGCCTTCTCGACATCGTCGCCGTTTTCCGTTAACGCCTTCTGGCAATCCAGGATGCCGGCACCGGTTTTTTCCCGAAGTTCTTTCACAAGCTGACTTGATCCTGCCATGGTCCTCTATCCTTACGCGGTGAGAGAGATCGTCGTGAATGTTAGGTTGTCGAATGCGCTATGCGACCGGAGCCGCGCTCACTGCGGCCGGCTTTCCGCCTGCTGCTGGAGCGGCCTGGAAATCGGCTTCATCGCGCTGCGTCTTGATATGCGCGCCTTCGATGCAGGCGTCCGCAATCTTCGAGGTGATCAGCTTGATGGAGCGGATGGCGTCGTCGTTCCCCGGGATCGGGTAGGTGATATTGTCGGGATCGCAGTTGCTGTCCAAAATGGCGATGACGGGGATCCCCAGTCTGGTCGCTTCCTGCACGGCGATTTTTTCAATGCGGGTATCCAGCACGAAGATTGCGCCCGGAAGGCCGCGCATGGTCTTGATGCCGGAGAGATACTTCTGCAATTTGACAATGTCCTTCTGCATGAGCATGATTTCTTTTTTCTTCAGGCCATGCTCGGTCGGGTTCTGCAGAGTCGTCTCCATCTTTTTCATCTTGTCGATGCTGAGACGAATGGTTTTGAAGTTCGTCAGCATGCCGCCGAGCCAGCGCTGGTTCACATAGAACATGTTGGCGCGCGTAGATTCCTCTTGGAGAATTTCCGCGGCTTGCCGCTTGGTGCCGACAAAGAGGACGGTTTCACCGGCGGCGACGGTGTCCCGGACGAAGGCATAGGCCTGTTCCATCCGCGTGAGCGTCTGCTGCAAGTCGATGATGTAGATGCCGTTGCGTTCACCGAAGAGATACTTCTTCATCTTTGGATTCCAGCGGTTCGTCTGGTGTCCAAAGTGCACGCCTGCTTCCAGCAATTCCTTGATCGCGACCACTCCCATGCCTTCACCTCCCTTCGAGGCTTGCAGAGCACCCGCCGTGCGGGTGAGGGGAACGAATCCCCTTATTCTCAAGCCAAGCAGCGCTTTTCTTCGCTGATGTTAAATTTAAATACTGTTTCTGCTGACGCCAATGGTGTGAGCAGAGCTATCCGATGCACCTCTAAAGCCTCGGCACGCTATCAT
>JBEBHO010000057.1:0-3075 GCA_040081095.1 Nitrospira sp.
ACTCTTTCTATACACGCTTCCGATAGATTCCTATCTGTTTCATCAGCGACCCCACTCACTCCGTTCCGCGTGATCGGTCCGGCAGTCAGCATCGTGCTTCCGTCCGGAACTCTGAGAATCACCCATTCATCGGCCGACTCGTGGACGCCACTAGTCCGCGTCCGCAAAGGAGACTCCTGTATGACACAGAAACCTACCTCGCAGGCTCAACCCCTCGCATCAGATTGGGTCCGTATTCCTGATGGCACCAGGGTTAAACACCGCCTCGAAGGGCACGAAGGAGTCATCGACGGGTTAACCGAGATGGTTTCCGGCGCGATGCGGAATCCGGACGGGAGAACCCAGTACCGGATGAATATCGGAACCTCGACCCGGCAACTCGTCACACAAGACGACCTGAACATTCTCCTCGATCGTGAAAATCTGGTGATCATGGTCCGCCAGAAAGAGCCGTATCGGCGTTCTGTCACTGAGCGATTGCACAGTATCCTGAGCGCAGACCGGTTCATCAAATCCGCGTAGCAAGGGGTTCGAACGCAACACATCGGTGCCGAGCACCTAACCAGAGGAGGGCGTGATGGCTGAAACCTGCTACTCGCAAGGCAAGAAGATTCTCCTCATGCCCGAACAACAGCCCAATGGAACGTGGCGCTGTCGCTTCGTGATTCCCGGACTCCTCGAGTCCACCATAGGCACCTCCGTCGACGCGCCGCTGGGGAGATATAAGTCCGAATGGGATGCCAAGACCGCAGCCTTTTCGTTAGCCAAGAAAGCCATTGATAACTCGTGCGCAGCGCGTGAAACCAATCCGCCAGGGAGGAAAACATGAGCACGACCATCAAAAAACGCCATCGTGAACAGACCAGACAAGAGCGGCAACAGAACAAAGAAGCGCGCCGGGCTCAGCGCAAGATCGAGAAACCCGCTTCGTCCCATTCGGACAGTCAGGAAGACCCCGACTTGGCCGGCATGGTCGCCGGCCCTCAAGATCCCGCGATTGCGTTCATCGGCTGAGCGTTTCTAGACCCTGCACATGACAAGTGGCTATTTCGATAGAGGTGTGTTAGTCTCTCGATATTCGACGCGGTGGGCCTCGCGTGGAATATAATGATCGAACGGCCCATCACCGATGTTGTTCTCACCGAGATTCTGATCGGAAGCCTGACCTAAGCCGCCTCACTGAATAGCGTCTTCGGCCCTCTCCTTCCCCTCGGGAAGTTGTTCTCGCGTCCCAGACAATGTCACTTTCCGGAAGGAGGAACCCCCATGGGTTCAAAACTTTATGTCGGCGGGTTGCCGTATGCGGCAACTGAATCACAGCTCACCACCTTGTTCGCCGCGCACGGCACAGTCGAATCTGCGCGCGTGATCGCGGACAAGTTTACGGGACAATCACGAGGCTTCGGCTTCGTCGAAATGTCTACCCCAGAAGAAGCCAAAGCAGCCATTGCGGCATTGAACGGCTCACAGATGGATGGACGCCCGTTGACGGTCAACGAAGCTAAGCCCCAAGAACCGCGCACGGGCGGCGGTGGCGGCGGCGGCGGTCGTTTCGGCGGCGGCGGCGGCGAGAAGCGCGGCCGGTTCTAGTTCGGTCGATGCAAGGAGGAGCGCGTCATTGCGCTCCTCCTTCTCCCTCGCTCCCACAAGGAGACCCCCTTATGTCCACTCCCCCAACATCAGCCACACACCCAGCCGTTCCGAACTATTTGACGACGGCGCTCTTTGGTATTGTCACGGCTGTCGCCATGATCGGCGTGCCGGCATTCGGCTATTTCTACGGATACAGCTGGGTCGATTGGACACTGTTCGGAGTGCTCTATGTGGTCACAGGGCTGGGGATCACGGTGGGTTACCATCGACTGCTCTCGCACCGCAGCTTTGAATGCCCGAATTGGGTGAAAGCCGTACTCTTAGTGGCCGGCGGGTGGGCGCTGGAAAACTCTGCGCTGAAGTGGGCGGCCGACCATATTCGCCACCATGCAGCCTGCGATCAGGACGCTGACCCTTACAATGCGACCAGGGGATTTTGGTACAGCCACTGCGGATGGTTGTTTTACAAAGACGCGAACGCCAACGATAAATATGCCTCCCGTTTACGCCAGGACTCGGTTGTCATGTGGCAACATCGCCACTATTGGATGATCGTACTCTCAGGCCTGGGACTGACATTTGCCGTGGGCTTTCTCTACAACGGCTGGATGGGCGGGCTGGGATGCTTTCTGCTCGCGGGCGTCGGTCGCGCCTTTGCCGTGCTCAACTCAACCTTTTGCATCAATTCCGTCTGTCACCTCTGGGGACGTCAGCCGCATAGCCAGGCTGATTCCAGCCGAGACAGCTGGTGGGTATCCTTGCTGACATTCGGCGAGGGGTACCACAATTACCACCACACGCATCAAAACGATTACCGTAACGGCCCCCGGTGGTACAATTTCGACCCGTCGAAGTGGCTGATCTTCACACTGTCAAAACTGGGCTTGGCCTCATCGCTCAGGACCGCGGCCTCTTCCGCACGCTAGCCGTCGCAACAGACGGCTACTACTCATCGCCCTTTCACGTCCCAGAATCCGCCTTCCAACCGGCGAGCACGCACCGTTGCGCGATCAACGGGAGCACGCCGTCGAGATCTTCCGATACCTGCGTCATGACTCGTTCGGCTAATAGTTGATCATCAAAACATTCAAATACGTCGTCGAGGAATCCGCCTCGCAACAGCGGATGATGCAAGAGCTCGTGGCCTCGTCCAGTCGCAACCTCCAGGGGATACTCCGCCACCTCAAGGCGGTGGAGGCCGGCTCCATCGAGCCATTCCCTCCCCTCCTCCGCAGACGGCCGCTCCGCGATATAGGCTTCGAGACGTCGGCGCTCTGTGAGCAGCCCTAGCCTCGCCATCTCCTGATCGACCCGACGCCATAAGGAATCGAAGGTGCCGAGGGATGGAAAGGTCAGGACCATCTGGCCGCCTGGATTCAGGTGAGCCGCCAATCCTTGGATGACTTCGAAGCGGTTCGGGCGAAAGAACATCACGGACAGATTGCCGGTGATGCGATCATAGGCGGGAAGATCCGCCGGCAA
>JBEBHO010000362.1:0-3072 GCA_040081095.1 Nitrospira sp.
GAACTGGAGCTGTTGCAGGGTGAACTTGGAGAAAAAATCCTGGTTCTGACGATGAACGTCGATGAGAATTATCAGATTCCAGCCGAGTTGGAAGTCAGCTCGCTTCCGGCGCTGGCGCTCTATCGGAATGGATCGTTTGAGCGGTTTATCGGTGGGATGGGGAAGAAAGAAGAAATTTTGAAACAGCTAGGCGCACGTTAATGAGCATGAAGAAGACGGACGGGCGCCAGCCCTTACTTGGGGCCAGCCGTTCCGGTGCCTGAATCGACCTGCTGCAACAGTTTTTGGGCGGGCTCATAGCCCTGTGCCGCAGCTTTCTTGATCCAGGATAGGCCTTCGTTATTCTGTTCTGTAACAAAGGCTGTATCGTAAAACAGCTTCTGGCCGATTCGGAATTGCGACCAGGCGTGTCCCTGCACGGCTGCGTTCTTGAAATCCATAAAGGCCTCGTCGGCTCTTCCTTGTTTCTCTCGAAGCCATCCCCGATAGCTCAGGATTGTTCCATCCTGCGGGACGAGGCGCAGGTAGTAGTCAATGTCCGCGGACACGGCTTCTAACGTATGTGTTTCCTTGGCGCTGTGAATGAGGCCCTTGAGAGCTTCGATCGTTTCACCATTCTCGATTCCATTCAGAAAGACCAAAGCTTGCCGGTAGTGCTGGAGCGCTTCTGCGGATCTGCGGTTATGCCTGAGCATATTTGCCCGGTCATCGTGGATGATCGCCTCATATATCCGGATATGATCCGATGGGAGTTTTTGTAAACGACATTCCTGAAGAAAAGCGTACATATCTTCATAGCTTCCCCCCCATCGAGGCGTTAGCGTGAGCATGTATCTGCGACGGGCCCCATAGTTTTGCGAGTCGATGCGATTGGCCTCTTCCAGCCAGTAGCGATTGCCTAAGTCTCCGTCCCGGTGTTTTGTCACATTAAGAAGGTGGACTATGCTCACGATGGGCTTAACGGTAAGGGTGCGAGAAAGCATCAGGTCGTCCGTTGCCAAGTCGAGATATTGGGAGAGTTGATCCAGATTCTCTCGGGGTGTCTTACTGATCCACTCAGAGCCGCGTTTTGCCTCTCCGGCCTTGCGATAGTAGATCCCCCGGGCCAGTCGGGCAGAATAGGATTCGGGGTACTGAGCGATCCATTCCGTTAACAGCGGTTCATTTGCCGGATTTGTATCATAGAACGGCTGATACTGAACCAGTAGTTGCCAATCATTGAGGGTGCCTTCTTTCTCGTAGCGCTGCTGCAGCTCACTGTAATAAGAGTCTAGCTGCTGAAACTGACGAGTCTGCAGGAGGTTCAATACATATTCCTTTTCCTTCAATGGCATAGAATCCCGAGTTTCCCCAGATGGAGTGGCGGCGAATGCAAAGCTTTGAACTACTAGGGGGAAAGTGATGCCGATGATCGAGATTATTGAGAGTGTCAGGATTGTTGAGCGTTTATATTGCAGGCGCATGTCTATGTCCTCGGTGGTCTGTATGCTGAATCCCTCTCGTTGCTAGTAAGTATAGCGAATCAGTCATCTTGACCATCATGTGACTTTTCAATGGCTTGTATGTAGCGGCGATTGGCTTGATTTGAAGGATAGCAGGTAGATTTGATGGTCCGGTGCCGTTCCTGATCCGAGCAAACAGAAAAATCAGGAATGCAATAGCAATATGATGTCGAGAGATATCTTTGAATAGATGAGAGGGGGAGCGCGCCTGCTATAACGTCCGCCAGGCCCGGCCGTCGCTCTGAATCAGGCGGTCGGCTTCGACTGGTCCCCAGGTGCCGGCTTGGTATTCGGGGAGCCAGCGTTGGCCTGATTGCTGCCAGCCTTCGAGGATTTGGGTGATCCAGGCCCAGGAGGCTTCCACGGCGTCGCGGCGCATGAAGCGTGAGGCATCGCCAGCCATCACGTCCAAGAGCAAGCGCTCGTAGGCCTCCGGCGACGGCCTGCCGAACACTTCTCCATATTTGAAGTTCATTTCAACCGGGTGGGTCTGCGCTCTCGTCCCCGGGACGCGCGAGACGATGCGGAGCGACAGGCCTTCTTCCGGCTGAATGCGGAGCGTCAGCACGTTCGGGGCTTGCGGCGATTGCGCATTGGCATTGAAGAGGATTTGGGGGATGTCTTTGAACTGTACGGCGATTTCGCTCGCCCGCAACGGAAGGGCCTTTCCGGTACGCAGGTAGAACGGCACCCCTGACCAGCGCCAGTTTTCTACGAAGCATTTCAGTGCCACGTAGGTTTCCGTGGTCGAATCGGGATTCACGCCCGCTTCCCGCCGATAGCCTGGTATCGGTTTGTCGTGCGCGGTGCCCTCGGTGTATTGCGCGCGGGCCGTGAACTTCTCGACATCTTTTCCAATGATGGGGCGGAGGCAGCGGAGCACTTCCATCTTGGCGTTCCGGACGACATCCGGATCGAGCGAGTAGGGGGGCTCCATCGCGACGAGGCAGAGCAATTGGAGCATGTGGTTCTGGACCATGTCGCGTAACGCGCCGGCTTCTTCGTAGTAGGAGGCGCGGGTGCCGACGCCTTCCGCCTCACTGACGGTAATCTGCACATGGTCGATGTATTTGTGGTTCCAGATCGGCTCGAAGATACTGTTGGCGAAGCGGACGACCATGAGGTTCTGGACGGTTTCTTTGCCCAGATAGTGGTCGATACGGAAAATTTGCGATTCGTCGAACACGCGCCCGGTCACCTCATTGATGGCCTGTGCCGATTTCAGATCGCGGCCGACCGGCTTTTCGACGATGATGCGGGCGTAGGGAGTCTGCGCGATCGATTTGTGTGCCACGCCTGAGCGTGAGAGGCCCTCGCATACCGGGGTGAAGGAGCTGGGCGGGATGCTGAGGTAGAAAATCCGGTTTCCCGGCAGCTGAAACGTCCGCTCGAGTTCTTCGGCGCGGGCTTTCATCCGGACATACGTGTTGGGATCGTCGTTCTCTCCCGCCATGTAAAAGAGGTGCTGGGTAAACGCCTTCCAGGTGTCTTCGATCAGTGCCTGGCGGGAATGTTTCACCACGCCGTCGCGCACCGTGGCGCGAAACTCTTCGTCGCTCATGGGTTTGCG
>JBEBHO010000204.1:0-39113 GCA_040081095.1 Nitrospira sp.
GTGAGCGTGTTCACGGTGGCTTCGAGAACCGCGAGCTGCCGGTCATGCTGCGTGGGCTCGGTGGGTTTCACCGCCACCACCTGCTCCCGTTCTGCCTTGAATGCGGCCAGTTCAGCTTCCCGGACTTCTGCCTGGCGGGTGGCCTCGAGCGTGGCTTGCCGGCCCTCCCCGTTTTCGCGCCGCAGTTGCGCCACCAGTGCGCGCAATTCCTGCCGTTCAGCCTCCTGTTTCGCGGCGGCAATCTTGGTCGCTGCCATTTCGGAACGGAGCGCCGTCAGCTCCTGTTCACGATCTTGGATCACCTTCGCGGCCCGGCGCGATTCCTCCAAGACCGTCGCTCGCGCGGGAGGGAAGGGCGCCGTCGAGCAACCGATCAGCCCCACGGTGGATGCGAGCATCATGGCCGACACGATTGGTTGAACGACGAGGCGTCTCATGGCGTTACCATTCGTTGTACGGCTTTCCATCGGAGACCGACACCAGCATGCTGCCGCTGTGCACATCGGAGATCCCCGGTTCAGTGGAATCCGGAATTTCCTGCCACGTCTCCGAAGACCGCGTGAAGGGATCTTGTGGAACCATTCGCAAGTATCCTGACTCCTTGAGTGCGGCCACCGTCTCGGGGTATTTCCCATGGTCGGCGCGATACTGGTCAATCACGTCGCGCAAGACAAAGAGCCCTTGTTTCAGTGCCGTTTCTCTCGCCTTCAACAAGGCAGAGGTATAGGTCGGGAGCGCTAAGGTGGCAAGAATGCCTGCGATGGCCACCACCGCCATCATTTCCAGCAGCGTAAAGCCCGCGATACTGGCGAGCGAGGAGCCGGGCGAGGAGCGCGCTCGGCGTGTCACGTAGACGCGTGCCATTAGCGTTCTTTCCTACTGCACATGAATCAGAGCCTGCTCTCGTGTTCCCGCGCCTGGAGTTCCAGAAACCGTTGTGGTCGTATCCATGGCGAGCGTGAGCTCGCCCTTGGCCTTGGCGTGGAAGAAGAGCATCGCCAGGATGCTCTCTCCTGCCCCCTCGTTCCCCTGCCGCCGCATGGTCAGCGTCACCTGTCCGTCAGTGGCGCGGGCCGATAGCGCAGCGGAGCCAGGCCCCACCCGGAGAAACTCCATCAATTTGGGATCGTAGGACACCGTCACCAGTGCGTCGGTAAAGGCCTCCAGCTTGGGGGTGGCGACATCGACGCGAAACTCTTGTCCCATCACAGTCGAGAGATCGCTGGGCTTCAAGCTCAACAAGCCTGGAGCGCGAGCCACCAGCGCGGGAACCGGTGCACGGTCCGGAACAGCCTGTGGCACGGCGCCACTGGGAGCAGCCATCGCTGGCGCACCAGCCGTATTCAACGTCGGCTTTGTAACGGGTGCGGCCGTCGCGGCCATCGATGGTTTCATTGACGCCCCGTCAGCCGCGACGCCCTCTGGTCCTGTTGCCACCGGCGTATTCGACGAGGCCTTTCCGCTGCTGGTCTGGGACACCGTCATGGCATGCGGCGCAAAGAGTTGCGTCGTCGCATAATTGGTGTCGGTGCCGGACCAGAAGGTCTGACTGGCAATGGGGGGTGTGGTGAGACTCCGGACAACATGCGGGGTGATCGTCAGCACGACTTCGGTCTCGATGTGATCGACCGTGGTCGAGGCAAAGAGGTTGCCGATCCACGGAATATCGCCCAAAAGCGGAATCGTCGAGCGAGTCTTGCGGTCTTCGTCTTGAATCAGCCCCGCCAGCACCACCGTCTCATCGTCTTTCAGCATCAAAAATGTTTCTGCCGATCTCGTACCGAACTTGAACTGCTTAATCTCGGGACTGGCCTGCAGAATGACTTGATCGCCCAACCGGGTGACTTCCACCTTCAGCTTCATGGCGACCTCGTCCATCGCGTTGATCGAGGGCTCCACGGTCAGCTTCACACCCACATCTTTGAACTCGATCGACGTGACCGTGGACGTGGTCGGGATCGCACCGGTGGCCGCTTGGCCTGGCAGCACATTCGTGGTGGAGAGCAGAATCGGTTGCTTGTCGCCGACGTTAATGGACGCCGATTTATTATTGAGCACGCGCAACTTGGGTGACGCCAAGGTTTTGGCATCGGACTCCTGCTTGAAAAAGTCAGAGAGCACGCTCGCCGGGAACGTAAATAAATAGCTCTGCGGTCCCAACGCGGTCAGCTGCTGATAGGTAAATGTCGTGGGCGCCGTGGAGATACTCCCGGTCCCACCGCCAGGAATAATGCCGGCGCCAGCCTGCTTGGCAAAGTTTAAGCCATACTTCAGGCTCTTCGTGCGATTCACCTCCAATACTTCGACATCGAGCTCAACTTCCGGCTCACGTCGATCGATGGCAAAGAGGAGTTTTTCCGCCAACTGAAGCTTTGCCGGTTCATCGCGCACGAGAATGGCATTCACTTTTTCATCGACGTAGATCTTCTTGCTCTCCAGCATAGTGCGCACGAGGTTGACGGCTTCTTTGGCCTTGGCATTCGTCAGATAGAACGTGCGCATCAGCAGATCCTGATACTGGGCTTGCTTCTGCTTATTATTCGGCATCACCAAAATCGTGTCCGGCGCCACCGGATGCGACAGGAGCCCGTTGGTGTTGAGGATCAAATGCATCGCCTCGTCGAACGGCAGGTCTTTAATAAAGATGGTGACCGGCTCATCGCGCACCTCTTTGTCGAAAATCACGTTCACACCGGCGGTGCGGGCAAGAATCTCAAACACTTCTTTCAATTTGGCATTCTGGAATCGCAACGTGATGGGATCCGTCGAGCCGCCGATGACTTTGGCCGCTCGCCGCTGCTTGGTGAGCTCGGTGATGCTGTCGAGCGCCGTGGTCAACGTCGGATCGAGTTCCACAGCCTGCTCAAAGGCGGTCATCGCGTCTTCGACCCGTCCCAAGTTCTGAAGCTTCTGGGCTGTTTGGACGTGGTCGCGCGCGTCTTTGAGTCTCAAGACGTTCGTCATCGCCGCGCGGTACTCTCCCTTCGTCGGATCGAGCCCGACCGCCTGCTGGAATTCTCGAATCGCCTCCGGCAACCGATGCTCCTCCAACGCCAGTCGGCCAGCCGAATAATGGACGTCGGCCGCATAGGTTTTCGCCATGTCCAGCCGATGCTGGGTCATCTCATCGAAGGCATCTTTCCGGAGCGCAGCCCGGTAGGCCGTGACGGCGTGATCCCACTGCCCTTCCGAGGCATAGCGGTCAGCCTGCCGCAGCTCAGGCGACGCGCAACTGGTCAGTGCTGCGATGCTGAGAAGCCCCGCCATGAAGAGTCTGTCGTGCGTCATCGGCTCAGTCCGATCTGATTCACAGAGTCAATGGCGAAACAGCGGAAGGAGCAGTCGCTCCAGCAAGGCCAGCACAACCATCCCGACGACGATGGCCACAACCCACAGGCCTTCATAGCGAAACCAGCGTTCGTGCGTCGAGCGAGGAGGCGCGTGATGAGGGCCTGCGATTCTGTGCATCCGAGAGGCCATGCACTCACCTTACGGTGCCGTCGCCAGCGTCCGAAGATATGACACCAAGGCGTTAATCTCAGACGCATTCAAGATGGTTGAATATCCGCGCATCACAGTCCCTTTGCCGACGAGCACGGCCTGCTGAATGGTATTGTCCGACAATGTCGAGGGGGTGGCGGTCTTGAAATTCGTCGGAGCCGGAGTCATGCCGCCGGCAGCCGGGCCATTCCCTCCCCCATCGAACCCATGGCACCCGGCGCAATGCCCCATATAGACAAACTTCCCTTGATCCAGGGTACTCAGTTGCTGGGCATGGGGCGTGGCAAGTGAGAAACCGGCCACGCACATCGCCACAGCAATCCCTACCGCGAATCGAGTACATCGAGCCTTCTTCATCATAGAACCCTCCCCTGCGTTGGGACCGATCTGTTATGGTCCGAGTCCGACAAACGTTAAGGTCACATTAGCCGTACCGAGCACCCGCACTGGCACTCCGGCCGCGTCCACCGCGACGGCTTGAATGACGACGTTTCCAGTCAACGCCGCGTTGCCGGCTTGATAGGTGGCGGTGAGTTGTCCGCCCGTCGTCGTAAAGAGCCGAATATTGGGGTCCGCCCCGCTGGCGGTTCCGCCTGAAATGGAGCCGGCAGGAACCAGCACACCGGACCCTTGCCAGGCTGCGCTGGTATCGACGGCGAGTCCGCCACTCCCACCTCCACCACCCCCGCCGGTTTCAAAGAAGCGATCCGCGTTAACCAGCGTTCCCACGCGTACACCAATCCTGGTCCCGTCCGGAACCAGCGTATTGCGACCATCTGTAATTTGGCTGAATGTGAT
Organism: Nitrospira sp.; assembly: GCA_040081095.1. GTDB lineage: Bacteria > Nitrospirota > Nitrospiria > Nitrospirales > Nitrospiraceae > Nitrospira_D. The sequence continues at coordinate 4,300 of JBEBHO010000204.1, forward strand.
CGTCGACGAACCGGCTTGATTCGTCGTCGTCGGATTCGCTGAGCCGATTGCCGTTGATGGCCCGGCCAATTGGATGATGCCAGTTCCCAGACCTCCAGCGGAACCGGAGAAGACGGGTCTGGTATCGAGATCGATCGCATAGACCTGAATCGAAGCAGACACAACACTCGTGAATCCCAGCCCGACCAGATCCGGTGGCGCGTAATTCACCACGATTTGTCCACCCAACGTCGGGAAGGTCACGAATCGGCTATCGATGCTTGGCAGTGCATTCGGCCCGGTAATGGTGCCACCGAGAGAGCTAGCGCTCAGTGAAGGATCGGCCGAGACCGCCACGCGCGTGCCATTGGGCACGGGCACGCTATTCCTAGTGACCGAAATGGTGGCCTGGCTCGAAATCTGCCCATTGGCAAACACACCTGGCGGATTAAAGGTCACCGTCGCCGCAGTCGGCAGATTTGTCGTTCCCGCCGCTTGGAGTGTCCTGAAGCTGACGGAGGTGCTGGCCAACGGATTGCCGGCGACATCCTGCACGCCCAGGAGTTGCAAGGTATACGAGGTCGCGGCAAACAGCGGCACCAGCGGTGTCACCGTCAGGACCGTGTTGTTTTGGCTGAGGCCGATCGTAAAGTTGCGGATCGTGCCGCCGAAGTTCACCGTATTGGGATTGATCGTGAGCGGATTCACCGGTTCGCTGAAGGTCACCGTGACGGGAAGCCCGGTAGCCGGGAAGTCGGTCGCTCCGGACGTGGGAGTGGTGCTCAACACCATAGGCACCACATTGTCGATCCCTCCGGCTGTCGTGAAGGTCACCGTGGCGGGGACGGCACTATTCCCCGCAGAATCTTTCACGCCGCTGGTCACCGACAACAGATAGGTGGTGTTGGGAAGCAAGAGCTGATTGGGAATAAACGTCACGATAGAATTTTTGCCATGCCCGCCCTCGGCGAAGGTGTAGCGCCCCACCACTGGCACGCCGCCGGTCGTGATCGAGAAATTCGTGGCCTCAATGGTGGTGGCGTTAATTGGCTCGCTGAATTCCACACTGACCACACTATTCGTCGGCGCGGCGCCTGAACCATCGGCCGGATTCGCCTGCGCCACGGTCGGGGGCAGCGTATCCGGCGCCAAGGCGGTCGAGAAGGTCGCCGAACTCGACGCGCGCAGCGGTTCGCCTGAGACGCTGCGAATGCCGACCGTGATGTTCACGGCGATACTGGCATCGATCGAGAACGGCGTTCCGGGGACGAAGGTGACGATGGTATCCGTTCCGCGATCGCTTGAGGCAAAGGCAAAGGTCCCAGGAATCGGCGTCGTGCCTTGGGTGACGGTAAAGGTGCCCGACGGTCCGCTGCTGACCGTGGCGCGATCGATCGGCAAACTGAACTTGGCTGAGATCGACACCGTCGTGCCGACACTCACCTGCCCATTTGCCGGAGAAACCGCCAGCACCATGGGTTGTGGGGCCAACGAACCTGTCGAGCCGTTTAGTTGGATCTGGTAGCCGCCCAATGCGGTCAGTCCAAGGGGAGAAAGGATATTGCCACTCCCGTCGACCTTTGCCAGTTGCAGGAACGAGGATTTTGTTTGGCCCGAGGCAAGCACTGGGGCGGTGTAGGTAAAATTGATCACGCCCCCTGGAACCGTCGTGAAGAGCTTAAAGCGATTGTCCGGCGCGACCGTCCCCCCGTTCACCGTGCCGGGGAACGAGCTTGTCAGAAAAACCGGCTCGGTTGTCACGGCATAGATGGCACCGGACGGCACGGACACCGCACCATCCGTGAGACTAATCGACACCTCGGAGAAACTGGTCCCGTTCGCCAAGAGACTGATGGGATTGAAATCCACGGTCGCTGAGCTGCCGCGCACCAGCGTCACATTCGTGCTGCCTAGCAAGCCGATCGGTGCGCCAGCGGCATCCACGCTGCTGACTTGAATCATCCCGATCCCGTTGGTGAAGAGATCGGGGCGATTGGGTGACTGATAGGTGAACGTGATACTGCCATTCAAAGTGGTGAAGAGCCGAATGCGAGAATCTTGACTGCTCGGGACGCCACCGATGATCGTGCCGCCGTCCGATGAGCCCGTAATGAAGTTATGAAAGACTCGGTCCGCCGTCACGCCGACCACGGTGCCATTGGGCACCAAAATCCCGCTGCGCACAATGTTGGTCACCGTCACGGTTGAGGAGGTCAGCCCATCGGCGAACAGCTGTGTCGGACTGCTGCTCACCACCGCCGTGGTCGGCAAGGCAGTCAGGTTGGTGGCAGGAGCAAATTCCGTTCGAAAGCTGCTGGAGGATGTGATCTTGTTCCCTGCCGGGTCCTCAACCTGCGACAGGCTCACCGTGAAGAGTTGGTTGGCCAACAACGGGAACGCCGGTGTGAAGGTGAGGGTCTTGCGGTCAGGCGATACCACGACGGTTCCCTGCACCATGCCAGAGATGGCGCCCGAAGTGAGATTGAAGGTCCCACCGGAGAAGGCATCGGCCAAAACCACCGTGGCCGGATTAATGGCCTCGTTCAAAGTGACCGTCACCTGCGTTGCGCGTGACACGTTCGTCAGACCCGTGGCCGGTGTCACGCTCGTGACGGTCGGCGCCGCCGTATCCGCTCCGGTACTTGTTGTAAAGGTGCTGGTGAATGTGCTGTTCAATGGGTTGCCGACGAGATCCGTCACCCCCGTAGTTACGGTTACCGTGTAGAGCGTGTTCGCCGCAAACTGGGTGAGCACCGGGAGCTTCCACCGCACCACCGTATTCGCTTGTTCCAGCGTGATGGTCCCGGGGATCGGCACGCCACCGGCGGCAACCGTCACCGTTTGCCCGTGCACAGACGGAGCCGCGAGCGGTTCGGAAAACTGCACCACCACCTGGCCATTGATCGGCATACTGGCCGTCGTATCGGCAGGACTCACCACCAGCACCTGAGGCCCGGTCGTATCAATCGGCCCGCTGCCGGTCGTGAAGCCACCCAGACCTGCGCTGAACCCTGGTGTGAGCATCACGTTCCCCGCGAGATCTCTGATCGCATCAGTCCCATTGGTCTGAACGAGCACGCTATAGGCCGTATTGGGCAAGAGTGGCTGAGTAGGTGTCCAGGTTGCGGACAGCAGATCTGAGGCCACTGCGATAGTCCCGGTGAGTCCCGACACCCCGAATGTACCGGCATGAATCGTCAGCGGATTGACCGGCTCGCTAAAGCGCGCCGTCACCCGCACATTCAGCGCGACCCCCTTGGCTCCGTTTTGCGGACTCACACTCACCAAGCTCGGCTGGAAATTATCGATCCCATTGCCGGTTCCAAACGCGGAATTGAACGGAGCCGTGAGCGGATTGCCGGCGGCGTCCGTGATGCCCGTCCCGATCGCAACGGCATAGGTCACAGTGCTGCCCAGGAGCTGATCCGGCGTAAAGACGGCCTGGGTGTTCAGACCGCGCGGCCCAGTGATGACTTTTACACGTCCGTTGACCGGCACCCCGCCCGCCGACACGATGAACGTCGAAGTCGACACCGTGGTGGCATTGATCGGCTCGCTGAACTCGGCGGTGATGACATTGTTGGTGCCGGCCGACAGCACGCCATCGGGCGGATTCACCTGCGTAATGGAAGGAGCCGCCGTGTCAGGCCCCGGCCCGGTTGAGAACGTGGCACTGCTCAACGTGGTCAGCAGGAGCGGCTCTCCCACGCTATTCTTCATCCCGCTGGTGATGGCGACGTTCACGGAACTATTCGCCGGCAACGGAGCGGATGGGGCAAATGTGACCACCGTATTCGGCCCGCGCTCACTCGCGCTCACTGTGCGGGTGCCGCTGATCGTGGTAAAGCCACTCGTGACGGTGAAGGACGAGGAGGAGACCGTCGTCGGGTCCAGCGGCTGGCTGAACTTCGCCATGATTCTGGCATTGGTGCCAACGCTGTTTTGGGTACCGGCTGGGGAGAGCGCGACGACGACCGGTAGCGGCGACAAAGATCCAGTCGTGGCGCTCAGCGATAACAGCCCTTGAAATTGAATGGGGCCTAAGATGGTTCCGCTGGTATCGGCAACTGCCGCTTGGAAAACCCCCGTGCCGGTACCGGATAACAAGAGCGGCGACGTGTACGTGAACTCAACGGTTCCGTCCGGCAAGGTCGTGAAGATCTTAAATCGCGGATCGCTGGCCGGAAGTCCGCCATTGATCGTGCCGCCTGCCGACGGCAGGAACACTGAATCCACCGTGACAGCCAATCGTGAACCCGCAGGCGCAGGGGAACTGCCTCGCAGCAATGTCAGGGTCACATCGGCTGTGCTGGTGCCGTTGGCCCGTAACGCTGCGGCGCTTGAATTGCCAGGGTTGAAAAATGATGTGAGGAGATTGCCACGGACCAAGCTCACAGTCCCCGAGGCGATCAACGGCGTACCCGCACGGCTCACCGGCGTTCCAGCGACATCCACGGATGCAATCTGGATAATACCGGTTCCCGCTGACGTCAAGTCCGGACGATTCGGGCTGATATAGGTAAAGCTGAACCCGCCTCCGAACGTCGTGAAGAGTTTGAATCGGGAGTCGGTGGGACTCGGGGTGCCCCCGAGAATGACCCCGCCCGCTGAGGTGCCGCTAATAGCCGGATCAGCCGTCACGGCAACCGTCGTTCCATTGGGAACCAAGGTCCCGCTCGGGAGCCCGACTCCTGACACGATGATCGTGGTCGATTGGAGCCCGTCGGCAAACAGCGTCGAAGGATTGGCCAGCACCGTCGCGGTGCTCGGCAAGGAAGACAACGTCGTCCCGGCAGCAAACCCCGTGGTGAAGCTGGTGAGGGTATTGTTCGCCACCTTGTTTCCAGCCAGGTCTTCCACCCCACCGACATTCAAGCTATAGAATTGATTCGCGAGGAATGGCTGCGAGGCGGCAAAGGTAATCGTCCGCCGATCGGGAGACACGGTCACGGTGCCAGGGACTGAACTGTTGAAACCGACGCTTTGTGCCCCGGGCCCGGAAAGACTCACCGAGCTGGGTATCACCAGGGTGGCGGGATTAATCGGTTCGCTCATCGTCACTGACACCGTCGTCGTTCTCGCGAGGCCGGTACTGTTATTCGATGGATTTGAACTGACCAACGTGGGAAGGGTGGTGTCAGTCCCCGCGCCGGTCGTAAAGCTGCTGCTCACACCCGCCGCCATCGGCACTCCCGCCAGGTCAGTCACGCCCGTCGAGATCGAGACGGTATGCAGCGTATTGGGCGCAAACTGAATCAGATTGGCCGGCTTCCAGCGCACCAGACGATTCTCTTGTTCAAACGTGACGGTGCCAGGAATCGGCCCCCCACTGCCGGTGACGGTCACCGTACTGGCAGTCAGGGTCGTCGGCGCCACGGATCGTGAGAACTGGAAGGTGACCGGCGCATTGAGGGCGATATTCGTGTCGCCACCGGCGGGACTCATCGTGACGGTCAATGGTGTGGACTCTGCCGCTTGGACACCCGTCACAAAGGAGGTCCCTAGCACTGGCAGGAGCGTGTTGCCCGCGAGATCGGTGATGCCGCTTCCCAAGGTGACCGAATACGTGCTTGCGGGGGCCAACGGCTGAGCCGGGGCAAAGGTCACGGTGCGAAGATCTGCGGAGATCTCGAGCGCGCCGCTCACGGGCACACTGGCAGTGCTCGCGTCTGACGTGAACGTCACCTGCACGCTATTCGTGGTGAGGGTGAGCGGATTCATGGGCTCACTGAAGATCACAACAATCTTCGTGTTCAGCGGGATATTCTTCGGCACACTGAACCGCTCGTGGAAGAGCGGACTGCTGCTCACCACACTCGGCTTGAAGTTATCGACTCCGGTACCGGAGGTAAAGGATGACCCAAACGAAACCAAGGGATTTCCTGCCGTGTCGAGAATAGCCGGCGACAAGGCCACATCGTAGCCGGTCGTTGCGCTTAGGAGCTGATTCGGCAGGAACGTCGCCACGGTATTGGGGCCGTTGGGTCCGGTTCCAAGCGACAGGCGGCCGCTCACCGGCGTGCCGCTGTTCGAAACCGTGACGGTCGTCGCACTGACCGTCGTGGCATTGATCGGTTCACTGAATTGCACCGTCAGCAGCCGGTTCGTGGCGACATCCGCGCTGCCGCCCGGCGGCATCACATCCGTTACGCTCGGCGGAATCGTATCCGGCACAGTGCCCGTCGAGAACGTCACGGCACTCGGACTCAGTAACGGAATCCCGGCGGTATTCTTAATGCCAACCGTGATGGCCACCGTAAAGGTGCCGGATGGCGCAAACGGAACCGTCGGTGTAAACCGCACAAGCGTGTTCGGTCCACGGTCCGTGGCCAAGAATGAATAGCCCCCTGGAACCGCACTGCCGCTGGTGACACTGAACGTGCTGGCACTCACGGTGGCCGGGTCGAGGCTTTGACTGAACAGGACATCCACCGTCGCATTCGTCCCCACCCCGCTCTGCGTATGCGCAGGCGACACGGCGAGGACGGCTGGCTGAGGGCCTGTGAATCCCGTCGTCCCATTAAGGGTAAAGCGATCAGCTAGCCCATCGAAGGTTGTGACCTGTTTGACAATCTGGCCATTGCTGTCGATTTCCGCCATCTGGAGGGCGGCACTGGTGTTTTGATTGCCGGCCTGAATCGGTGCCGTGTAGGTGAAGGTAATCAATCCCCCGCTGAGCGTCGTAAACAACTTGAACCGGGGATCGGGTGCGGCCGTTCCACCATTGATAATGCCGCCTCCGACAGAGGTACTATTGGTCGGCGGAAACACCGGTTCAAATGTGACCGCGACCTGTTCCCCTGCGGGAACTGGATTGCCACGGGCATCACGCACGATCAAGCTCATCTCCCCGGTGCTGGTCCCATTGGCCAGCAAGGCACTCGGATTTCGTGCGGGCAGAAAGGTGCTGCTCCGTACCAGCGATACACTGACGGTGGCAATCTGCGTAACGGGTGCTCCTGCGGCATCGACACTCACGAGACGTATGCCACTGCCGCTGTTTTTGGGCAGCGGTTCGTTGGGTGAGCGATAGGTAAACGTGATGCTTCCTCCAAACGTCGTAAAGAGACGAACCCGCGGATCGGCAGGACTCTGAAGGCCATTGAGAATCGCGCCGCCCCCGGTTACAGCCGCACTGGGATCGATGGTCATCACGCCGACAGTCGTCCCGTTCGGCACCAAGGTGAGCGAACTGCCGCTACTGATATTGTTCATCGTGATCGTCGTGGTGGTGATCCCATCGGAGAACAGCGTATCGGGATTGGCCGTGCCTGCCGCCGTTGTCGGAAGATTGGCCGTGATCGTGCCGGGCGCGAGAGCCGTGGTGAAGAAGGCGCTGCCGCTGCCGGTATTGCCGGTCAGGTCTTCGACCCCGGTGGTACTCAGAGAGATACTGCTATTCGCAAAGAACGGGAACGTGGGTGTAAAGGTCACGGTCCGCCGATCCGGCGAGACGGCGAGCGTGCCGGCGGCGCCGCCCATATTGAACGCCGTCGAGGTCAAGGAGATCGGATTGATTGGCTCGCTGAAGGTCACCGCAATCGCTGTCTGCCGGTTCACCCCCGTCGCCAAATGCGCCGGATTGAACGTCGTCACCGTTGGCCCGGTCGTATCAGTTGCCGAGCCGGTCGTAAATGAACTGGAATAGATCGCCCCGAGCGGATTGCCGGCGAGATCCAGCACACCGGGCGTCACCGTCAATTCATAGAACTTGCTGGCTTGGAGCGTCAGCAGATTGGCCGGCTTGATGCGCAAGACCGTATTGTTCCGCTCCAGCGTGAACTGCGTATTCACCGGCACACCGCCAGACGACAGGACCACCGTCTGCTGCGTGATCGAGGTGAACGAGACCGGCTCAGAGAACAACACCGTGACCGTCGCATTGACCGGCAGATTCAGTGTGCCGGTGGCAGGGCTGGCCTCCACGACCACCGGCAAGGTGCTATCGATGGCGACCGGCCCGGTCGTGAAACCCACGCTGCCTGGATTGAAGAGCTGATTGCCCACGAGGTCTTGAATGCCGCTGGTAAACCCAACGGAATAGATGGTATTCGGCAACAACTGCTGCGTCGGTGTCAACAGAGCGGAGAGACCGTCTGGGGCCATCGTGATGATGGACGGGATGGTTCCCACGTTGGTCTGACTCAGCGTAAACGTCGTGCTATTCACGGTGCTTGGATTCACTCGTTCGTCGAACGCGATCATCGGCTTGAAATTTAACGGCACATTCGTATTCGTCGGCGGCGACGCCTGGAAAATGAATGAGCCTGGGCTGGGCCGCAGGACCGAAGGCCGAACGTTATCGATGGCCGATTGCGTCTGGAAGCTGCTGGTAAACGGCAGCACCATCACATTGCCGACCACATCCGCCACATTGCTGATGGAGAGGGTGACTGTGGACACCGGCGGGAACGGATTATTCGGAATGAAGGTCACGCCTTGATTCAGATTGGTCAGGACAAAGCTGCCGGGAATCGGCACCCCGCCGCTGCTCACCTGGAACGTCGTCGGCGTGATGCTCGCGGGATTGATCGATTCGCTGAACGTTGCCGAGATACTCGTGCGCACACTCGCGCCCGTCGCGCCGTTGGCCGGGAGCACTTGCAGCACCACCGGCGGGAAGCGATCGGCCACATTGCCGGTTGTAAAGGTCGCGGCGACACTGGTGCCGATCCCGCCGGCGCCTTGGAGCGCATTCCCCGCCTGGTCCGTCACCAGCCCCAGCACCGTCACCGTCGCAGCGGCAGTGGGAAAGAAGGGCGAGGCCGGGGTAAAGATCGCAAAGGTATTCTGCTGGCCAAACGTGATCGTACCCGCGCGGGCCTCGCCCTGGCTGACCACCAGCACCGTCGCCGCATTCACCGTATTGGGATTGACCGGCTCGGAGAAGGTCAGAACGATGGAGGTATTGAACGGCACATTCGTCGCGCCATTGGCGGGGCTGATCGTCACCATCGGCGACACCGTATCGCTATTGGTCCCTGTGGTGAACGAGCCAATAAACGGGCCATCCAATGGCACACCGTCTACACTCTTGATCCCTTGCGTGAGCGACAACGTATAGGCTGTGGTCGCAGCCAACTGGGCGGTTGGACGGAAGGTCACCACCGTATCGCCGAAATCGAAGCTGAAGGTCCCGGCCACCGGCGTCACGCCTTGGGTGAAGGCAACGGTCGCCGTCGTGATACTCGCGCGATCCACCGGCCGTGAGAAGGACACCGTCACCGGCACATTGCGCGGGATATTGATCAACCCCATCGTCGGCGTGATCGTGCCGATCTTCTGTGGCGCGCCGGAGAGATAGGTGTAGCCGTTCTGCAACAGCGCATCGCCGTTCGTATTCGTCACCACGACATCGGCGGGACCGGGCACCGACGCGGGCATCTGCACAATCATGCTGGTCGCCGACAGAAGCGTGAGCACCGCCGCCGGTTTGTTGGCGATCTTGACGGTCGTGCCCGCGACAAAGTTCGTACCGGTCAAGGTCGTTTGCTGGCCGCCTTGGACGGAGCCAATGTTCGGCGCAACCGCTGTGAGTGTCGGTGGAGGCCCGGCATTGGCGACCGTGAATGTTAGCCCATTCGAGGTGAGGCTCCCGACTGTCACGGTGACCGGGCCGGTCGTCGCCCCGGCAGGCACCTGGGCCGTGAGACTCGTCGCCGTGGCGGAGAGCGTGGTCGCCGTCACACCATTAAAACGGATTTGATTCAAGCCAGCCGTGGAGCTGAACCCATTGCCGGTGATCGTCACGAGCCTGGTGACGGGGCCAGATGTGGGAGACAGCGCCGACAGCACCGGAGCCGACGCATTCACAGAGAAACTCGCCGTCGCAGAGCCAGTCGAGGTGGTCACCATCACAGCTGTCGCACCGGGGCGGGCGGAGAAGGCAATCACGAACGAAGCGGAGATGGATGTCGGCGTCGTGACCACGTTGCGCACGAGCATGCCGGGGTTGTCCGTCGCCAGCGATGCGCCGGTCAGATTCGTGCCGGTGAGGGTGACCGTGACGGTTGAGCCAGCAGAGCCGCTGTTCGGCGTCAGGCCGGTAATGGTCGGCGCGCCCACGCCGCCCGTGTTGCGGGCGATCGACAGCAGATTGCCGACGGCATCGTAGTTATACGTCGCGACATTCCCCGTCCCGTCGATCACCTGCGACAGACGGCCCAGGTCGTCATAGATGTAGGTCGCCTGGTCGGCAGGCACCAGCACAGGGCTGACCAGCAGCACCGCCGCCCACAGGAGGCTGAGGAACAATTGTGTCATTGCACGCATCCGCATCACGGTTTGTGACTCGTCAAAGTGTGAGCCATCACATTTTAAAAACTTCAACAACATTGCCATCTGAAGTAACGGGAGAAAATTTAAGTAGCCTGTCCCCTTTTCTTCTCCTCCTCAAAACCCCGTCATGATGTCGCTTCAACAGGTCCATTCGTCGAAAAACTCTCTCGCAACTCGGTGCCTGTCCATCGCGGACACGCGGACGGGACACTGTCCCGAGAAAAATGACTGACACCTTTTTCCTTTTCCAAAGCCATCGTCGCCTAAATTAACTGAAGAAGATTAAAGTAGCCTGAGCTAGCTCCATTTTCTCTCTCCTCACTTACACGCCGATGGGTCACATTCCATGCGAATAACGCACCCCTCTGAATCCAACACAAGGTTTCCATCAACTACTCCTTGCTTAAGCGAGCGATCGCCTGAAAGACTTAGGTAGAATGCGTCGGCATCTTCATCGTAACTAACATGAATTTCCATATTTGATGTTTCCGAATCCCAAACGTAGCCAGCAAGAACATTAGGTCCAGCAATACTCCTAAGGTTGATGATTTCGATACCAATCACCTCATCTTCACTATTGAAATCCAAAACAAACGTGGTTTGAACAGTTCTTTCCTCTAACTTCTCAGGGTCCTTAAGAATAATCTCGAGCATTTTGTTTTTCTTATGGACTAAAGGATATTTTCTCTGCCTCATTTTTTCACCTGTCCTGATCTTGGAGGACCTTTATGCGCGCTCACAATAGAGCCACCATCACCGGTCACAACTGTTACATTATTATTAGGATCATAATGGGCTGTCTTTCCACCCCCAGCTGGAACCCCTGGGTAGTTATCTATGGTGTTATCGACAACACTTCCAGGAATGTTCCGCTTAGGCCCAGTCTCTTGATCGTAATGCTTGGTATGTGGTCTACCTGCAGGAGTGCTCCCATTGGATGCTTTGCTCCCCGCACTCCCTCCTCCCCCGATACACCCCTTCGCCGCATCCAGCAGATCGGTTGGATCGACGTCCGGTTTGCGGAGAGTAAGATTGATTCCAGCGATCTTCGCGATGGCCTTGATCATCCCGACGATGCACTTATTCAACCCCGGCGGGAGCTTGATCTTTTCGCCTGTCGGATCAGTAAAGTTCGTCGGGTTGTTGCCTACGTAGCCATACAGATTCGCATCCCCAGCACCAAACTCCAGTGGATCTTCGGCCAGGAACCGTCCATGGCTGGGGCTGTAGTACCGGGCCCGGTAGTAATAGAGGCCGGTACCATCGTTCTCACGGCCTGTGAACTGCACAGGATTGGTCGAGGTGCCAGTGACGGTCGTGGTCCCGAACGGGCCGTAGGTATAGCTCGTCGTGACCGCGCCAGTATCGTCGGTTAGGGCGAGGGTGGAGCCGAGATCGTTGGCCAGATAGAACTCGTTGCCTGCTGAGGTCTGCCGCACGAGCGGTTCATCGATATTCAATGAACTCAGATAGGTGGCTTGCGTGGGCCCGGTTTCGGTCAGGAGATCGGCGCCATCGTACTGATAGGTGCTGGTGACGCCGTTGATGGTTTTGCTGATCCGTCGATCCAGGGCGTCGTACTGAAAACTCGCCGTGAGGCTGGGGCTCGTGAGGCCGGTGAGCCGATCCCGGCTATCCCAGGCATAGGTCGTGGCTCCGGCTGGTTCCGTCGTGGTGGCCAGGTTGCCATTCGGATCGTAGCCCAGAGTTTGTGATGTCGTGCTGTTAAATTGCGTCTGCGCATTCACCGCATCGTAGGCGGCGATGACAGCAGGCGGTAATGCGGTGGCTGTGTGAATGAGCTGGTTGACCTGCGTCTTGTTGTCCGCTTGATCAAACCCCTGCGCGAGCTGCTCCAGGACCGTGGCCCCCTTGGCATGAGTGATCCCCAACAACCGGGAGGCCGGATCGTAATTGTAGGTCGTCGCGACGCCGTTAGACCGTTGCAGCTGCGTGCGGCGGCCGAGGGCATCGTGCGTGAGGATGCCGGAGAGCGGGCCTTGCGCCACCTGGGTGAGCTGAGAATTGGCATCGTAGCTATAGGTGACCGGCGCCTGGGCATTCGCCCGCATGGACTGGCGGCGGCTCAGGACATCGTAGCTGTAGCTCACGATCCCCTGCGGCGTCACTTCCTGCGTCACGCGGTCGAGCACATCGTAGGCCCAATCAATGACGCCGCTGGCACTGTCGGTCAGCTTCGTCACATTCCCCACGGCATCATAGGCGACGGCGACGCTGGTGCTGTCGGCATAGCTGGTCAACGTCCGGCGATTGAGCGGGTCATACTGGAAGTTTGTGATCTGATTCTTGCGGTCCGTAAAACGCGTGAGATTGCCGGCCAGATCGTACAGATAACTCTCGGTCCGGTTCAGCGCATCTGTCCGCGTCACCAGCCGATCCATGTTGTCATAGGTATAGGTGGTGACTTGATTCTTCGCATCGCTCAGCGTCAGGAGATTCCCATTCGGATCGTAGGTAAAGGTGGTAGTCCCATTCAGCGCGTCGGTGAGCTGGGTGACTTGGTTCACGCTGTCGTAGGTGAACTGCGTGCTCTTGCCCCTGGCGTCCACCATGGCCACCAAGCGCGAGACAGCATCGTAGAACCGGAGCGTGCGATTGCCGAGGGGATCGATGGTGGCGCTGAGATTCCCCACCTCGTCATATTCAAACTGGGTCACGTTCCCCAACGCATCCGTCACGCTGACCGGTTGCCCGAACTGGTTGTAGCTGATGGCGGTCGCATGATTGAGCGGGTCAAGGCTGGTGAGGAGATTGCCGTTCGCCGGATCGTAGGTAAACCGCGTCTGCTGATTCAGCGCATCGGTGATTCTGGTGGCTCGGTTGAACGTTGATTCGTATTCGAAGATCGTCGGATTACCTTGGGGATCGAGGATCGAGTTCACATTGCCGGCCAGATCGTACGTGTACTTGGTCAGCCGGTTGAGCGGATCACGGACTTCGGAGACTTGATTGGTGACGTAGTCTCTGGTCAGGCGCGTCTGTTGGCTCACGGCATCGACCGCCGCAATCTCGTGACCGCGGCTATTGAAGCGATGCACCGTCTGTTTCCCGCGCGGATCGGTGACGGTGGTTTGCATGACGGCCTGGTTGACGGACAGATAGTCGAAGCTCGTGGCGCTGCCATCGGCCAGCGTTTGCGTCGCCACGGCCGGATCGAGCGGACAGGTGGCGGTCCCGCCACAGTAGGTGTTCGTCAAATAGGTGATCCCGCGCGCGTCGGTGATGGTGGTTACGCGATCCGTCGCATCCCCACGTCGCTCAACAAATATCGGTTCTTTTTCAGCCACAGTCGCCATCAGAAATTCAGCCGATCCCTATTAGTCGTCCAAACAACGCAGAATGTCCCGGTTTTCTTCCCCTGACCATTTTTCTTACCGATCCATTTCTGCCGTTTCCTCAGTACGAAATAAAATGGCTGAGAAAAGATAACTAACAATAAACCAAAGCAGAAACGCGAGGATGCAGGTCAGTGCTAATGAAGGTTGATGTGGATTCCCTGAAATAAATCCACTTGCGATGTACGCAGGAAACACGGCAACCATTAAAATGAAAGCAAACCCGTGGAGTCCTCCAGAAGTCCCCAGAAGAGGGGCATCGCTACTCATAAGATTCCATGCAAGGAATGCTATTGACCAACCAACTATAAATGCAAAAATTAACCGCTTTCTTTTCAATCGAATTCGGGCCATGCTTCGCACTCACTCATCATTCGGTCATTAATACAAGCCTGTCACTTAATAACAAAGACACATCTCGTAGCACTGCAATCATAGCTACTGACAAGAATCCTTTCCTCTTCCCTTTTGCTGCTTCCATTGCTGAATTAGTCGGCGATCCGCTGACACAGCACTCCAAAATTGGTCATCGCTTGGAAACATGTCAGCCGATACGTGCTGTATCCAATTCCAGTCATTAATGGGATCCGTAAAGTCATCAGGCAACGCAGGGCTCCATCCATGTGAGTCAGAGAAAGGGTCTTCGGTTGAATGCATAGCACCACCAAGGCCCTGAATGGTTCCCGAACCCATTAGTCGCCTTATGTGCATTTCACTCTCTCGCATGGCAGCTTGTGCCGTAGGATCGTTTGGCCCTTGCTGCCCATGCCAATGTGCGTTCTTCGGATCAGTAGTTGGAAACGCTGGGTCACTATCTGCATCAGCATCTGCTTGAGCAACCTTGTTCGCAAAATCGTCGCTACATCCTTCAAGCTTTAGAGCAGTCTTGGCAATTATTTTATGAACCAAAGGGACAAATAGTCCTTGAGGATCAGTAAATCTAGTCGGATTATTTCGTGCGTAGCGATAGAGATTAAGGCCTCCTGAAATTCCGATAGGATCTTGTGATAGGAATCTCTTAAGCACAGGACTGTAATAGCGCGCTCTATAGTACAGCAGCCCGGTATCATCCTGTTCCCTCCCCGTGTACAGGAACGTGTTCCTGCTACCCCCCGTTGTTACCGTCTCTCCAAATGGCTCATATGTATATGCAGCTCCTAACGCCTGAGTATCTGACGATAGAGCCAGGGTGTTACCCAAAATATCTGCATGGTAGTGTTCGTTCCCAGCATCTGATTGCCTAATAAATGGCTCATCAATGTCACGAGAGCGCAAGTAGTTCGCACCGACTGCGCCACCGCTGATCTCAGATGTAATGTCTTTGCCATCGTAAGCAAACCGTGTGGGGACTCCATTAACAGTTTTAGTTACACGCCGCCCGACTGGATCGTACGCGAAACTAGCACTGGTCACGCCGTTCATACCGATCAGTCGGTTTCTTGTGTCCCACTGATAGGTATTCACGCCATCGTTCGTGAGATTGCCGTTCGCATCATAGGTGAGCGTCGCCCCAGCAAATGCGGTCTGTTCATTCGCCGCGTCATAACTTGCAGCTGTAACAGGATTGGGCAAAGCACTCGCCGTGCCGTTTGCGCGAGACTGATTCAGACGATTCCCTGCCACGTCATACGTGTAGGTCAGTGCTTCGATGACTCCACTGGGCCCATTGTGTGTGATGCTCGTGAGGCGTGACGCGAGGTCATAGGCATAGCTGGTTGTGGTGTTGTTCGAATAGCCAAGGCTCGTCCGCCGATTAGCATTATCGTAGCCCAATGCCGCAAACAATGATCCTTGTTCCACGCGCGTCAGTCGTGAGGCGGCATCGTACTGATAGCTTGTCGGCTGCTGCCCATTCGCCACCATCTGAGTTCTACGGCCCAGCACATCATATTGGTAACTCACAGTCCCCAACGGGGTAGTCTCCTGAGTCAGCCGATTCAAAATGTCGTAGGCGAAGTCGATAGTCCCAGCACTAGGAGCGGTATCACTGGCTTTGATTAATCGCCCAACGGAATCGTAGGTAAATGTCGTGGTGGCGTCGGCATACGTGGCACTAATCCGGCGGTTCAAGGCATCGTACTGGAACGTCGTCTGTTGTCCCTTCCGATCCGTGAAGGTCGTCAGGTTCCCCGCGGGATCGTACTGATAACTCTCAATCCGGTTGAGTGCATCTTTCCGCGTGGCTAACCGATCCATGTTGTCATAGGTGTACGTGGTGACCTGGTTTTTGGCATCACTGACGGTCAGCAAGTTTCCGTTCGGATCATACGTAAAGCCGGTGATGCCGTTGATGGCATCCTGAATCTGCGTGACGCGGTTCAGCGCATCGTAGGTAAATTGTGTGCTCTTCCCACGTGCGTCCACCATGGCGACTAACCGCGAGACGGCGTCGTAGAAGCGGAGCATGCGGTTGCCCAAGGGATCGACGGTGGCGATGAGGTTCCCCACCTCGTCGTATTCAAACTGGGTCACGTTCCCCAACGCATCCGTCACGCTGATCGGTTGGCCGAACTGGTTATAGCTGATCGCCGTGGCGTGATTGAGCGGATCGGTGGTCGTGAGGAGGTTGCCGGTTGAAGGATCATAGGTAAAACGTGTGTTCTGGTTGAGCGCATCCGTAATCTTGGTCACGCGGTTGAAATTCGTTTCGTATTCAAAGATTGTCGGGTTCTGTTGCGGATCAAGGACAGAGTTCACGTTTCCCGCTAGATCATAGGTGTACTTGGTCAGGCGATTCAGCGGATCGCGGACTTCCATCACGTCGTTGGTGCGATAGTCTCGACTCGTCTTGGATACTTGCCCTTGTGCGGAGATGTGCCCGATGTTGAAACCCAATCCGTTGAATCGACTGACTGAGGCATGGCTACGTGGATCGAGGACCGTGGCTTGAGTCACCGTCAATCCGTTCAGGATGTAGTTGAACTGCCACACTCCACCATCCACCTGCGTTTGGCGAGAGACCGCCCACTCGGTCCCGATCTGGATATACTCGTTGGTCAAGTATTGAATCCCACGAGCGTCGGTCACGCCGGTGATGCAATCCTGCGGGTTGTAGTCATACCGGGTGACACCATTGGCCGGATTGGTCACTTCTTTCAGCCTGGTAAAGGACCGAGCCGGGGTGGGGTTGATTTCATAGGTGTACCGGACGGTGCGGCCCAGTGGATCCGTGATCTGGGAAATTAGTCCCCCGCTATACGTAAAGGTGAGGGCCCGGCCACCGGGTTCGAGAATCTGCTGAATTTGACTCCCGTTGCGGACGATGGTCACGGCATTGCCGTTGCGGTCGGTAATGCGCTGCAGCCACCCGTCGGCTCCAAAGCTTCGAATGGTCCCGTTTTTCTCGCGCAGCGTGCTGGATCCATCTTGATTGACGCGCACCACGAGTCCACGAAGAAATGGTGCGCGATTGGACGTATAGACCCCCTCGGCACTGCGGGTCAGCATCGACCGCTCGAACCCGGTGGTATAGATGACTGTGGCCGCGCTGAACGTGAGACGGTCGTTATACTCTAAAAGTGCGGTATTGATGCCGAACTCTTCGAGATTCACCAGTGTCCGAGGGAATCGTCGGGGAGATGTTGTTGGAGGGACGATCTGGGACCGATAGCCACGCCGAATGACCACAGGAATGCGACCCGGGAGGACCAGGTCGGTCACCTCCAGGTGGAACATCCCCGTTGAAATCGAGACTGGATCTCCAGCCAGCGTATCGGTGCCTGGCCCTTTCGCCTCGCGAGCGGGGGCCGGGAAGCCTCCTCCGCAACAGAATTTTGGCTGCCCGACGCCGGGGTCTGGCACGATCTGGAGTCCATCTGCGCTGACCGTCCCTTGGCCATAGATTTTCCATTGATTGGAGGTCGCATCCGGAGTTGGCGACTCGTCGTAGTACCACAGATCAACGCGCGTACCCGGCGCTGAGCCGGTTTCGTTGGGAAACACAATCGGGATGGGTCGGCTGGGATAGCCGCCACCGGATTTGCCGAAGTTGAACATGTAGACCCACGGCGTCGCCACGTCCGGCGGAATCGGAGGGAGTGGCAACCGATCGATGGGAACACGCGTCACCGAGACCTTCACATTGGGCTGCCCGTCCCAGCCCATGATGGTCGTGCCGGCGGGAATGATCATAGAAAAATCAGGAATGTCCGGTGGTTGAACCACGGTCGCCTGGCCCGGAACAAGCGGGAAGTAATTCAGGCTCACCTCATGGAGGTAGACGGGATAGGACAAAATATTCGCAATGTTCGGAGTGATCGTCACAGGCACAGGGAGATCGCCCGGGTACAACGCAGACGGCCCGTCAATGAGCAGGACTTGTGGCCCTGTCGGTACAGTCGAGAAGAGAAAGTTCCCGCTCGCATCAGTCAGGGCGCTAAGCGCTCCGAGTTTGACCCGCGCCCCAGGGATCGGGGCATCGTCTTTGGTCGCCAGAATGCGTCCGGCTAATGTCGTCGTCCCTGCCGCCAGCACATTTATTTGCAACGGACTCTGTCGAATAATCGTCTGCCCGTCGATCACGGCGGTGGCTGAAATCGTGATGGTGGCCAGTCCCGTCGGTGCGGCGCCGCTGTTCAAGGTGAGTGTCGCGACTTGGCCGCCCGCGATTTGCGTGGGCGTGAAGGCGCCGGACATCCCGGCCGGCAGACCGGTCGCGGCGAGCGACACAAAGCCGGTGACCGGATTCGGTCCACCGTTGGTCACCTGAATTTGGGCGGTCGTCGGCTGGCCGCGCACCACTGACACCGCCCCTGGGGCTGCGGCTACGGTGAAGTCTTGCGAGGTTGTGACCGTAAACGGCTGCGGACCAACAGCGGTACCGCCCGGCGTCGTAATCGTAATCAGGCCCGTCGTCGCTCCCTGCGGCACCGTGGTGGTTATCGACGTGGCGGTGACGGCGGTGAGGACAGCATTCGCGGTATTGAATGTCACCGTGGTGGTGCCGGGACCGTTGCCGAGCAGATTCGTGCCGGTGATGGTGACGGCGGTTCCGATGGGACCGGTGGTCGGCGTGACCGTGGTGATGGTCGGCGCGAGCGGCAGCACGCGCAAGGTCTGCACGGGACTCGTGATGGTGCCAGCGGCGGCGGTGATGCCAGTGGTGCCGAAGGCGACCGACGTGGCGAGTCCATTGGCATTGATGGTGGCGACGGCGGGCACGCTGCTCGCCCAGGTGACGCTGGCGGTCAGGACCTTGGTGGAATTATCCGCCATGGTTGCGGTGGCGACGAAGGCCTGGGTCTGGCCAAGCTGGATCGAGGGGTTGACCGGCGTGACCGCCAAGGCGGTGACCGCCTGGGCCTTGATGACCACCAGCGCCGGCGCGGAACTGAGCCCCGTGCTGTCAGTGACGATCAACCGCGCGACGTAGAATCCGGAAAGATCGGCGGCGAAGGTCGGCTGCGCGGCGGTGGGATTGACCAGCGCCGTGGTGCTGCCGGTCGGCACTGAGACCAGGCTCCACTGATAGGTCAGCGGATCGCTATTGGGATCGGTCGAGCCCGTGCCGTTCACCGTCACGACTTCGGTCTGCGCGACGCGTTGATCCACCCCGGCGTCCGCATTGGGTGCGGCGTTCGGCGAGGCAACTGTGAGGAGCACCACCGACGGCGGACTGTCGACGAGACCGTCGTTCACCACCAACTGCACGAGATAGAGGCCCGTCACGGTCGGCGTGAACGTGGGCGCGATGGTCGTGGGATTCGTGAGCGTGGCGCTGCTCCCCAGGGGGGCTGAGAGTAGGGTCCACGTGTAG
Source organism: Nitrospira sp. (assembly GCA_040081095.1). GTDB lineage: Bacteria > Nitrospirota > Nitrospiria > Nitrospirales > Nitrospiraceae > Nitrospira_D. The sequence goes on from JBEBHO010000204.1 coordinate 23,668, forward strand.
GTCAGTGTCGTGCCGGGATTGGGATCGCGGCTGGCGCTCCCATCAAGCGTGACCACCGCACTCGCCAATAGGTTCCGGTCGCGTCCGGCCTCGGCCTGTGGCGCGGCATTGCCGCTGGTGGCCGAAATCTTGACGGCCACCGGGGCGCTGTCTTGCGTGCCGTCGTTGACGACGAGATTGATGAGATAGTCCCCGGCGAGATCCGGTGTGAGGCTCGCTTGGACGGAGGTGTTGTTCGTCAGCGGCGCGGCACTGCCGAGCGGGGCGCTCAGGATCGTCCAGGTATAGCGGAGGCGGCTGTCCTCTGGATCAGTGCTCAGCCGGCCATCGAGCGTGACAGGCTGGCCGATGAGGGCCGCGCGATTGGGGCCTGGCTCAGGATTGGCCGGCGCATTCGGCGCCGCCGCCGTGACCGTGACCACAGCAGGCGCACTGAGCACCTTGCCGTCATTCACCGTCAGTTCCAGTTGATAGCTCCCGGCCACATCCGGCGTGAAACTTGGGCGCACGATGGTCGGATTCAGCAGCGTGGCCCCACTCCCCGCCGGCCGGCTCGCCAGTACCCAGGAGAAGGTCAGGAGATCGCCATCCGCATCCAGACTATTTCGCCCATCGAGCGTCACCGGGAGTCCCACCGTGGCCGACTGCGGCCGGCCGGCGTTCGCCACCGGAGGCGTATTGATGATCAGCGGCAGGACATTGGAGACCCCGCCGCCGGGGGCCGGGTTGGTCACCGTGACTTGGGCCGACCGCGCGGGGGTGACGGCGGTCACCGGCACTTGCGCCGTCAATTGGCTCGCGCTGACGAAGGCCGTGACGAGGGTCTGTCCATCGAGCACGACGGTGGAGGCGCTCACGAAGTTGCTGCCGTTCACAAAGAGCGTGAAGGCGGCACTCCCTGCCACGACTTGGCTGGGCGAGAGACTGGTGAGCACGGGCAACGCATTGACCACGTTCAAGATCAGCGGAGCCGACGTGCCGCCGCCCGGCGCGGGGTTGCTCACCGTCACCGACGCGGCATGCGCCACGGCGATTGCGGAGATTGGCACGAGGGCGGTGAGTTGCGTGGCACTCACCAACGTCGTCGCCAATGGCGCGCCATCCAGCTGAATGACGCTGGTGCTCACGAAGTTCGTGCCAGTGAGGGTGAGCGTGACGGGCGGGCCGGCGGCCGCGACTTGTGTCGGATTGATCGTCGCCAGAGTCGGGACCGGATTCGTCAGTGTCAGGGCGCTGCTACCGGGCAGCCGGCCCGGCGCCGAGGCGGTGACGGTGGTCGTGCCTCCGCCCGTCGCCGTGATTTGCACGGTGCCGCTCGCTTGGCCCGCGGGGATCAGGAGCGAGAGCGGATTGAAGGTGACGGTCCCTGGACCGGTGAACGAGAATGAGATGGGCAGTCCACCGACGGGGGCCGGGACGGCCGATGTGAGGGTCAGTGTGACGCTCTGGCCGACCAACAGATTGGCGGTCGCGGGCGCAAGCATCAACGTCGGCGGCGTTTGCACGGTGAGCGTCGTCTCACCCGAGATCGGCCCGAGGCTGTTCACGGTGGCGGCGCGAATGGTCGTGGTTCCGGCGGTCAGCGTTGTGGCCAATCCCGTGCTGCTGATGATGGTGACAGCGGGATTGGTGGAGGTCCAGGTGAGGCCGGTGGTTAGTGGCTGCGTCGTCCCGTCGGTCATGATCGCCGTGGCGGTAAAGAGCAGGCTCTCCCCCGCAAAGGCGGTCGGGGTGCTGGGGGCCACGGTCACAAGATTCACTTCCGCAGCCATGACGACTACTTGAGCGGTCTGGCTGCTGCTGTTCACGCTGGCGGTGATGCTCGCCGTGCCTTCCTGCTGTGTCGTGACGGGGAACTCGGCGGTCTGTTGCCCGGCTGGCACCGTGACGGTGGCCGGGATTGTGACGAGATTGGCATTCGCGTTGGTGAGCGAGACGACGATCGGGTCCGTCGGCACCCGTGAAAGCGTCACTTGCAGAACGCCTGCCCGCCCCTTGGCCAGTGTCAACGGAGCCGGTGCCGGCGGGACCGGGCCGAGCGCGGTGACGAGGGCCGGAGGCGGCACAACGGTGATGGTGCTGGTCACGGCGCCGTTGAGCGTGGCCGTGACGGTAGCGGTGCCCAGCGCGAGGCCGGCGACGGGAAGGCTGACGCTGGTGAAGCCCGACGGAATGATGACGCTCGGCGGGACATCCAGCACGGTCGCGCTGCTATTCGTCAGCGGCACGGCCGTATCGCTGACTTGGGCCGCATTGAGCGTGAGCGTGAGACTTCCGGTCGCGCCTTGAATAACATTCAACGTCGGCGGCAGGAGCGCGGCGACTTGCGGCGGCTGCGGCGTGACGATCACGGTCGCGGTCTTCGTGACGCTCCCGAGCGTGGCGGTAATCGTGGCAAGCCCCGTGGCCTTGCCGATGACGGTGAAACTGGCCGTCAATTGATTGGGTGGCACGGTGACCGTGAGAGGGATTGTCAGGAGCGCCGGATTATCCACACTGAGGGCGATGTCGGTCGGGGTGCTCTGCATCGCATTGATGACCACGCTTAACGTCCCGGTTGCGGTCGCGACGATCGATTGCGTGGGCGGCTGCAGGGCCGTGAGCTGCAACGCCGGCGGCATCACATCCACGGCGGCGGTGGCGCTTGAACTATTCAACGTGGCCGTCACCATCGCGGTGCCCACGGCCAGTCCGGAGACGGAGAAGCTGGCTTGCGTCTGGTTGGCCGGGATGACGACGATCGCCGGCATCGACACGACTCCGCCTGGATTGGCCGTGAGGGTGACGGTGGTCGCCGCCACCTGCGCGGAGGACAGTGTCACGGTGAGGGTCGTGTTCGCGCCCACCACCACTTGGCTGGTCGTTGGTTGGACCGCTACGACGGTCGGCAGAACCGGGGTGACGGTGACATGACTGGTGGCGCTGGTCCCGTTGAGACTGGCGGTGATATCGACCTGCCCGGCGGTGTTGGCGGCCACTGGAATCGTCGCGCTGAGCTGGCCGGCCTGAACGGTCACGGTCGCCGGGACGCTCGCGATACTGGCGGCGCTGCTGGTGAGCATCACAGTGGTGGTCGCGCTCTGCACGGCATTGAGGGACACCGTGAGGCTGCCAGTGCCGCCTTGGGTGATACTGAGCGAGGGCGGCGTCAGGCTGGTGACGGCGGCTGCTCCACCGATGACCGTCACGGTGCTATAGGCGGTTTTGCCGTTGAGGGTCACGGCCACCTGGGTCGCTCCGGCGCTCACGCCGGTGACCGGGATGGGAAGAAAGAGTTGCCCGACCGACACCGGCACGGTCTCCGGGACGGTCGCGATCCCCGGATCACTGCTGCTTACGGTGGCCGAGGTGGAGGCCTGCAGGGACACGGGAAACAGAATGGCGATCACGTTGGCGGTTGTCCCCGCTTTGATACGGAACGGATCGGGAATCACGGCCACGGGGACTGGCGGAGGGGTCTGGAACGTGACAGTGAGGCGGCTCAAGCGCAGCAAGGAATCGAAATACAGGCGCACGCCGGTGACGCTGGTCTTGGTGCCGCAGGCGGCGTTTGTCGCGGTCGTGCCCATGCGCGCCGATACCCGAATGACCAGGCTTTGGGTGGCCGGATTGAGCGTGGTGACGGGGATCGCGCCCAAGGCCACCGTAATGTCTTGCGGGGTGAGCGCCGAGGCCGTGAGCCCGCTCACACAGCGCGTGAGGCCGCTGCTGATGACGCCGCCGTTCACCAGCACTTCCGTCAGTAAATCAATCTTACCGCCCACGTCGCCACTGGCTTTGAGTCCGGTCCAGAGATGTGCCGGCCCTAATGCGGTGATGCTGACGGAGCCAGACGATCCGGTCGGCGGCGTCCAAGTCCCGAGCGCTTGCCAGGGATTGCCTCCTGAAAAATTCAGTGCCGCAGAGTCTTTGGTCTTGGGGGTCAGGCTGATCGAGGGCAGCAGATCGGCAGTCAATGTTGGGGGATTGGCCGTGCCGCCACTGCCATGCAAATAGCTATCGAGCGGGAGGGTGCCGGTCTGGGCGAAAACGGCCGAAGCGATGAGGCTGCTCAGCAGGAGCACGAAGGCTCCGATGGTGTCGGCGCGTCCGGGTCTCATCGGCGGAGCCTCCCCCGGCGTCCCCGGGCCGCCAGGCCCTCGGGGAACGGCGATGCGACCGGTTGTGGATGGCCTCGAAACAAGGGGTTTGTCATGCGCAATCCAGATGGTTCGTGTACATACCTGATTGATACGGTGTCCTTTGTACAGAGGTTGATGCCCAAACCACAAGATGAAAAAGAGGGATACCTCTTTAGAGGTATCCCTTCTTGAGCCTGCGGTGAATTGGATGTATTTCTGCTGTTTTCAGGGCAAACGGCCACATGTCTACTTGCGTCAGCGCGAGATCCTCCGGTAGTATTCCTGTCCGTTAGGGCTGGTTGTTGGCTTCGGAGGGGGCTGTCCGTGCGCGCTAGAATCGCTCCAGCTCGAGCTCCTACATACTCTACGCATTCCATATATTTCTTACATTTTAGCTGTGCATCATGGGGTGCGAGGTGACGTCACGTGTGTCGCTCACGCCTCAAGAACTGAATGTCGTGCGCGGTGTGGTGGCTGGTTTAAGCAACAAACGGATTGGCGCACACCTCCGGATTACCGAGGGCACAGTGAAAGCGTACTTGAAGCGGGTACGCTTGAAGCTTGGGGCCCCGTCACGCATATCAGTTCGCATACGCCTGACAGATTCCCCCATGGGTCCGCTCCTCCGCGAGCTGTTCGCCGACGGTCGGATGTTGTCGCCTCAGCCGCCGGCAGCCGCCAGCCATACCCTACCGGCATGACTACGCGGCCTTGTTATGTTGCGGCCTATGCCTTCACGGTGATCGTCGCCAGCCAGGCCGAATGTGCGCACGCGCTTTCTCTCTGCATCGACAACGATGGGAGGCAAGTCTTGACGGATAGTCCGGGACAATTGTCGCGCTGCACGACGGTCGAATCTGATGACCGTGATCGTTCTTCCCTTGCGACTCAGCCGTCACTGCCAGTACAGCCAACGCTGATTCCCTCATCAAAATCTGAAACGGCAGAGTCCGTCAACCAGATTACAAATGAGAGTCCTGCTGCCTCGGCTCGAGCTACGACTGTTACCGTGCCGCTTGAGCGAGTTGGAGGTGTGATGGTTGTGACGGTGCATCTGAATCATGACCGAACAGCCCGGTTGATCGTGGATACCGGCGCCTCACACACGCTGCTCTCGCATGGGATTGCCCTGACCCTCGGCCTCTTCTCGCTCCCTCCTGTCGCGGTGGTCACCTTGCATACCGTTGGAGGATCGGTCCAATCAGAAGTTGTGCGAGTGGATTCGATTGAGCTGGCTGGCGCCGAAGTGCGACAGAGCTTAGCCGCGATCCATGACATGCCGGATGCGCCGCCCGGCGTCGAAGGGTTGTTGGGGCAAAGTTTTCTCCGGCAATTTGAAGTGACGATGAATGCAGCGAAGGGAGAGCTTCAGCTGCGTCCAGCGAAGTAATTGAAGAGTCACTTATGAGGCGCGAACATTCAACAGCGGTTCTCTGGCACCTCACCGGACTTATGGCCGTGAGCATCAATGCATGGACAGCGCCGCTTGTCGATGCGAGCCTCTATGAATGTCGCGATGCATCCGGCGCACTGATCTATACGGATAGTCCGGCTCAACTCGACCGCTGCCAGCCGATTGCCAGCGGCGGCACGTCGCGATTGGGATTGGTCGGCGGCGCCAGTGCCTCAGCGCCTCAGACGTCTGAGCCCGTCTCGTCGTTCCCTCCACCGATCGCTCCTCCACCGGTCGTCGAGCCGGGTTTGGCGGTCATCCCTCCTGCCATGCCGACCGGAGGCCTCGCCCCATCGGGCGGCGCTCCCGTCGGACTCGCCGGTGGATCAGCCAACGCACCACCCTGTATGCCGGGCATCAATCCGCTCAATCCGTTTAGCGGTCCGCCGTGCGACACCGCACCGCAGATCATACCCCAACCCACTCCATCATCCCCTGGGAATCCTTAATAGAACCCACCCACACCGGATAAGAATCGTTTTCGGTCACCTTTTCGGATACTCCGCGAACATGACGCCTCCCCTGAAAACGACGGCAACCTCTGTCGCCAACTCGGCATCGCCGAGCAAACGTTGTATGCCTGGAAGAAGAAGTATGCGCATTTCGGCGTGAGCGAACTCCGCCGGCGAGCCCTCAGTAGCACATTGGGGTGGCCGGAACTTTCGACCGCTACGATTCAAGATATTTGCGAGTTGGTCAGGACCGACTATAAGATCAATAAACGCAAGTCCGTTCGTTCTCCCCGACAGATCCACGATTTCAGGGTCGAGCTTTTCGGGAAACGACCTGCAGAACAAGTCACCGGAAGAGACCTCAAAGAGTTAGCCGAACAATGGATCATCGGCGGCCTCTCCCCTGCTCGAGCAAATCGACGAATGGCGTTTCTTTTGCGAGGGTATCGGCTTGCGCTGGAATCGGACCCACCCCTTATCAGTAAAGCCCCTCGTTGGCGGCGCCTGCGTGAGGCCGCGCCAAGAGCTGGAACCTTTTCGTGGGACAACTTCGTCAAGATACGTGAGGCCTTGCCAAAGCACGCCAAAATACCAGCTACCATTTGCTACTGGACCGGGATGCGGAGCGGTGAAGTATTCGGGCTGGAATGGAACCAAGTTCAGTTTGACCATCAACACAAACTTGTCACCATTCAGCTCCACGGCGAAGACACCAAAACCTCCCAGCCTCGAAAGGTTGTGATGGGTGGCGATCTGTATTCCGTGCTGGAGGCCTGGCACGAATATACTTACCAAGTCTTCCCATCCTGTAAAAATGTGTGCCATCGGGAAGGGACTCCTCTACGGTCAATCAAGTCTGCATGGCGTTCAGCTTGCGTTCGAGTTGGACTAGGCACGTGGGGCAATCCGGATGGCCGCTACATTGGCAATCGACAATACCGAGGCCCTCTCCTCCATGACTTCAGGCGAACCGCAGTCAGTAACGTGGAAGATTCCGGTGTTCCACGAAAGGTGGCAATGCGTATCAGTGGTCATAAGACTGATTCGATTTACCGCCGATACCATATTGTCAGTGATGTTGACTTGATCGAAGCAGGGAAACGCATCATTGCACGCCATGAAGAAAAACGAACCAAACCAAACTGACTGGCTTCATAGACCCGAATCGTGCCGCCGCAGGTTGCCCGTCGACACATCCCAAGATGGTCGTTCCGTAACTTCTTGAATCTGTAAACATAACTTATGACTGGCCGGCGGTTTCCTAAACCGAAGGTCGTACGTTCAATTCGTATCGGGGGCACCAAACCAACTCTAGCGCGCTGAATTTCTCCTCCCGTCAACACACGTCCAGTACACACTCTCCGTGAGGCCTCGGTTAGATTCAGGCCTTTCCTTGCCAGGCATCAAACCCTAGGCTAGACTTTCCCCATCTCATGGCACGCACACGATCCGCAGATTCTCCCCGCTCCCGTTCCAAAGCTTCCGTGATCGACGAGATCACGCAGGGCATCGACACCTTTCAGAAGATTCTCAATTCCATCGATGACTTCACCAGCGAAGGTTTTCCTTATCGGGATGGCGCCAGAGCCAAAGCTGAACTGCAAATTCGCGAAACGGTCCGCAAGCTCTTCGGGGAGCGCTCCCCTGAATTTCAAGCGCACAAGGCACACAAACTCAGGATCGCCACACCGACTGAAACCACCCAGAGCGTGGTGCTGATCAAGTCCTTCGTCGCCGCGTTGGAACGCAAGAAACTCGAACTCCAAGGCCTCGCGGCTCCGACAGTGGCACCGGATCCCGAAACGATTGAACCCCCGTTAAACCGGCCACAGATGACCCTGGTGCCTCCCACGGCACCCTCGGCGCAGATCACCATGAATCAATCAGCCCCGGGGGGGCCTCCGCCTGTGACCCTGTCCGTGGCCATCACGACCAATCTGAGCCAACCGTTACCGGCAGCTCCACCAGCCGCACTCGCGACGACACAAGCCCCCACACCGGAACCGCCAGTCCCGGCGCCTCCGGCAACAGAGCCCGTTCCATCAGGCCATCTGGAATCAGCTGGCTTTCGCACAATGCCCGCAGAGGCGCAACCGGCCACATCGGCTCCGGTATCCGCCCGTGCCACCATCGATACCGCACCACCTGCGACCAGGCAGGAACCGGTCGCGCCTTCACCGACGACCCCGACTATCCAACCGCCTGCAACGCCTCCCATTCTGATGCAAGCAGCCCCGCATTCCTCCCCGGCAGAATCTCCGAAGCCCGCACCAACCGCGAGCGTTCCACCGTCGCTCGATCAGCCCATTACTCTTGCGACATCAGTAGCTCCATCGGCATCCGTAACAGCCTCGACAGGTGACATCGGCAGTACAACTCCGGCACAGGCCGATCCGCTCGATGCCCTGCGCAAGGTGTGCCTGCGCTTCCATGCCGTGGCCCGGCAACTGCGCTTGCGAAAGGACTATCGCACCACCTTGGAAGTGGAAGACGACTACGACCTGCAAGATTTGCTCTGTGCGCTGCTCAAGCTGGAGTTTGACGAGGTCGGGATCGATGAATGGACTCCGCCATACACCGGAGGTTCCACGCGCACGACCCTGTTGATACACAATGATCGCCTCGCCGTCGTGGCCAAGAAAACGCGCTCAGGCCTCACGACCAAAGAGCTGGCCGAACAGATCGCCGCCGATGCCAGCCACTACGCATCGCATCACCCCTGCACCCAGTTATTCTGTTTTATTTACGATCCGGAAGGCCGTATCGGCAGTCCGACACGGCTCGAATCGGATCTCACCAGCGTCAGCGACCGCTATACCGTCCACGTGCTTGTCGCCCCAAAGTGAGACTATGCCAAGAAAACCAAAATCCACCGCTGTGACCACCGCGCCCGCCGCCTCCGTATTGACACCGCCTCAGGGAGTTCGCTACGGTGAGCGGCAGCCGGGTCCGCCGGCTATTCCATTTACGATTCACGCACCGAATACTGGAGCCAAGTTGATGTCCGACCGGGCCTACATCATGATCAATGTGATGCCAGGCCTCACCTCCAGTGTCGTAAAAGCCCTGGGACAAATCAAAGCGATTAAAACCATCGATCCCTGCTGGGGGAAACCGGACATCATCGTCATTGCCGACGTGGCCGACCAGGATGCACTGACCCAATTGGTTCTGAACGCAATTCACGGCATTGAAGGCGTGACGCAAACCGATACGCACCTCGTCTACCGCTCACCGGAAAGCAAAGCGAAATGATCCTGAGAACTGGCGTGCTGCTCGCGACCGTCATGCTGCTGATGAGTTGCAGCGGCGCTCCGCATCCGCTTCCGACGGACCTCATCGACATCCGGCTCGCCGCGCCCATCGACACCGTCAAAACCGCCATCACCCAAGTCCTCACGGACGGCGGATACGACGTGGATTGGAAAGATGAGTCGACGCTGGAGACCGCGTATCGAGAGGAAATGCATGGTCCGTGGAACTGGCTCTATCGCTGGCGATTCGGAACGATCAAGAGCCGCGTCACTGCAACGGTGAGAGCTGCCGAGGATAAGAGCACCGCACTGAAACTGGAAATTCACTCAGAAGGGAAGGACGGGCTGTTCACCGGCTGGGATCAGGTGCCCAGCGCATTGCCGCAAAGCGCGGACAATCAGCTGCGCCTCATCAAGAACGCGCTGCACCTCTTATAGCTTTTCAACCTCTTTGTCACCGGCCTCCGGGTCATCCCCCAGATCCAGTCCAAATCGTTCGGCCATCCGGTACAATGTCCGGCGGTCAATGCCCAGAATTTTCGCGGCTTTGACTTTATTGCCTTTCATCTCTTTCAGAACACGAACCAGGTGCCGCTTCTCAACTTCCTCCAGCGTCAGACAGACCTCGTCCGCTTCGGGCACCGCTGCCGCTTTCGCGTCAGGCTGAGCGCCGTCTCTGATGCCTTCGGGCAGATCGTCCGGCGTAACCAGCGGACCATGGCTCAACGACACCGCACGCTCCACCGCGTTCTCCAACTCCCGCACGTTGCCAGGCCAGTGATAGTCCTTGAGCAAAGCCATGGTCTCCGGCAGAAATCCGCGCACGCTCGACGTCGCCCCTCCGGCATACTTCTGAAGAAAGTGATGGGCAAGCATCGGAATATCTTCCTTGCGATCCACCAGCGACGGCAAGGTAATCCGCACCACGTTCAAGCGATAGTAGAGATCGTCTCGAAATTTTTCGTCTTTGACCTGCTGCTCCAGATCGCGATTCGTCGCGGCGATGATGCGCACATCGACCTTCACCGACGTCGTACCTCCCACGCGCCGGACCTCCTGATCCTGCATGACCCGCAACAGCTTCACCTGAAGCGCCGGCCCCAGTTCACCGATCTCGTCGAGAAACAGCGTGCCGCCGGTTGCCGCCTCGAACAGACCGGCCTTCTGGCCCACCGCCCCGGTAAACGCCCCTTTCTCATGCCCGAACATTTCCGATTCCAACAGCGTATCGGGCAACGCCCCGCAATTCACCGGAATAAACGGCTTGTCTCGACGCGGACTATTCGCATGAATCGCCCTGGCAATCAGCTCTTTCCCGGTCCCGCTCTCCCCTTGCAGCAACACCGTGCTCTTGCTCTCCGATACCCGAGCCACCAGCTTATAGACATCCAACATTGCGGGACTGCTGCCGACCAGCGGCGACCACTCTTCTTTTTCTTTCAGCTCAACCCTGAAACGTTTGTTCTCCCGGACTAATCTGCAATGGTCCAGGGCGCGCTGCACGACCAGCTTGACCTCTTCCTTCCGAAACGGCTTAGCCAGATAGTCGAACGCCCCCTGCTTAATGCCTTCGATCGCCCCTTCTAACGACCCAAACGCCGTCAGCAAGACGATGGAGGTATCCGGACTGAACCGCTTGAACTCCCGCAGAACCGTCAAGCCGTCCACTGTGCCCATTCGAATATCGGTAAGCACCAGATCGAAGGTCGCCTGCTGACCACGTGCGAGCGCGTCCGTCCCGTTGGAAAAGGACTCGACCTCATGTCCGTCCTTCTTCAACGCATCGGCTAACAACTCGCGAGCCACGGCGTCGTCGTCGATGACAAGTATTTTTGCTGCCGGCATTCGAGCTCCTAGATCACAGATGTGGCGGTTGAACTTTGTCCGGGCAACGATATCACAACCGTCGTCCCTTTCCCCACCTCGCTGTCCAGGGTCAGCGTTCCGCCATGCGCCTGGACGGTTTCGCGGCTGATGAAGAGCCCCAGACCGGTTCCCTTTCCGATCGCCTTGGTCGTAAAGAACGGCGTAAACGCTTTTTCGAGATCCTCTTCCGGCATTCCCGACCCCGTATCGCTGACGGCAATCGTGACCATCGTAGTACACGTCGCGTTGCCCACGCGCAGCCCCACCTCAATCTCCTCCGGCGCGGCCGGCCGACTGCCGGCTCGGATCGTCACCGTGCCGCCTTCCGATGTCGCGGCAATGGCGTTGGCGAGCAGATTCACCAACACTTGATGCAGCTTTTCCGCATCGGCCCAAACCAGCGGCACCCTGTCGCCAAGTTCGACCAGGAGCCCCACCCCCTTCGCTTGAAACGCCGGCTCCATCAAAGCGGCCACCGGGCTCACCACACGATCGACCGGCAACCAGGTCGGATCGGGCTTCCGCTGCCGCGTCGAGGACAGCAAGTCCTGAATGATGCGCACAACGCGGGTCAACTGCCCGTCGATCACGTCGATCCGCTTCTTCATGTCGGGTGTGACGGTCGGTTCTTCACCCAACGCCTGGACATGCCAGGCAATCGAATGTAGCGGTGTGCCCACCTCATGCGCCACTGATGCCACCAGTTGCCCCACCGCCGCGAGCCGCTCGGACCGATTCAACTGGTCCTTTACGTCGACGAGCTGCGCATTGGCGCGGAGTAGATTTTCCGTCTGCCTGGCCAAGGCCGCTCTGGCAGCCTCTTCCCGTGCCTTCCGCTCTTCCCAACTCATACCGAAATAGGCCACGATAAACAGCACGCCGACGACCACACTGCGATTGATGACCGCCGATTGAAATCGCCCCGGCTTGGTCGGCTGGAGCAAGCCGGCATAGGTCGCGATCACGCAGGCCAAGACGGTCACAAGCATCAACGTCCGGTTGCGCAAGATGGCGACCAGGAGAATCGGCAAAACATAGCCATACGCGCCGACCACGTTGGCCGGAGCAAACTTTTCGATAATAAGGATCGTCAGGAAGCAGGCACCCGCGATACTCAACACTAGCCAATTGCGGGTCTTCATCGTACGACACTCACCCCGGTGGAAGAGTCAGATGGAGCGATGCGCCCCGGCCCCTCGTTCTTACACAAGTGGACGGGCTGAACGCAACTGTGAGGCGAGTATCTTAAAGCGGGAATCGCGCACGATCTCGTCAACGGTCCGACTTAATTTACGAGACCAATTGGGGTGCTGGTCGACGGTGCCGGGCACATTGGTCTGTGCGCGCTCACTCAGCACATCCTCGATATTGGCCAGGACCACCCACGACGGCGTGCGGGCGAGATAGAGATGGAACGCGGTCATCAGCTCAGTGGTCATCATCGGGCTCTGTGCCGGATCCTCCGATATCCCGTTCGGCAACAGGCCTTCGATCCTCAGCGCGGCTAACATACGAGCCTTATCGACCTGCCGTTCAGCGAGCGCCCCGCGACGAGCCTCCTCACTCACACACAATCCAAGCTTGGCGCGCGTCTCGATGTCGGTCCCTTCCCAGTAACCGCTGAGCGTGGGCAAATCATGTGTCGTCACCACACCCAGCGAGTGAGCCGGATAGGCTGACGGAGACTTCAGGCTACCATCGCCGTTTCGCTCGAAGTACAACACACGATACGACAACACCCCGGCGGCGGCCAAGCGGTCGCGCACCCAATCGGGCACGGTCCCCAAGTCCTCTCCGATCACGAGGGTCTTGGCCCGCGTGCTCTCCAATGCAAGAATGGCCAACAGGTCATCCGCCGCGTAGTGAACGTAGGTGCCCTTTGAAGCGGGCATCCCGCGCGGAATCCAAAAGAGCCGGAACAACGCCATCACATGATCGATCCGAATCGCGCCGCCATACCGGAGATTTTTCCGCAACAGTTCGATGAAGAATTGATAGCCGCTCGCGCGCAATTTCAACGGATCGGCCGGTGACAATCCCCAATTCTGGCCTTCCGGCGCAAACGCATCCGGCGGTGCCCCGCAATCGGCTTGGTGCGCCAACACGTCCTGGAATCGCCAGCCGTCGGCGCCGTAGCGATCGCTGCCCAAGGCCAGGTCATGATAGAAGCCGATCGGCATGCCCGCCGCCTCGGCCTGCTGCCGTAGCGCCAGCATCTGTTCAGCCGCCACCCACTGGAGATATTGGAAGAACCGGATCCGCTTCATATGCCGCCGTCTGAATTCCGCAACGGCCTCTGACGTCGGCGTGCGATAGGACTCCGGCCAATCCGCCCAGACGACCGAACGGGATTGGACGAACTGCCGCTCGTCTTCGAGGGCTTGAAACAAGGCATACTGCGCCAGCGACTCCCCTTCCTTCTGGACAAACGAATGGAAAAACCAGCCACGGGCCGTCCGGGGTTTCAGATCAGGCTCCATCCCCTCAAAGTTGTCTCGGAGAAATGCCCGATAACACAGCTCGAGGACCGTCCGTTTGAGAGACGCAACCGCCTCGTAATCAACATACTCACTCTTACGCGCCGCCTCGAGTTGTCCGCGAAACGCGGGATCGACAAGGCGCTGCTGCACGTCCGGCGAAGACCAGGCTTCCGCAACCCGATCGATATCGATATACAGCTCATTGAGATAGAGGCGACTGCTCGGCGAGTAGGGGCTGATGTGATAGGGCTTGGTATTCTTGAGCGCGTGCAAGGGGTTCAACCCGATTACACCGGCGCCCAACGTCTTGCCGGCCCACTCGACAAGCGTGGACAAATCCTGGAAATCACCGATCCCCCAATTCCGCTCACTGCGGAGGGCATACAATTGAAGAGCCACGCCCCATGTCCGGGCTCCGGCGTGCAATGAATCGGGCACGTAGCAGCGCGCCGGCGCCACGATCAGACGGAACTGCGCTTCCATCGAGGCCGCGCCAGCCTGCACCCAGATCTTCGCCTCATAGTATCCGATGGGCAAGTCGCTCGGCAGAGGACACACCAGACGCACGTAACGACGATTGGCGATCATCCGCTCTTCGCGGATCTGAATCCCAGGCCCCTCCTGCCGTTCGAATTGTTTTTCTCCAGCCTCACCATGGAGGATCCAATGTACCTGGAGTCGCGCATCATCCGCGGACTCACACCGCACGTGTAAGGCCCACTCACCGGAGGCCTGGCCAACCCGGACCACACACACCGGCGCGCATCCTTGTACCCATGGACGATGATCCCATTCCGTCAACTCCGCGATCAGAGCAAGACGATCCGTCACACGAAATCCCATAGCAGAGAGAATCGCCCGGCGGGTTTCATCGGTGGTCACATGGCGGGTTCCGGCGATGTCGTGGTAGTCTGCGGCGATACCGGCGCGGTCGGAGAGAAGATGAAGAAGCTCTGCTTCCGGCAGGTCATACATTTTTGAGAGTCTGCGGGACGACTCGTCTCAAGTCAAGCTATCTTGTTGTTTCCGTAGAATATTTTAGGCAGTTCGGAATGCCAGTGAATGCACCGCACAGTCGTTTCGGCACCAGCTCATGGGCCTACGAAGGCTGGCAAGGACTGGTCTATCACCGGGCCTACCCCAAAAGCCGATTCAGCCAGGACACCCTCGCAGAATATGCCGCCTATGCCGTGCGCGACCAGCCACTATTTTCCACTGTCGGCATCGATCATTCGTTTTATCGACCGGCGAGCGCCAAACAATTGGCTCACTACGCGGCACAAGTGCCGGAAGAGTTCCGTTTTTGCCAGAAAGTCTGGGAAGACATCACGATTCCCGCCTACGCGAATTTGCCGCGCTACGGTGCAAAAGCCGGCAAGTCAAATCCGCGATTCCTCGATGCCGGCGCCTTTCGCGATCTCGTGTTGCAACCGGCGCTGGAAGGATTGGGATCCAAACTCGGTCCCTTCATGTTCGAATTTCAGCGCTGGGGACTCGAACCAGCGGGCTTTCTCGGCCAACTCGACAAATTCTTAGCACAGCTCCCTCCCGGTCCGGCCTATGCCACCGAAGTAAGAAATCCCCTGATTCTCGGACCACGTTATCGGGACATTCTTCGTGCCCACGGCGTTGCCCATATCTACAACCATTGGACTGCCATGCCACCGCTGTTCGAACAACATCAGAAATTGACGGGAACCTTCACCGCTCCCTTCACCGTTCTTCGGCTCTTGACCCCGTTGGGACTGGCCTTTGAACACGCGGTCGAGCGGTACCAGCCCTACAATCGCATCGTGCAACCGCAGCCACGCATGCGGCAA
>JBEBHO010000031.1:0-11450 GCA_040081095.1 Nitrospira sp.
GCAAATGCCAGCCCTCATCGAGCGTATCAATACCTCAGGTGCCGCAATCCTGTTCGTCGCGCTCGGAAGCCCTCGCCAAGAAGAGTGGATCATGCACCACAAGCCACAACTCACGGTGGGCATCATTCAAGGCGTTGGCGGAACATTCGACGTGCTTGCCGGAACCGCACAGCGTGCACCGGCCTTATGGCGTTCCTACCACTTGGAATGGCTCTACCGATTGCTCTCAAATCCCTCACGAGCCTCGCGACAACTGGCACTTCCTCTCTTTGCCTTTGGCGTCCTTCGCCATCGGATGATCGGTCGATAACCAGGATGAGCCACTTGATGACTCAGTCCCTTGTCGCACGCACACCGGCAGACTCTGTCCGCATGGGGTGGGGGACAACCGTGGCGCTCCTCATTCTTATTTGCGTGACCTACGCCGACAGTCTCCAATACATGCTGCACATCTGGATGAGCGACGAAAACTACGGACATGGAATGTTCGTTCCGGTCATCGCAACCGTGCTCATCTGGAACAGACGGCACACGGTGGCCGATGTCCCCGTAACGCATCAATGGTGGAGCTTAGGTCTTCTGACTTTTGCCGCCGCACTTTTTGTCGCAGGCCTTCTCTCGGCTTTGTATATCCTGCAACTCCTGTCCTGGTGGCTGAGCATTGTCGCGCTTGTGACAGCGATGATCGGGCTATCAGGCGTCGTGAGCCTGATGTTCCCGCTCCTATTTCTCTTGACCATGCTTCCCCTTCCTCAGTTTGTGTCACAAGGGCTCGCCAATCAACTTCAGCTTATTTCGTCGTCGTTGGGAGTAGGTTGCCTTCAACTTGTCGGCATTACGGCATTCCGCGAAGGTAACGTCATCGACCTTGGCCCAATCCAGCTTCAAGTAGTGGAAGCCTGCAGCGGGCTGCGCTACCTGATTCCACTCATCACACTGGCGCTTCTCTTTGCCTATCTTTTCAACAGAACCTGGTGGAAACGTGCGCTCATCTGCCTATCGAGCATTCCAATTGCAATCGCACTGAACGGCTTCCGCATAGGCCTTGTCGGAGTGCTCGTCGAGTATTTCGGCGCCGAAGCGGCTGATGGCGCATTGCATTTTGTCGAAGGATGGATGTTATTCGTCGCCAGTGTTGGTCTGCTCAGCCTCGTCGTCTGGCTCCTGGGGACACGTAGCTTCCTAGAACTTTCAGAGCCTTCAATTCACTCCTTGGCAGCGCGCAGCACTGTATCTTCGTCGACAACACTCTGGTGGCGGACAGTTCCATTCATCGCCTTTGCCATCGCAGTCATTGCCCTCAGCATTGCCGCGACACGAATCCATGCCCGTACTGAGATCGAAGCCCCCCGAGACATGTTCACACAGTTTCCGCTGCAGATTGACCATTGGAGAGGCGTCTCATTCCCATTGGAGAAAGCGTATCTCGACTCCCTCCGACTCGATGACTATATCCTCGCAGAATACCAGGGTCCCGCAACACAACCGGTGACTCTGTACAGTGCTTTCTATCGATCTCAAAAAGCTGGTCAATCCACTCATTCTCCGGCGACATGCATTCCTGGCGGGGGATGGGAAATCCAATCTCATACGCAGCATCAGATTCCCGCGTCGAACGACCAGTCAACCATGACAGTAAACCGCGTCGTCATCCAGAAAGACACACACAAGCAGCTGGTCTATTACTGGTTCAAACAACGCCATCGACATATCACCAATGAGTTTTCGGTCAAGGGATGGCTCTTCTGGGATTCCCTGGTGGCTCACCGGACAGACGGAGCCCTGATTCGTCTCTCTTCGGTAATCGCGCAGGACGAAGGCGAAGCGATCGCAGACAGCCGACTGGAGCAATTCACCCGATCACTTGAACCGATCTTGGTTACATTCGTTCCTAATTGACGACATGTCGAATCCTCAGGAGCAATTGTGAGCACGCTATTTTTCTTTGGTTTTATGGCATCGCTACTCATTTCAATGGCATTACTGCCTCCACTGCGCGCAAGCGCAAGCCGTTTCCATTTTCTCGACATCCCCGATGCACGGAAAGTTCATGCCACGCCGATCGCAAAAATTGGCGGATTGGCGTTTGGTGCCGGGACTTTCTCCGCCATTCTCATGTGGACGCCCAAGGAAGAAGCGGTGGTGGGAGCGCTCATCGGAGGATTGGTGATCCTGGCATTTGGCGCATGGGACGATCGCGTGTGCCTAGGATATAAAGCCAAATTCACCGGTCAGTTTCTCGCGGCTGGCCTGGCGATATTGATCGGGGATATTCGACTCCATACATTGCCCTTCTTTGGTGATAGCCCGTTGCCATTCGTCGTCGCGATGCCGCTTACCGTAATATTTATTATCGGCGTTACAAATGCCATCAATCTTGCCGACGGTCTCGACGGCCTCGCAGGCGGCCTCTCGTTCTTGAGTTTTGCGGCGATCGGATACCTCGCTTATGCCGGAGGGGACACGGTCTTAACCTTGTTAGTCCTCTCTCTCCTGGGAGGTCTTCTCGGCTTCCTCCGGTTCAACACATACCCGGCCCGAATATTCATGGGCGATGCAGGGAGTCAGTTTCTCGGATTTTATCTTGCCATTTTTTCCTTGATCCTGACTGATCCGGCACGCGGACCCTATAGCTTCCTGCTCACATTCCTGCTCCTCGGATTGCCTCTTCTCGATACCATCGGAGTCTTCACCCAACGCATTATGGAGAAACGATCCCCCTTTATTGCGGACAAGAACCATTTGCATCACCGCTTACTGAGCGTGGGCCTGTCCCACCGTGAAGCCGTCGTACTCATCTATCTGATCCAGTTCTGTCTTATTGGACTCGCGATCGTGCTTCGCTGGTACAGTGACGGAGTACTATTGGCCGCATTCTTACTGGCCATCTGTAGCATCCTGGCGATATTCACCCTGAACGTTCACATCACCGTCGCACCTTACCTGCGATCGACAAGGCATGCGTTCACGCAAATCCTGTCGAACGTCGAGCGCCATCACTGGGTCTCGGGAGTACCCATACGAGCGCTGGCTGTTATGACACCCTGCTTTCTGGGAATCAGCGCGTTGTGGCCAGCCTTGGTTCCACATGATATCGCCTATGTTTCCATTGCGCTGGCTGTTGCCCTGGTCGCAACGTTGCGGGGGTTGCGGCCCTACATCCACATCATTGTCAGAGTCAGTTTGTATGTTGGAACCGTGGCAATCATGTACCTGGGCGCCCTTGCCTCTCACCCCATGACACACAAGCCGATGAATGCCTATCTGATCGTCCTCGCGATACTCGTGGCGCTGACCATTCGATTCGGGGAAGGCCACCGCTTTCAGGCGACGCCGTTGGATTATTTGATGGGCTTCCTGGCTCTGGTGATTCCGACGCTGCCAGAACTCCATGTCGGTGTCGTCAACATGGGACTGCTCACGGCGAAGATCATCGTGCTGCTTTTCGCGATCGAACTATTACTCCATGCATTTGCTCGACGCATCGTTCACTTGGCTTATCTCGCCCTCTGGATTCATCTCGCACTTGCCGTGCGGGGCCTCCTGTGAAAGGACTTGCATGATTCTCCCAACGAGCCTCATCAATATCGCACTCATACTCAGCATTGCGCTGGGCAGCAGCGCCGCCATCTCAGGATGTGGCGGTCCACAGGAACGGAAGGCGACCTATCGATCCCGCGCAGAGGCGTATCTGAAGGAAGGAAATCTTCCGAAAGCTCGGGTAGCGCTCAGAAACGTCCTGCAGATCGATCCGAAAGATACGGAGGCCTATCTCTTGTGGGCTCAGATAGAAGAATCAGAGCGCAATTGGCGCAATGCCTTTGCCCACTACTTGCGAATACTGGAGATCGATCCGGAGCATGAACAGGCATTGATAAAAATCGGAAAGTTCTACCTCGAAGCGCAGGAAGTCGATAAGGTAGGCGGGATAGCCAAAACCTTGGCCAAGCGGTTCCCTGGACACGTCACGGCCGAGGCGCTTCGCCTCGCAGCACTTGCGCTCAGTGGGCATGAAGCTGATGCGTTGGAGGAAGCAAAACAGCTAGCTGACCGCCACCCGGATCATGTCGACGCAGGGTTGCTGCTCGCTAATCTGTACGCCGCCCAGCAACGATTCTCCGAAAGCATTGCCGTTTTACAAAAGATCCAGGCCCAACACGCCCGAGACACCGACACATTGAGCGCGTTAGCCACCATGTACGTACGGAACGGGGATCCAGCTTCTGCTGAGCCGATACTAAAAACACTGGTCGAGCTGCAGCCAATGATTTTTGAGCATCGCATGAAACTTGCTCGCTATTACGACGATCGCAACAACGTGACGCAAGCCGAGTCTGTCCTGAGAGAGGCAGTAGCCCTGGATCCATCAAACGAAGCTCGACACCTGACCCTGTCTGATTATGTGATGAAACGGCGGGGGCCGGCCGAAACGGAAGTAGTCCTTCGGTCCGCCATTGACCAGTTGCCACGCTCCGGACATCTTCAATTTGCCCTTGGCGACCTGTACGAAGAGACCAAGCAAACCGCTAAAGCCCGTGACATCTACCTCGGAGTTATCGATCGAAATCAGTCCAAACCAATCGCCGTTGAAGCGCAAGTCAAACTAGCCCAACTCGCATGGATGGAAAGCCACGCCGAAGAGGCCACACGCCAATTGCGTGCCGCGTTGGAGACCAACCCTCGATCGACCGAGGGTCTCCTGCTTCAAGGCCGCATGGCGCTTAGAAATGGCGAGTACCATCCGGCAATCCAGGCCTTGAGAACGGTCGTTAAAGATCAGCCGGAGCAAGCCTCAGCTCAACTCCTTCTTGGTCAAGCGTATCTGGGGTCCGGAGACAAAGTCCTGGCACGGGAAAGTCTTGAGCGCGCGATCATATTGGCTCCGGGGCAGCACGAAGCACGACAGACTCTGGCGCTCCTTCACGCCAAAGAGCATCGCCTGCGGGATGCCAGAGAGCAATTGGACCTCCTGCTCGGGGAAGATCCGCTCGATGGAAAAACACTGGCGCTCTTGACGCAAATTCTCCTTGAATCGCGGCAATGGGACGCCGCCGCCCATGCTGCGACCAGGCTTAAACAGGCGGGCGCGCCGACGGCAGAACTTGCCTTGATTGAAGGACAGATCGCAGAGGGCCGAAAGGAATGGGATACTGCGGCAACCGCCTATTCACGCGCCATCACAGAGGCCCCGACTGATCCTCGCCCGCTCATCGCACTCGTGCATGTCCTTGGCCGAGCCAACCAGCTGGCCAAAGCCCAGACACAACTAATCGCCATCATCAGTCAAAACCCTATACACCCCTTCGCTCACAGCTTGCTCGGGGAGGTACTGGCGGCGACCGGACAACTAGCGGACGCAGACCGCCATTATCAAGATGCGGTTCGGCACAATTCCTCGTGGGCCTATGCCTGGTTGGGATGGGCTGCGCTCAAACTCAAACAAGAACAGCCTGATCAGACTATCCGCATTTTGAAAGACGCATTGGCGCACACACCAGTCCAGGAAGATCTCCGGCTCATGCTGGCCTCTGTTCTCTCCGACACTAAACAAACCGATGAAGCGATCAAAGAATACGAAACCATTCTGGCAAAACAGCCCCGCATGATCATGGCCGCCAACAATCTGGCCACATTACTGGTGGAATCCAAGCAGGACGGAAATAGTTTGGCCAGGGCCTTTGCCTTGGCCAAAGATCTGGAGGCGACCTCAAATCCTGTGTTCCACGATACGGCAGGATGGGTTCACGTCAAGATGGGACATGTCGATGAAGGTATCCGGCTGCTGTCCAATGCTATTGCACAACTGCCGGGACAACCCCAGCTCTACTACCATCTCGGATACGCGTACTACAAAGCTGGAAAGCCAGCACAAGCCAGGTCTGCGCTTGAACACTCCCTGCAGAAACGCCAGGCATTCCCGGGAGAAGAAGACGCTCGCATCATTCTCAATCAACTCAGCCACCATTCGACCTCGTCGGGGAGCAGCACACATGCACATGGCTAGCATCAGAATGATACCCGGGACATTGTTCCGACTTGTAATGTGCACCCTGTTTGCGGCAGCTTTGACAAGCCCCGCTCTTGTTGCTGCTCAAGCTCCTGGTCCAGACCCCGGCTATCTGCTCGGCGCTGAAGATGTCCTACATATTTCCGTCTGGAAAGACGAATCACTCACACGAGAAGTGGTCATCCGCCCTGACGGAATGGTGTCTTTCCCCCTTGTCGGCGAAGTCACAGCAGCCGGGCGTCCCGTCGAAGAACTTCGGCAAGATCTCGTCAAACGCCTATCCCGATACATCCCAAACCCGCAGATCTCGGTGGCAATGGTCAAAATTCTCAGTTTACGCGTGTATGTCATGGGGCGCGTCAATAAACCCGGGGAATATATGGTGGGACACCAGACCGATGTCCTTCAAGCCTTGAGCCTCGCCGGAGGCCTGACGCCCTTCGCATCGGAAAATGACATTAAGATTATTCGTCGGGAACGTGGGGGGGAGCGGGTGTTCGGATTCCGTTACGGGGATGCGCAGAAGGGGAAAGGGCTCGATCAGAATATCATTTTGCAGCGCGGCGATGTCGTCATGGTGCCGTAATCCGCGCGCCACAATCTGAACGGCTGACATCCATCGCCCCATGCGCAGATCCAGAATGAATCGGCACCGATCAATTGCTGTTGGATTGTGGGTCCTGCTCACTGGAATTCCTTGCGGCACACAGGCTGCGGAATGGTCGGCGGAACCGTCAATGACGATCAAAGGCGAATACAGCGACAATCTGACCATGACTCCATTGCCCCACAAAGACGTGCTTGGCTACTGGACATCTCCGCAGATGCGGGTCAAAGGTGCAACCGAACATTTTGACCTGAGCGGAACAGTCGCCGCTGACTTCGTGAATTACTCGGGTGGACAAAACATCAGTTTGACCAACCTCAATTTCCCGCTCAGCATGCACTATCAAACCACCCATGACACGTTCGGGCTCGATGGCGCGATCACACGGGACAATACCCTCATGGGCGAATTGCAACAAACCGGATTGGTACTGAACTTCGCGCAGCGTAACCTCAGAACAGTAAACCCCACATGGAATCACACGATTACCGAGCGCATGACGCTGCAAACCGGTTATCAATATACCGACGTCGCCTATTCGGACGGCCTCCGTCTTGGACTGGTCGATTATTCGACCCATACGGCAAACAGCGGGATCAGCTATCAGCTAACGGAACGCGATCAACTCGATGCCGTCGGCTATTTCGTCGACTTTTCAGCCCCTGCAGGCTCGCTCCATTCGAAGTTCTATGGAGGGCAGCTGTCGGGAAAGCACCGCTTTGGCGAGCGGCTCACGGCAACGGTCTCTGCAGGTGTTCGAAATATCGAATCTTCCACGTCGAATACCGGGGGAACTTATTTCCGGGAGCAAGAGCTCGTCTGGCTTTACAGCGCCGACATGGTCCAGCAGTTCGAACGCGGTTCGGTCGCCGGAATATGCTCGAGAAACATTAACCCCAGTGGGTTCGGGCTGCTCATTCGCACCGAGCTCTGCGGACTCACTCTTACTTTTCTCGCTACCGAAACCCTGACACTCGGATTGGGCGGTCAGGTGTACTGGGTCAATCCCATTGCCACGCAGGGAAGCGCCGCACCTTTTCCCAGCAATCGCTATTTTAGGGTTAACCCAACCGTCCGTTGGAAAGTCGCAGAAAACTGGCTTTTATCTTTGTCCTACAGCTATGCGCAGCGAGACATCCACTCCCTTGATCAACAGGCTCACGCCAATGGAACCATGCTGATGCTGACCTACACACTTCCTAAACTTTCGGTGTCCCGATGAAACCTCACTCGATGGACCTCTTTGGATATCTGGCGGTCCTGCGAAGACGCAGAGCGATGATTCTCCTCGTCGCAGGAGGAGGCATCGTTGCCAGCCTGTTGCTTGCCTGGCTCCTGCCGCCCGTATATCGGTCCACCGCCACCATTCTGATCGAAGAGCAAGAGATTCCGTCCGATCTCGTTCGTTCCACGATCACCAGCTATGCTGATCAACGAATTGAAACGATCAAGCAACAGGTCCTGAGTCGAACGACTCTCTGGAAGCTGGTCGAACAACATAATCTCTATGCGCCGCTGAGAGAGCAGGAGCCGGCGGAAGAAATCCTCCGGCGCTTTACCCGCGATATCAGCATTGAAGTCATCAATGCAGACGTCGTTGACAAGCGCACGCAACATCCCACCAAAGCGACAATTGCCTTCACTCTCGCATACAGCGGAAGCAATCCGGAAACCGCACAGAAGGTCGCCAACGAGCTGACCACGCTATTTCTGGCTGAAAACCTTAGAAGCCGTGAACGGAAAGCCCAGGAAACGACTAGTTTCCTTCGTCAAGAGGCTGAACATATTTCCCATCATATCGAAGAAGTCGAAGGAAAGATCGCCGGCGTCAAACAGCGGGCGAACGGAGCTCTGCCGGAACTGACTCAACTGAACATGCAACTCCTCAACCAGGCCGATCGTGAGCTGGTTGACCTTGACCGGGAAATTCGCGCCCAGGAAGACCGTCACAGCTATCTCGACGCACAACTGACAACGATTAAGCCAAACACTCCCATCATTGCTTCCACCGGAGAACGGATTCTGGATTCCAGTGAACGGCTAAAGACACTTCGAGCCCAATATGCCGGCAGCTCAGCCTATCTGTCGCCTGAGCACCCCGACATCATCAAATTGAAGCAGGAAATTGACGGACTTGAGCGCGAAGTCGGAGAAGTCGACCTGGGTGCGGATGTGGCAAAGCGCCTGGCCAGTGAGCAGGCCAACCTTGCAACTCTGCTAAAACGCTATGGCCCTGACCATCCGGACGTAAAGAGAAGCCAACGGGTCATCACCGCCCTCAAGCAGGAGGCGGCCACGAGCGAGCACATTCCGACTCATGGACGAGACATCAAGCCTGAAAACCCTGCATACATCACCATCCACGCCCAACTGAGTGCATCGAAAGCCGCGCTTGATGCGCTGAAGAGCTCTCGAAAAGATCTGAAGCGACGTGTCCAAGACTACGCCGCCCGACTCGAGCGCACCCCCCAGATCGAACCTGAATACGTGGAGCTTGCGCGCGATCGCGATACCTCCGTCTCAAAGTACCATGAGATCCGATCTCGCCTGATGGAAGCTCAAGTATCTGAGGGTCTCGAAATTCAACGCAAGGGTGAGCGCTTCTCTCTCATCGATCCTCCCGATGTCCCGGTGAAACCGGATAAGCCGAACCGTCCAGTCATCTTATTCCTAGGATTGATGTTTTCACTTGCCGCGGGAGCAGGTTCCGGAGCACTGGCGGAGCAGCTGGACAGATCCATTCATAGCGCCGATCAGATTCGGCGCCTCACCCAGGTATCGCCGTTGGCAATCATCCCCTATATTCCGAATCAACAGGATCTGCGGGCTGCGATTAAACATTATCGCCGCCTGCACTGGGGAACGGTCGGCGCCGGGTTGGTCTCATTGCTCTTAGTTCACACACTATGGCAGCCCCTCGACGTGGTCTGGTTCACATTGCTCCGCAAACTTGGCTTCGAGTAGGGAGAGAGGCATCCCCATGGAACGGTTACAACGAGTCGTAGAAACCTTCAAACAAACACAACGCACACACCGCCCGCCGCACCTGGGCATAGTGGATAAAGCGGGCACTCCGCCTCCGATTGTGTACACCAAGACCCGCTCCGTCGACATCGGCGAAACAGCCATGCGTGACCATCGGCTCCTTGCGGGATTCGAAGGAGGAGCCTTCGTCGACGCCTATAAAATTCTCCGCGCCCAAGTCATGCATCGCCTCCGGGAGAAGGGCTGGAATGTACTCGGCATTACAAGCCCAGGAGAAAGCGAAGGGAAGACGCTGACGGCAATCAATCTAGCGATCAGTATGGCGATGGACTCGACTCAAACAGTGCTCCTGGTGGATGCCGATCTTCGATGCCCGCACGTTCACGAAATGTTTCAACTCGGAGATTGTCCGGGATTAGTCGACTTCTTATACGACGATGCTCCGGTCCAGGACCTGCTGGTTCACCCGGGAATCGGCCGATTTGTCATCATGCCAGGGGGAACACCGATCGCCAATTCTTCCGAGGCTCTGACATCACCCAAAATGGTCGGTCTGGTGGAAGAGTTTAAACATCGGTACCCGGCACGGATCGTCCTCTTCGACCTCCCGCCGCTGCTCGACACAGCCGACGTGCTGGCATTCAGCCCCTATACCGATGCCATCCTAGTCGTCGTGGAGGAGGGGAAAACTCGCCTGGACGAGCTCGAACGAGCGCTTATGTTATTGAAGGGGAATACACCGGTGCTGGGCACGGTCATCAACAAATCAGGAAAACGTGGATTGACACCACAAACGATGAAACAAATGTTACTTGCGTAAAGGATGTGACAGGATAGCGCCATGTATGAATCTTATTATCAGCTCCCGATAAAACCGTTCTCGTTGCTCCCGGATCCGGATTTCTTGTATCTGGGGCCGAAGCATAAGATGGCGCTCAGCCTTTTGGAATACGGCCTCCTGAATCAAGCCGGCTTTATCATCATCACCGGAGAGCCCGGCACCGGGAAGACTACGCTCCTTCACAAAATTGTTCAGGAATCGAAAACGCAATTTACGATCGGCATCGTGTCCAATACCCACGATGCACTCGGTTCATTGATGCCCTGGATTCTGATGGCCTTCGGTGAAGACGGCAAGGGAGGAGACCCCATTGAACTGTCCCAGCGCTTTACGGCCTTCCTTGTCAAAGAAGAGACACGACAACACCGCGTCCTTCTCGTGGTCGATGAAGCCCAAAATCTGACTCCTTCCATGCTGGAAGAGCTACGTCTCCTGTCCAACACCAACAGCGGGAAAAAGCAGGTTATCCAAATCATCCTCTCCGGCCAGCCGGGCCTCAGATCCCTGTTACAACGACCAGACCTCACCCAGTTTGCGCAGCGGGTGGCCGTCGACTACAGCCTTGAACCGATGTCCGAAGACGATACGCTGGCTTATATCAGACATCGAATCCAAATTGCCGGGGGGGCGCACCCCATCTTTACCGAACAAGCCTGCCGCCTGATGTTTCACCTCACGGGAGGGACGCCACGCTTGATCAATCAAGTAGCGGACACGGCCTTGGCATACGGCTTTGCTGAGCAGCAACCATGGGTAACGGCATCATTGCTAGGCCAGGCAGCGCAAGATCGAGAGAAGGGTGGTATCCTCCCGCTGGCTGAACGGAAAGACGTGTTCCTTCGATCGCCTCAGCAAGAGAGTGACGAACAACGCGAAATCGAGGCCTTCGGGAAAGCACACCGGACACCTACACAGTCAAATGCGACGGGCGCCTGCGATATCCAGTCCGAAGAGCGATACGAGCGCGGCCTGGCACTGAAAAAAGCAGGCATGTTCAAACCAGCCATCGA
>JBEBHO010000349.1:0-11430 GCA_040081095.1 Nitrospira sp.
AGCGCGACTTTGACTTTGAGCGCATAGCCCAGCGTGCCGTAGGAATTGGCAAAACCGAGCAATAAGTCTCGATGCTCGTTCTCCTTGGTGGCCACGACCACCGTGCCGTCCGGCAAAAGGATTTCGATTTCCAGAATTGTTTCATGGACAAAGCCATACTTGAACGAGGAGGATTCGATGCCGATCCCTGCCGTTGCCCCGCCAATGGTGATCGACTTCAGTTGGGGAACGACAGCGGGCATCAGCTGGAACGGCAGCGTTTCACGGACGAGGTCATCATAGGTCGTCATCCCTTCGACTTCTGCGTACCGCTCTTTTTCGTCAATTTGAATCACGTGATTGAAGTGCCGCACATCGAGCCTATGCCGTTGCTCCTGAGCCCGTTGCCGGAACAGATTGGACGTCGATTTCTCAAGGGCGAGAGGCCCCGCCATACTGGAGGCGCGCAGCGCATTGACCAACGCCTCCTTCTTGCGCGCATAAGCTTCAAGGGAGATCATGGTTGTTACCGTACTGATTCGTACCCGCCCAACAGGCCATGCTTGGACAGGACAATCTGCCAGAGGTGGATCGTTCTGGCGCGGAATGCCCCCGCGAGAGACAGCAGGTAGTAGCGCCACATCCTGAAGAACCGCTCGTCGAACGTCGAAGCCCATTGCGCCTGATGCCGGTTCACGTTTTCCATCCAGGCCAGGAGTGTGCGGTCATAGTCTGTCCCGAAGTTATGCCAGTCCTCCAGGACGAAGAGCCCTTCCATCGCGGTACTCAGTTGTGCCACGGACGGAAGCATGCCGCCCGGGAAAATATATTTGTCGAACCAGGGATCGCCGGTGGTAGTGGAGGCATTGTTCCCGATGCTGTGGAGCAAGAACAGGCCGTGTGGCTTCACGGTCCTGTGGGCCACTTCCATGAGCGTGCGGTAATTCTTGAATCCCACATGTTCACAAATGCCAATCGCGGCGACTTTATCGAATTCCCCGTTCGCATCACGATAGTCGCTGAGCCGGATTTCAACGGGCAACCCGGCGCACCAACGGCGCGCATACGCGACTTGTTGTTCGGAAATATTGTAGGCCACGACCGAGCAGCCGTAGGTGGCAGCGGCATATTGTGCGAATCCTCCCCAGCCGCATCCCAACTCCAGCACCCGATCGCCCTTCTTGAGTTGGAGCTTCCGGCAGATCAACTCCAGCTTCTGCTCCTGAGCCATTGCCAACGTCTTCGCGCGCGTCCAATAGCCGCAGGTGTACTGCATGTGCGGACCGAGCATGCGTTCGTAAAATTCGTTGCTCAAGTCATAGTGGCGCTGCGCCACGCGTTTCGAGCGGTCGATCGTCTGCATATTGAACAGGCGAGCCTTGAACGTGTTGAGCAAGAGGTGTGTATCGTGCATGGCTTTATCAAGGTCGGCGGAGTCTACCTTGAAAAAGAACTCATCTAATTGCTTGGCATCCCACCAGCCGTCCATATAGGACTCTCCAAGCCCCAGCGAGCCCTCACTCAGGACGCGGTGATAGAATCGGTCGTCGTGGACCTGAATGTCTCCCGGGTCAGACCCGTTGACGTGCACGTGCGCTCTCGCAAGCAGCTCCTGAACCGTCTGCTGTGGATTCATGAGCAGATCCTCTTTCCTTGCCGGATGAGGAAACGGGACCATGCGGCTTTCCGCGTGGCCAAAACCGCTTTTCAGCAGTTTGCTGGATCTGAGTAGGTGGTTCGCTCCCCCGCTGCTACGGTGAGCCAACGAGGGAGGAATAAGTATGCGCCGGAATGAAGACTGAAACCAGAGGGACGGCAACCGACCCGTTGATTCCAATAACCGGCTTATGCCAGGCCGGGAGCGGCAACCTTGGCTTTGATATGATCAGGCGGGGTCCTAAGATCCCAGACGATTCGAAACCAGGAAAGCATAACCAACACGTAATACGAGAAATCCACCTCCCACCAACGCCATCCCTGATTCACCGAAGACTGGTAGTAATGATGGTTGTTATGCCAGCCCTCTCCGCAACAGAGCACCGCCAGGATGAAACTATTTCGGCTCCCGTCACGGGAGTTGTACCGAACCCGGCCGACGATATGCGTCAGGGAATTGATGAAGAACGTGCAATGATAGAGCACCGTGGTGGAAATAAAGAACCCCCAAACCAGACCGGGGAACCCCCATAGCGCATAGATCAGGAGTCCGTATAGCACGGGGGGAACGGCGTGAAACCGATTGAGCAGTCGTAGCTCCGGATACTTCACCAAATCGCGCACGATATCGAAATCGGTCCGCACATACTCGTCAGACAACAGCCATCCGACATGCGAATACCAGAACCCCCTTTGAACCGGAGAGTGGCGGTCTTCTACCCGATCCGAGTGTTTGTGGTGATGCCGATGATGTGCAGCCCACCATAGCACTCCCTTTTGTGCGGAGGTCATGGCAAGGAAAGCCAACACAAACTGGAAGACCCGACTAGTCTTATAGGAACGGTGTGAGAAATATCGGTGATACCCTGCGGTGATCGCAACCATTCGCAGGTAATAGCTCCCGATTGCCAGAGCCACCAACTCCCAGCTAACTCCGGTCTGAAACGCCCAGAAACACATCAAGTGAACGCTGAGGAAGGGCACCGCGCCTTTCCAGGAGATGGCCTCTGCATCCGAATGAACCTCGATCGTGTCAGACGATTGTCTATTCATATGTCGCGCTCATGGTTTACTGCCATTTCCGAATTGCATCGTAGGTTGCAGGAGCGGATGCATTCTACGTGATTGGCGCTAGTCTGAGAAGAGGGAAAATTGCTACAGGGGAAAATCATCTCGCCGGAGATTGACACGATTTATCGGCACCCTTGTTCCTCTCCCCAACGAACTGGAGAGCGGCGGCAAGCGGTCGTGGCAACTCATGCCTCCAGCTGGAGGGACAATGGTTGAAACAGATTCTCCCGGCCGCCCCCCGCTGCCACGGTTTCGACAATCGGCCATCCACAGCCAAGAACCTGCCTCCTCCCCATATCTCAGAAACACTCACCCTCATGGCTTCGGCTAGTGAACTTCTTCGCACCCTTCATAGCTGCCGAATATTCCCATCATGCCTACGTAGGATTTTGAATCCCGCAATAATTCCGTCTCCCACATCAGCGCTATCACGAACTCACCGTAACTGTTTCATTGCGCACTAGTAATCGGGAATGTCGCCCCCCAGCCTGCCAATTTCTGTCGTTTCGCCGCTCAGGCATGGACAGTCCCTTGGCTATTCCTGGTGTCCTACATTGACAAACTGATGAATTTTCTACGGTATTAACTGCTCTGAAACGCAGCCTGGCGGCATGGCGATTGCGTTACCAGGGGAGCGGGACCACGAGGCTCGTGGCGCAAAATTTGACAACACGACAGCTGGAATTGCTGACAATGATGCGCGCAAGAATAAGTAAGGCGATGCCTCCGTTCCATTGGGGTCATGGAGCCGTCGGCTCTTTCCATCTACGTAATTTAACGCGGGACCTGCATATGCAACGATCGCGCATCATAATATGGCTCCTGAGCCTGGTACTTTTCGCTGGACCATCCGGCTGTGGGCCCGCTTCGTCAGATTCCACATCAAACCAGGAATCCAGCACGAGCCTGGCCGCATCCTCCGAATCCACGCCAGGCTCACAACACACTCCGTCACCCTCCAATAACCAAATCGTGCAGACGGCAATCGACGATCCTCCACCCCAGCCAGACAAGTTGATCCTGCCAAGCTGGATTGCACAGGCGCTGGATGCTCCGGATGTTTCAGTCCGACTTCAGGCGCTGGACAAATGGGGAAAACTGGGAACCCAGGCGTCATTAGATCCCCTGGTTGTCGCTCTCGATGACGACAACGACGACGTGCGGAAGAAAGCGATGGAAATCATCGAACAGCGCTGGGCCACCGAACAGGAGACAGAGCCTGAGACGGACACACACCGGACTACGGGGTTAGACGCACGCTAAGAAACAACATTTTCCTCTTCCACGGGAAACGCGTTACGCATGACGACGCGTGGGCTCAGCGACAGTCAGTCGTGCACACATTACATCACCAAGGAGACGTACCATGATGCAACACAAACAGAATAGGTGGATGAGTGGAGTCGGCGTACTGGTCTTGGTTGGAGGCCTTTCACTTGCAAATTACGGCGGAGGAGTGGCTCCGGCAGCGGCACACGACCATCAGAACCCGTTCAAACAAATTTTGGGGAAACTCAACGAAATCCTGGCAAAGCTCAACACCGGTGGAGGTGGAGCCGGCGCAGGTAATTACACGCAGCGTTGGGACACTAACCATCCTTCAGCGACACGCTTCACCGTTTTGACGGAATTTAACGGCGCAGCAGTGCGAGACAACAACACCGGGCTGGTCTGGGAACAGTCGCCGGCTACGTTTACTCCAGGCCCAACCTGGAACGATGCCCGACTCCAGTGTATCGACAAGAATGTCGGGGGCACGCGAGGGTGGCGACTGCCATCGGTGGTCGAATTGGCCAGTCTGATCGACCCGTCCTTGCCGGCACCCTCCGTGCCTGCTGTCTTTACCGGTGTCCAGCTCGCTCCCTACTGGTCGGCGACAGCGAATGCTGTAGGCTCGAGCACGGCATTGAGCGTAAACTTTGACGATGGGCATGTGGGCATGAGCAGTAAATCCAGCAGCAACTCAATCTGGTGTGTGCGTGGTCTGATGCAAGAGTCTGTCTATTGATAGTCGGCAGTTTAGAGTGAATGGAGGGAGAGGGGCATACGCCCCTCTCCCTCTCCCCTACCCTTCGCCCTTGCCCCCCAACCGGTATCCAGACACTGCATACGGCCCCACCTTTGGAGCAGACTCATGGGCTCCAGATAACCTAGATAGTTTTATAATAGATGCAGTGAACGCCCCAGCACACCGCATGGTGAAACGTCGCTCCACGCGATACCGCGAGAGCTTCTACGCACTGCCACACTTGGAAAGACATAGAATGCACCGCATCGGATGGCTCTGTGCGGCGCTGCTTGGAGCCAATGACAACATTGTTTCCACGGCGAGCCTCGTTCTCGGTATGGCAGCCGGCGCTTCCCCGATCTCATCACCCAACGCCTAATCAAAGCCGCATTGGCAAGCACGTCCACATCATACCGCGTAGACGAACTGGAGTATCTGGCCGGCCACTGCACCAAGAAGGAAGACGACGCGGAACGAGTCGAACGGCAACTGCGCAAGTCCGCCGCGGCCCTCTTGCTGGAGCCGCTGATCGGACACAAATTCGACGCCATTGTGACCGAGGCCTCAAGCAAAGGGACCTGGGTCAGGCTTCTGGATCCTCCGGTGGAAGGGAAACGGACAACGGGTACGACCGGTCTCGACGCAGGAGATACCGTGCACGTCGAACGCGGCTACATCGTTTTGTCAAAGTTGGGGGATAACCCGGAGCCAGGCACAAACTCCGAACACTCTGATACTCACCATCCACCTAAAGACATGGACCAGGACGGCCACCTCGGGACATGATCATTCACGCCTACTTTGAATCCTGCACCACAACGTCAGGACCGCCCGAGCGATAGATCCTCCGCCGCTCAACCTCAGGCTTCGTTTGCAACGACAAGCACTGACAGGCCTCCGCACAAGTCGGGAATATGTTCTCGTCGAGGACACGTCTTCATCTTTTTTCAACATCACACTTCCCGGGGTGAAGATCCAATCAAGACACTTCCAGGTGAGAATCGCAGTGCCTCTTCTGACTGCTGCCAAGTGCATGAGAACCCATCCCCCTGGAGGCCCCCACAGAGGAGTGGACCAAACCGGCCCAGACCACGTAGAATGCGCGACCGGTTTCCAGCAACAGACCCATTCAGGAATTCCAGAGAAACCGTAGGTTCTACTAACGTTGCGCTGACTATAAAGGGGTTGTCATGAGTGTGAAATGCGGGATCGTCGGCCTGCCCAATGTGGGCAAGTCTACCTTGTTTAATGCATTGACCAAGTCGGGCATCGCGGCGGAAAACTATCCGTTCTGCACCATCGAGCCTAATATCGGGATCGTGGAGGTGCCGGATCCGCGGATGCAGGCGCTGGCGGATATCGTCAAACCGCAACGGATGCAATATGCCACGACCGAGTTCGTGGATATCGCCGGATTGGTGGCCGGCGCCTCGAAGGGTGAAGGGCTGGGCAACCAGTTCCTCGCCACAATCCGCGAAACCGATGGGATTGTGAATGTGGTGCGCTGCTTCGAAGACGACAATGTCATTCACGTCTCGGGCAAGGTCGATCCACTTTCCGACATCGAAACGATCGTCACCGAGCTGGCCCTAGCCGATCTCGCGACAGTGGAAAAAACACAGGAAAGAAACCTGAAAGCCGTCCGCGCCGGCGACAAAGACGCCGCGAAGCTGGGCGAATTGCTGCCGCAAGTCGCCGCCTGCCTGAACGAAGGCAAACCAGCCCGCACGATGAAGCTGGATCCGGCGCAACGCGCCTTGCTGAAACCGCTCTGCCTGATGACGATGAAGCCGGTGATGTACGTGGCGAATGTGTCGGAAAAGGGATTCACCAACAATCCCCTGCTGACCCGCGTGGAAGAGTATGCCGCAAAGGAACATGCGCCGGTCGTCGCCATTTGCGCCGCGCTGGAATCGGAAATCGCCGTGCTCTCGGATGAGGAAAAGAAAGAATTCCTGGCCGACACAGGGATGACGGAACCGGGACTCAACCGCCTGATTCGCGCCGCCTACCAGCTCCTTGGCCTGCAAACATACTTTACGGCCGGCGTCAAAGAAGTCCGGGCCTGGACCATCCATATCGGCGACACCGCCCCACAGGCGGCCGGTGTGATCCATGGCGATTTCGAAAAAGGTTTTATTCGCGCGGAAGTGATCGGGTACGACGACTTCATCGCCTGCAAAGGGGAAGCAGGCGCGAAAGAAAAAGGCAAGATGCGGCTGGAAGGCAAAGAGTATGTGGTGCAGAACGGCGACGTCATGCACTTCCGGTTCAACGTCTAGCTCCGACCATGGATCAGCCGCCACCCAAGTCCCATCCACGTGATCCCCTGCACGGAATCACACTGGAAATGATCGTCACCCAGCTGGTCGAGCGCCACGGGTGGGAGGAGTTGGGACGGCGGCTCCCGGTGCGCTGTTTCCTCAACAACCCCAGTATCAAATCCAGCCTCACGTTTCTTCGCAAAACCCCCTGGGCCCGCGAGCGGCTCGAATTGATGTACATCGTGGAGCGGACATGACACGACAATCGAATCAGCCTGCCCCGGCGCGCCACTGACACCCCCTTCACCGGAAAGCACGACCACACCATGGCCCCCAATGCCACTATCTTCAAAGCCACGCTGCATATCGCCGACATGGATCGGCACTACTATGAAGACCATGCCGTCACGCTGGCGCGCCATCCGTCCGAAACCGATGAGCGCATGATGGTCCGCCTGCTGGCCTTTGCACTGCATGCCCACGAAGCCCTGGCATTCGGCCGCGGTATCGGCGCCGAAAACGAACCGGCGCTCTGGCAGAAGGATCTGACGGGAGCCATCGATCTCTGGATCGAGGTCGGCCTGCCTGACGAGCGATCGATCCGCCAGGCCTCCGGCCGCGCGAAGCAGGTCGTGGTCTATTCCTACGGCGGGAGAGGAGCGGAGCAGTGGTGGGACAACATTCGCCCGCTGCTCTCTCGTTGCCGCAATCTGATGGTGATGAATATTCCGCAGGACGGAAGCCGGGCACTGGCTCACCTTGCACAGCGCAGCATGGATCTCCATTGCTCCATCCAGGACGGACAAATTTTAATGGGCGACGGGACCAATGCCGTGCAGGTCGAACTCACCACCCTCCATACCTCGACAACGTAATATCCGTCCGAACTGGATCATGCGTCAGCAGGCTTCGGACCGCACTCATCGGACCAGCCCACACTCACAGGAACGCACAGAATTGAGGTACGGCCACCCGGCCCTAGGCGACCTTCACCACAACCAGCTACACTCTGCCTTAATTATTTTGGAGACTGCTATGGGGGCTAAGGAGGCCGGTCCTTCGTCCGGCAAACAAGAACCGCCATCCCTCCCCCCTTGCACGCACCGTCGCATGGTCGAGGATGAACGGACGCCCGCCGGGGAAAAATCTGGACGCCTGATCTGCATGGAATGCGGAACAGTTCTTTCCGATACTTCACCGAACTGATCGATAACCTAGATACTGCTCTCTACCCTTCTAGCCACCCCCTTCATTCATAGCCAACGCCTGGGGCAACCTGTGCGTGCTCAAAGATTGCCTCTGCACTCGATGAGATTTCCTAGGTCACAAGACTCCCACATGATAGGCTCCCCGTTACAATGGTTACTGTGACCTCATGGCTCACGCTGTTTCTCGCCATCATTCTGTCGTTCCACCCAAGTAATGGGATCGCAGCGACGGCAGCCTCAGCTTACGTTCACTCTACTGAGAGGCTTGATCTGAATCAGGTGCGGTTCGCGGTCTCAGCACCACCAGATATCACCGCACCCTTGTTTGAGCGCGCCAGTTCCCTCTTTGCCAAAGCCGGTCTTCCTCTCGCGAATTCGGACAGCTCCCGCAAGCCATTCATTGCCACGCTCACCCTGACGCTTGATCCTCGGCCACTGCCTGATACCTGCCCGGGACAGGTCCTCTATACCCCCTCTCTAGCACTCACCGAACAAGTGATCATCATCAGAAATTCAGCCGTCATCAACGATGTCACGTGGTTTGCCAGCACCGGCACTCAGGTACGGGAAGCTCTCACGCCGTTGGATCTTGAACGTGACCTTGATGGACTCGTTCAGCAGTTCATCAACGACTACGGTGCGGCTAACGCCGGACGGCGTTCCTCCCCACCAGGAAACACTTCCGCAACAGAACATCCGGATACGGCATCCGATCGGCCCGTCCCGGCCGATCTCAACGGCCGACAGATCGATCTCGGATTGAATGCACTGCATGCAGAGAAGCTGGAGATATCCGTATTGGCCGGGCAATTCACCGGATTGCTCAAGACCAGAGCCAGGCAACAATTCAGCACAGCAGGTCTCTCCCTCTCCCCAGGCCAAAGGAACAGTGACCATCCCACGCTCGACATTGAATTGGTTCAGCAGTCTCTTGAAGACCGCTGTCCGGGAAAAGTTCTCTATGAGCCCGGGCTCTACCTGGTCGAACGAGTTCAGATCCGACGCAACCCGCACGTGTCGCTCTGGAGCGACACGTGGATGCGGGAGACAACACAGATCGTCGCGCCCCGTTCCCGCGAAGAACTCGAATCAGATCAGGACGCGTTACTCCGGCAA
This sequence comes from Nitrospira sp., assembly GCA_040081095.1. Classification (GTDB taxonomy): domain Bacteria; phylum Nitrospirota; class Nitrospiria; order Nitrospirales; family Nitrospiraceae; genus Nitrospira_D. The sequence continues at coordinate 9,303 of JBEBHO010000349.1, forward strand.
TTCATCGAACTGCTGAAGACCCACTGACCACGGTTCTGATCTTCCATTGCATCCCCGGCAGCCGGCACTTACAATCCCGTGCAGATTCCTCCTGCCGACGGTCGCCGTACAGACGAGAACCATGCTGGAGTTCACGCGATGAAAGAAAAAAAGCGCATTCCCACGGATGGTGAACCAATCCAATGGAAAAGTCCGTTCGCCGTGTTGGGAAATGTCACGCTCCCGCCTGCCACAACAGAGCAGCCCGCAACCGCTCCCACCGCCACGCCCCCTCCGTCGCCGAAGAAACATCGAGGCCGCGTGGATATTATCAGGCAGACCGCCCATCGAAGTGGAAAGACCGTCACGGTCGTGACGGGTTTCGTCGGGATCAGCCAGGCTGAAAAAGAAACGCTCGCTAAACGCATGCAAACCGCCTGCGGTGCCGGTGGCACGGTCAAGGAAGGACGGATCGAGATTCAAGGCGAGCAACGCGAGCTGGTCGCTCGTATCTTGACCAAGGCAGGATTCCGGCCGGTATTCGCCGGTGGCTGACCAGGAGCATCCCTTCGAGGGTCCCTCGACCTCAGCCTCCGATACGTCATCACCAAGCCATCGGCTGGTTATTCGATGGGGAGGCTCACAGTGGCTGGCGCTCGCTGCAACACTGCCCGCGGAAGAAACTGCGCCAACTCTTGTGGTTGCATGACAGACAAGAGCCGTTCGATCCGCTGTTCGTTCGTTCCGCCCATCGGCATATCAGCAGCCATCAGTGCATCCATCAATTCTCGAGACGAGAGCTGGCGAAGCCATGCTCTTGCCGAGTGATGAGATTGAACTGGCTGAAGATTCGATTGTCCATCTCCCACTGATTCCATGTCTGCCCCCTCCGTTGTGCATGTTATTCGATAATAACCGCCACCAACGAAAAGATACCGGATATATTGGATTTGCGCATGACCCGGTATGGTTACCTCGAAAGAGGGGGGAGTGAGGTCCGTTTTTCTCATCGTGCAGGCCCGCCTAGCTATCCACCCTCCGAATCACAGCCGGACCCCAGATTTCCAGAAAACGCCTGCCTACGAAGGGATTCCATACCTAATCCCTTCGTAGTTGCAGGACAAAGTCCTGCCATTTCCCTCAAGTCCACGGGTAGACATTGCCCCCACGGTTCGGCTATCATCCCCCCTCAATTCTTCAGCAAATACAACCAAGTGGCGGTGTAGCTCAGTTGGTAGAGCAGCGGACTCATAAGCCGCGGGTCTCCCGTTCAATCCGGGACACCGCCACCAATTCCCCTCCTCCTGATCGCTTAAGTCCCCTAGCAATTCAGCAAATTCTGCTCCTCGCTGCAATAGTCCGTCGAAACTGACTTCTGCCTCGACCGATCGAAATCGCCCACTTCCGACCGTTCCGTCGTCATTCCGTCGACACCCCCGCCTTTCATAGACCGCGACTACAGAGGACGAACCTTTCATGCATCAGGCGGAGATACACGCCTGCCTACTCAGCGGGCTCCTCGCACGGACTAGAGACTCATACACTTGACCGGGTACTAACTTGGGGAACTCAGCCAGCCCCAAAAGGAGAAAAGCGATATGGCCAACCGGCAACTGCTCGACCTGCAACGTCAGGTGAATGACCCGATCGACGGCTGAGCACAGTCCTGAGAGACAGACGCCAGTTTTTGCGGAACGCTGGCCGATCTCTGGGTTGGGAACCAATTCGATATCTGCCGCCATTGTGAAGGGAGACCTTGAGAAGCCCCTCTTCGAATCCAGCATCCCCCTTCCTCAGTTGCGAGTGGCTTTTCCAAAACGTATGATAAAAGCATTCGCTCATTCTCTTCATCTTCTACAGAGGGAGGTTTAGTGATGGCACTTCTTCTCGCGCTCTATCTTGTCTTTTCTGCAGTCATTCCCGCAGCCGCATTAGAGGGCTCCCCGTCGAACGCCACGACTACGCTCAAGGCGGATGTCCTGTACTGGGAGGAGAACGAACTCGTCGTAAAGGAATTCTCCGGTCACCAAGAGCGCCTGGTCGTGACGCCTGAGACCAAGATCGAAGGCGTGGTGGCCGGACGGCTGAAGACCGGCGATAAGATCGTGGCGCAAATCACTGAGGACAAGCGAGTCCTCTCGATTACATT
>JBEBHO010000103.1:0-3035 GCA_040081095.1 Nitrospira sp.
AAAGGCGCGGTGCGCGATCAGATCATCATCTTCTGTTACGAGTATTACTCAGAAGAAGAGCTGAAGCGGCATGCGCCCAAGATTATTCGCGTCAACGAGAAGAACCAGATGATTGCAGGGAAGACGAAACACTGATGTCGATTCATAAACTCTCGCTCTATGAGCTCCATAAGAAGTTTACCGCCGGTGAAGTCACCGCGACGGAGATCGTGCGTGCCTATGGTTTGCGGATCGGCCAGGTGGAGTCCAAGGTGAAGGCCTATATTACGCAGGCCAAAGACTCGGTGGTGGCGCAAGCGAGCGCGCTCGATGCGTCGTTGAAGGGGTGGCGCAGGACGTCGCCAATGATGGGGATGCCCCTGGCAATCAAAGATAATATCTGTACCGAGGGTGTTCGTACGACCTGCGCGTCCCAGATGCTCGGGAATTTCGTTCCGCCATACGATGCCACCGTCATTGCGAAGTTGCGCACTCAGGGCTACCTCCTCCTCGGAAAGACCAATCTCGATGAGTTCGCGATGGGCTCATCCACGGAAAATTCGGCTTTTGGACCCAGCCGCAACCCCTGGAACCTGCAATGTGTTCCTGGTGGATCCAGCGGAGGATCCGCCGCGGCGGTGGCGGCCGACGAATGTGCCGCGGCATTGGGGTCTGATACCGGCGGGTCGATCCGTCAACCGGCGGCATTTTGCGGGGTCGTGGGTCTCAAGCCGACCTATGGGCTGGTCTCCCGGTACGGATTGATTGCCTTCGCCTCTTCGCTCGATCAAATCGGACCGATTACGAAAGATGTGACCGATTCAGCCTTCCTCCTCGGCGCGATCGCCGGGCACGATCCGTTGGATTCGACATCGGCTGATCGTCCGGTGCCGGACTATCTGAAGGCGCTCAAAAAGAAAGATCTCAAGAGACTAAAAGTCGGTGTGCCGGTCGAGTTTTTTGCGGAGGGGTTGGACCCTGACGTCGAGCTGACCGTGCGGGCGGCGATCCAGGAGCTGAAAGCACTGGGTGGGGAGATTAAGGAAATCCAGTTGCCGAGGACGGATGCGGCGGTCGCGACGTACTACGTGCTTGCCACGGCCGAAGCCAGTTCAAATTTAGCTCGCTATGATGGGGTGAAGTTCGGGCTTCGTGCCAAAGAAACCAAAGACCTGCTTGAGTTGTATATGAAGACGAGGCAGGAAGGTTTTGGACCTGAGGTGAAACGCCGGATCATGTTGGGCACCTATGTCCTCAGTGCCGGCTATTACGATGCTTATTATGGCAAGGCGCAAGCGGTGCGGACCTTGATTCGCCAGGATTTCGACGCGGCGTTTCAGGATGTGGATCTTATCGTCACGCCCGTGACTCCCACACCGGCCTTCAAGTTCGGCGCGAAGGCTGATGATCCTCTCCAGATGTATCTCTCGGACATTTTCACTATTTCGGTGAACCTCGCCGGTGTGCCGGCCATTTCATTGCCCTGTGGATTCAGCCGGAGCGGGTTGCCCATCGGGTTGCAGCTGATTGGCCGGCCGTTCGAAGAAGAGACGCTGTTGCGAGCGGCCTACGCCTACGAACAGAGTACGCAATGGAAAACGAAGAAGCCGGTGATACGGTGAAACAGGTGAGGGGCAAGGGGCCAGAGGTTAGAGGAAGATATGCCTGGCCTATCGCCCCTAGCCGCATGCCTCTAGCCGGGAGGTTCATATGACAATCATTGACATAGCTGTGATGCTGGTGGCTCTGGCATTTGCGGTATTGGTGGGTTATCTCGTGCCGCTGTTGATTCAGGTGCGCAAAACGGTGGCAGAGTCCGAGCAGCTTCTGGCCAAGTTGAATCATGATCTGCCGCCGCTGATCGGCGAACTTCGCTCGATGAGTCAAAGCTTGAACGATCTAACTGAACAGGCCCGCGGGGGAGTCGAACATGCCGCCATGCTCTTGCATGCGGTTGGAGAAGTCGGGGAATCGGTGCAGCATGTGCATGACGTCGTGCGGGGGTCGAGCGGATCGATGTTGACCAATATGGCGAGCGTCGTTGCCGGTTTTAAAGCGGCCACGCAAGTCATGAAGGAACGGTTTCGAGGTGAAGGAGGGCATCACAATGGCGGATGATCGAGGTTCCTCATCGTCAGCAGTCCTGTTGGCATTCCTGGGTGGCGCAGCGCTCGGCGCAGTGGCGGCGCTCTTGCTAGCTCCACAGACCGGACGTGAGTCGCGTGAGCAGCTGCGAGGGTATGCCCGTCGCGCGGAAGGCGATCTGCGGGATCTAGCAGGCCGCGCAGGCGACGCGTTGGAAGAAGTCGTCGAAGAGGGGAAGGAATTTGTGGACTCGAAGAAAGCGGTTTTGCGCGAAGCCTTCGATGTCGGACGTGAGGCGATGCGACGGGAGCGTGACCGGTTGCGTGGAGAGGAACGTAGCTAAACGATGATATACGAAGTCGTCATTGGTGTGGAAGTGCATGCGCAGCTCCGGACGAAGTCCAAGCTGTTTTGCGGCTGTGGGACGACGTTCGGTCGTACGGCGAATAGCCAGACCTGCCCCCTCTGCTTGGGGCTCCCTGGCACCTTGCCGGTGATTAACCGGGCGGCGGTTGAGATGGCGGTCCGTGCGGGCTTGGCGTTGAATTGTACTATCGCGGCGAGCAACCTCTTTGCGCGCAAGAACTACTTCTATCCGGATTTGCCCAAGGGTTATCAGATTTCGCAATACGAGGCGCCGATCTGCGAGCATGGTTGGATTGAGGTTGCGGGGAGTGAAGGGCCGAAGCGGGTTCGTATCCGTCGTGCCCATTTGGAAGAAGATGCAGGGAAAAGTGTCCACGTCGCCGGCTCGAACGGGAGCCGCGTCGATTTGAATCGGGCTGGGACACCTCTCTTGGAAATCGTGACGGAACCGGACTTGCGGTCGGCCGATGAAGTGGTGTCGTACTTGAAGGGCCTCCGCGATGTGCTGATGTATCTTGAGGTCTGCGACGGCAATATGGATGAAGGGAGCTTCCGATGCGAGCCGAACCTCTCGCTTCGTCCGTTGGGCCAGAAGGAGTTCGGGA
>JBEBHO010000059.1:0-38648 GCA_040081095.1 Nitrospira sp.
ACGACGCGCTCCGGAAGGCGAAGGACTTGATGGAGCAGGATATGAAGGCCCTGACGGGCGGGATGAAGATGCCGGGGCTGTTTTAACGCGCCGGATTGCGCTCACTGTAGTCTCAACGGATTATCACCGATTTCAACATGGCAATCGATCAACGTGGGTTACTCGCCCGGCTCGTGAAAGAACTGGTTCGCCTTCCCGGCGTGGGACAGAAAAGCGCACAACGGCTGGCCTTTCACTTGCTCAAGGCCGAACGTGAGGACGCGCTCCGGTTGGCGGATGCTATCCGTGCGGTCAAGGATGGGCTGGCATTCTGCCGGCAATGCCGAAATATTGCCGAAGGCGATTTGTGCGAATTCTGCCTCGATCCCAAACGGGACCGCACTAAAATCCTCGTCGTGGAAGAACCCAGCACGACCTACGCGATTGAACGGGCCGCCGGTTATCGCGGGCTCTATCACGTTTTGCTGGGCACCCTCTCTCCCCTCGACGGCATCGGGCCTGGCGATATTCGGGCGGAGGAACTGGTTGAACGGGTGAAGCTCGGCGGCATAGACGAGGTCATTCTGGCTACCAGTCCGACGATTGAAGGGGAAGCTACCGCGATTTATCTCACCAGATTGCTCAAGCCCTTTGTGACCCACGTCTCGCGAATCGCTTATGGCATCCCGGTCGGCATGGATATCGAGTATGCCGATGAAGTCACGTTACTGAAATCGATTGAAGGCCGCAGAGATCTGTAGGTTGCCCGCCCCTGCGATCATTCCCGTTGACCCATTCTTGAGACGGCTGCTATAGTCTCCGCTCGATTGGGACTATCGGAGCCAGCAGTCATGAAGGCACCAGCTCCCCGGAAAAAAGCAACCGCTTCACGTACTACATCTTCACGCGCGAAACCTACTGTTCGCACCGCTTCCTCCAAATCCAAGAAATCGGCAGCGCCAACCGTTCCCTCCAAGTATCCTGACATTCGACGGGCCTTGGAACGGCAGCGCACTGAGCTGCTCGAAGAGGTGGGAGAAGTGTTGACGCAGCATAAGACCCCGGAAGCGTTACCGGATGTCAGCGACCAAGCGTCGGCAGAAGAAGATCAGCGCTTTTCGATGCGAATCATGGAGCGCGAGCAGAATCTGCTCAAGAAGGTCAACGAAGCCCTGGACCGGATGAAGAGCCACACCTACGGGATCTGTGAACAATGCGGTGAAGACATTCCCTACAAGCGGCTGAAGGCCCGCCCCGTCACGACCTTCTGCATCGAGTGCAAAACCCTTCAGGAACAGAAAGAGCGGGCCCGCCGGTAACCCGGGATCCCCCGTCTCTTCTTCACGGTTTTTTCAGGACTTTCAATCGCTCGTTGACCCGGGCAACTCTTCCCTCTTCTTCGGGAATTCCCTCAACAAGTGCCAGGAACGTTTCATACTCGACTACGGCACGTTTCGGATTCGCCAGCTCGTAGGCTTCCGCCAGATTATACCGGGCCATAGCATAGTTCGGCCGCAGGATCACCGCCTTTTCAAATAGACTCATCGCCGCGGCTTTCTCTCCGAGTTTGCTATGGACGGCGCCCAGGTTATTCATCACTTCAGGAACATTCGGCCGGATAGACAGAGACTGCACCAGCTCGGCCTTGGCCTTCTCCAACTGTCCTCTCGCCTCCAGCGAGACACCCAAACGATGGTGGGCTTCTGCCATCCATACTTTGTTGGCGAAGCCGCTCGCGATCGCCTTCTGGTAGGCATCGGCTGCGATGTCGTAATGCTTGTCCTTGCAATAGGCCAATTGCGCCGTCTGACCGCGAGCGAACTGCTGCAAGGAAGCAAACAGCTCTTTGTCTTCACTTCCCTGACTTTCAATCTTCATCCCTGATTTTCCACCGGATGGCTGTCGAAGCCGATCGAGAAATTCCCGCCGGTAGGGCGAAAAGAGCCTGACATACGGGTCAATCGTGAACGAGGCCGCAAGGAGAATCTTATGCTCTCGACTCCCAGTGACAAGATAGGCGACGGTGGTTTTCTCATCGCCAGTTTCGAACATGGCGCTGGAGTCCATATTGGCTTTGGTCTCGAGCTGCGACACATTCAGATAGAATTCCAGTTGTGGCTTCAATACTGACAGTGTCTTTCTCAAGACGGGAAATGGTTCGAGATCGAGTCCGCGTGGGAACATAAAGATTGCCCCCACGAGCACGCCATCCTCATCGAAGAAATAAGATTCGTCTGCATGGGAGGGACTCTGCGCGGCAGGATAGAGTAACTCCTGACCGCTCCCCCAAGGTCTTGCAGAGAATGTTTGGGGCGGAACTTTTTTCAGGACCTCGGGTTTCCGATCGCACAACGCAGCCGTCGTCTTGAGCAGGACAAGATCACTCTCGGATGGGGGAAGATTGGGTCGAATCGGAGGAGGCGGGCCGCCACATCCAGCGGTTAAGCTGAGAATGAGACTGATCCCTGTGAGAGCAATGAGCCGGTGGTGACGTGGCATAACCCTCAGACCAATAAATCCGCATTGGGGACCAGTGAAACTTACACGAATTTGGCAGGGTTTGCGAACCGGCAAGAAAAAGCCCGCTCCCTTATCCGGAGCGGGCTTTGTGTATCGGCTGCGAAAGACGCGTTAGCGACGTTGGGCGTCCAACATATTGTCTTCTGACGTATAGCCAAAGAAATAGGGAAACGCGCCTGCCAAGGTATAGATCGGACGATTCACCGCGTAATCTAGCGCATGGCCGAGCGGGTGAAACAGGAAGCCCAACCAGCGAACTGGGTTATCGTTGATCGGGCTGCCTGCCGTCGGATCTGAATAGACCAACGCGGTGCTATCCAGCACGTTATAAATACTCGTGGGCGGCATATATTCCTTGTCAGTGCTCGCCATACCGGATTGATTCGCTGTCCCACATCCCGTTGCAAGCACCGCCAGCACCACCACACCCATTGCCCAAGACGTTGATCGCATACATAACCTCACTTTGTTCGTTCCCATAGACTGTGGAGATCCACAAAATACAATGTGAAGTGTAGCCGACATCCCTGATTCTGTCCAGGAACGAGGACATTTATACAAGACCGAACGACTGTAGCTGATTTGTTATTGAGGAGAGCATGGTGGGCGATACAGGGATCGAACCTGTGGCCTCTTCCGTGTGAAGGAAGCGCTCTACCACTGAGCCAATCGCCCATGCAGGCCGAGTCTAGCATGGAGTAATTCACCGGTTCAATTGTAAGGACGGATTGATTCTGGCCGCTCGCAGGATGACCGGCTGCTGCCGCCTTGACTTCCCGGAAACTCGGTTTCTAGAATGCGGCCTTCCTATTTTCCTTGAGAGGAGTAGTTGTGGGCATGAGAGATGATGACGTCGTCATCATAGGCGGTGGTCTGGCCGGTTCCGAAGCAGCCTGGCAGGCCGCCAATCGAGGCGCGAAGGTGACGCTCTATGAGATGCGCCCCAAGGAGATGACGAAAGCGCATAAGACCGGCGGCTTGGCTGAGCTGGTCTGCTCCAACTCGCTCGGGTCCGCCGATCCGTTGAACGCCCCCGGCATCCTCAAAGAAGAAATGCGGCGGCTGGGGTCATTGATTATTGCATCAGCCGAAGAAGCGCGGGTGCCGGCAGGCTCGGCGCTTGCGGTCGATCGTGATCAATTCTCCCTCAAGATTACTCAGGCCCTGGAAAGCCATCCGAACGTCCGGATCCTCCATGAGGAGATCACCGAGATCCCGACGGATTGCCTCTGCATCATTGCCACAGGCCCACTGACGTCGGACAAGCTCTCGGCCGCAATCCGTGCCGTGACGCAATCGCACCATTTATATTTCTTCGATGCCATCTCGCCGATCATCGACGCTGAGTCGATCAATATGGATATTGTTTTCGCCGCCTCGCGTTACGACAAAGGGGGCGCCGACTACCTGAACTGTCCGATGGATGAGGCTCAATACAACACCTTTTACGATGCGCTGATGGCGGCTGAAAAAGTCCAGCCGAAAGAATTTGAGAAGACGCCCTATTTTGAAGCTTGTATCCCCATTGAAGTCATGGCGGAACGGGGCCGGCAGACCATGCTTTTCGGCCCTCTGAAACCGGTCGGACTCGAAGATCCCAAGACCGGCAAGAGACCGACGGCGGTCATCCAGCTCCGAACCGAGAACATACATAAGACCTGCTACAACATGGTCGGTTTTCAGACGAAGCTCACGTACCCGGAACAGAAGCGCGTCTTTCGAATGATCCCCGGCTTGGAACAGGCCGAGTTTCTCCGCTACGGCAGCCTGCATCGGAACACCTTTATCAACTCTCCACAGTTGCTCTTGAACACCTTGCAGTTCAAGTCACGCGGCACGCTGTTCTTTGCCGGCCAATTGGTCGGAGTGGAAGGCTATACCGAATCCGCCGCCATGGGTGGCTTCGCCGGCATCAACGCTGCGCGAGCTCTCGCAGGGCTGCCTCTCGTGACTCCGCCGGCCACGACGGCGCATGGATGTCTCGTCGGCCATGTCGCCTCATCCGACCCGAAGCACTTCCAGCCGATGAATACGAATTACGGCCTCTTCCCACCCCTCGCCCAACCGATCAGGGACAAAGAGAAGAAGCGGCAACTCATTGCCCAGCGGGCTCGTGAGGACTTTGAGAGATGGATGACGCAATCCGCGCTTTCATGACATTCCTGACGGTCGAGCGTCAGGCGTCGCCGGAAACCATTCGTAATTACCGCTCAGATCTCCAACAGCTGACCACTTTTCTCGCTCAAGCCCAATTGGCGCCGCAGACAGAACGCACCGTCACAATACGCGAAGTGACCACGGAATCCCTACGTGCCTATCTGCACTGGCTTGATCGCAAAGGAGACAAGGCGTCCTCCCTCGCACGCAAACTCGCCTGTCTCAGAAGCTTTTATCGATTCCATGTCCGCGAAGGCACCGTCACAATGAATCCGGCTGAAGACATCAGGAGCCCCAAGCTTCCCAAAACTCTGCCGAGGGTGCTGACGAAAGACGACGCGAATGTCTTGATGGACTTTCCGGAAGGCCTCACCCCCTTGCCGCTACGCGACCGGGCTATTTTAGAGACCCTCTATTCCACCGGCGCACGCGTCAGCGAGGCCGTGGGGCTGAATCTTGGCGATCTCAACCAAGCCGACGGGCTTGTCCATCTACGCGGGAAAGGCCGGAAGGAACGAATCGTCCCCATCGGCGATGTCGCGCTCCAGGCAATCAAAATCTATCGCGCCACGTTGAAGCGAGCGGCTGCGGACGATCGGCCTGTGGCGCCTCTGTTTCTCAATCACCGGGGTGGCCGTCTGACCGCGCGCAGCGTCGCTCGCCTCGTCGCCCGTTACTCCAGTCGTCTCGCCGGTGGCGCAGTCAGCCCCCATGCGCTTCGTCATTCCTATGCAACCCATCTCCTGGACGAAGGCGCGGATCTCCGCTCCATTCAAGAAATGTTGGGGCATGCCTCCCTCAGCACCACGCAAAAATATACGCACCTGGCGACCGACCAATTGCTGGCCGTGTATGACCGCGCGCACCCCCGAGCCAAAATGGCAAAGACTCCTCCGATGCCGAAAGACCGTCTCGGAACGTGAGCCGTCGCTCGACCGCCACGAATTTTGCCCCGTGACACAAATATCGAGCGAGAATCCAGACCTTTTCGAGCAAAACGGGATTGTGTTTCTAGATGAAGTTGATATATTCACGTGCCGCAAGCCGGTGTCTGGCGCAGCAGTGTGGTCAGGGAGATCCACTCAGAACTAGGAGCAGCCCATGAATCGACTCATTAAAAAAGCCAATATCCTGATCGAGGCGCTGCCCTATATTCGTACATTCAGAGGGAAAACCGTCGTCATCAAGTATGGCGGTCATGCCATGACCGAGACCGCGCTTAAGGAACGGTTTGCGGAAGATATCGTCTTGCTGAAATACGTCGGGATCAATCCGGTGATCGTGCATGGCGGAGGCCCGCAGATCGACAAGATGTTGACCAGGCTGGGCATCGAAGCGAAGTTTCGCCACGGGGTCCGGATCACCGACGAAGCCACGATGGAAATCGTGGAGATGGTCCTCGCCGGTAAAATCAATATGGAAATCGTGGAGCTCCTGAATCGCCACGGAGGCCGGTCCGTGGGTCTGAGCGGAAAAGACGGCGGACTGCTGATGGCGCAGCCGCTTACGGCCAAAGCCTGGGCGAAAAGTTTAGGCAAGGATTTGGAAGGCGACGATGACGGCGACTTCGGACTCGTCGGCGAAGTGCAATCCGTCGATCCTAGCCTGGTCCTGAAGCTCCAGCAAGACCACTACATTCCGGTCATCGCGCCGATCGGCACCGACCGGCAAGGCAATACCTACAATATCAACGCCGACCTCGTAGCCGGCGCCATTGCGGCCTCGCTCCATGCGGAAAAGCTCGTGATGATGACCGACGTGAAGGGAATCCGGGATGCCAACAATCGGCACCTCTCGACGGTCTCGCGGAAAGATGTGCAACGGATGGTAAAAAAAGGCGTCATCGGCGAAGGCATGCTGCCTAAAGTGCACGCCTGCCTCGACGCCTTAGCCGACGGAGCCGGGAAGGCTCATATCATCGATGGCCGCATTCCCCATGCCCTGTTGCTGGAAATCTTTACCCGCAAGGGCATCGGCACCGAGATCGTGGCGTAGGCAACGCCGCGCGTGACTGACGACCTCACGACCCATCTCACTGCACTCGCACGCGAGCGACATCCCCACACATCACCGGTCTCGCTGAGGGAGACAGCGAGCTACTTGTCACAACAATTCACCCGCTCTGGCCTTGCCGTCACCAGCCACCGATTCAACGCCTGGGGGGATTCCTACGACAATATCGTTGGAACAGCAGCAGCGACCAACAGCACAGCAGCCCCGCTAATTCTGGCCGCTCACTACGATACCGTCGAAGGATCACCCGGTGCCGATGACAATGCCAGCGCCCTGGCCGTGATGCTCGAAGTCGCTCGCCGAATCACACCTACGGCGCTCACGCGACCGGTCCGATTCATCGCCTTCTGCTTAGAAGAAGAGGACCTGCTGGGCAGCCGCGCGTATGTGAACCATCTCGCCGCAACCGGCCAAGCCGTGCACGGAGCCATCGTGCTCGAATGCGTGGGCTACGCCAGCGATCGGGACGGCTCGCAGACAATCCCACCCGGTATTCCCGTGGCTGTGCCCTCTATCGGAAATTTTTTAGCATTGATCGGAAACCAGACCTCGACGCCGCTGACGACCGCCTTGTCGAGCGCCATGGCTCCCATGATCCCCGTCGTTCCCCTCATCGTGCCAGGCAATGGCGAACAATTACCGGACACCAGACGAAGCGACCACACAGCCTTTTGGGAACAAGGTTTCTCCGCCGTCATGGTGACCGATACCGCCAACTTTCGAAATCCGCACTATCATCAATCGACCGATACCGTCGACACTCTGAACCTCACCTTCCTCAAAGCCGTGACGGATGCTGTCACGGCCGCGGTTCTGGCGCTTGCCGCCACACCGGAAAGGCCATGATGCCTCCATTGCTCAGTCGGCGAACAAGAGCCGCCATCACCAAAACTTTCAGCCAATTGGACTACAAGAAACTCGGCCCCGTCTATTGTTACGAAGGCGGCGATGAGTTCTGGCACGCCAAGCGAAAGCCCTGCGAACAACTCGGGAATCGGATCGCCCGTGCGCTTCACGACCGCCTCGCCTCTCATGGGCGGAGCCTCTATGTAGGCGCCGGCGTTGCAGAACTGCCGCCGCTCCTCATGGAGGCACTTGATCTCCAGCGAGAAGTCGAGCCCTATAATCTTCGCCGAACCGAAGTTGCCGCCATCAATCGCGCCTGTCGATCCCTGCCGGTCCGGTTTCACAGTCTCGATGCAGCAACGGCCAAGGGACACTTCGATCATCTCTGGATGGTGAGTGTCCTCAACGATCCGGAGCGATTCCCCGACCTGGCCCCGCTCTCATACGGAACTGCCGATCCCGTCACGTTCGACCCGCGTCAGTTTGAACAACAGCGACGCATCGTGCGTTCGATCGTCGAGCGCGTTATGCCGAAACTGAGCCTGCCGGGATTGGTGACGACCTCAACGGAAGAAGTGGTGTGGATCGCGGATTGGTGCCATCGCAACAAGATCCCGTACCTTGTTGAACGAGTCCAATTTCCGACCGCCCTGGTGGGAGATCCGGTCTGCTTTATGAAGATTGGTGCCGCGGTGACGAGAGCTCGGCGGCCACGACGAGCTAGATCCTAAATCCGGTGGGTGGCTTCGACGAATCGTCCATATACTGGCGGGCGTACTTCACGTAGTTGGCCGACGACTCTTTGATCCAGGCGAGCTCGGCCTCGGACACGCCGCGGCGCACCCGGGCAGGCGAACCGAGGATGACGCTCTTCGGCGGGACCACCGTCCCTTCCACCACCAATGCGCCGGCCCCGACTACTGAGTCTTCGCCGATCACGGCGCCATCCATGAGGATCGCCCCCATCCCGACGAGCACGCGATCCTTGATCGTGCAACCGTGCAGCACAACACTGTGACCAATCGTCACCTCGTTCCCGATGACGAGGGGATGGGTGTCGTGCGTGACGTGCAACATGCAGAAATCCTGCACATTCGTCCGATTTCCGATGCGAATGTAATGCACATCGCCCCGAATCACGGCATTAAACCAGACACTGCAATCCTCGCCCAGCACCACATCGCCGATGACAACAGCCGTGTCTTCGATGAAGCAGGAATCAGGGATGGTGGGCTTGATGCCTTTGAATGTTCGGATCACGGAGCGCACTGTAGGTGAAGGATGGACAGAATTTCAAGACCCGCGCACGGGGGGCGCGTTGACAGGCTTTTCACCCCTCCCGTAGACTGCCTGACGATGTCCACTCCACTCATCCAGCTCGATCGCAAGAAAACGGCCAAGAAAGCCCCGCGCGCCACGACGGTCGGCTTCGTCAATCTCGGCTGCTCGAAGAATCAGGTGGATTCTGAGCTCATGCTAGGTTCGCTCGTCCACGACGGCTTCCAGCTGACCGGCGATGCCAAGAAGGCCGAAGTGGTGATTATCAATACCTGCGGCTTCATCGAAGAGGCCAAGCAGGAATCGATCAATTCAATTCTTGAGCATGGCAAGTTGAAGAAGAAAGGCGCCTGCAAGGTCCTGATTGCCGCAGGCTGTCTGGCACAACGCTATCAAGGCGATTTACTGAAAGAGCTGCCGGAGCTGGATGGCGTCGTAGGCACCGGTGAGTTTGGGAAGATTGCCGAGATCTGCCGCAACCTCCTCACTCCCAGCAAGCGCCAGCAACGGCTCTGGATCAGCGAACCGCCCTATCTGTACGACGCGGACTCTCCGCGGCTCCGGCTCGGCAAGCCGCATAGCGCCTATGTGAAGATCGCTGAAGGCTGCAATCGGAATTGCGCCTTCTGCGCCATCCCCATCATGCGCGGCAAACAACGCAGCCGATCAGTCGAATCTATTGTGGCCGAAGCGCAGCGCCTCGCCGGCGAAGGGGTCAAAGAACTCAACCTCATTTCTCAGGACACCATCAACTACGGCGTGGACTTAGGTATTCGAGGCGGTCTCACCACCCTGCTGCGTGCGCTGGTGAAGGTCCCTGATATTCGATGGATCAGGCCTTTTTATCTCTACCCCCAGCAAGTGACCGATGAGCTCCTCGATCTCTATGCGGGTGAAGAAAAGATTACGAAATACATCGATATGCCGCTCCAGCATATCAACGACCGCATGCTGAAGCGCATGCATCGTCTGGGCAATCGCGCGGCGATCGAAAAGCTCGTGGACCGCATTCGCACCCGCATTCCTGGCCTGACATTTCGAACCGCCTTCATCGTGGGATTTCCGGGTGAGACAGAGCGGGCGTATCAGGAACTCAAATCCTACGTGGAAAAGTCCGGCTTCGACCGCGTGGCCGCCTTTCTCTACTCGGACGAGGAAGATACAACGGCGGTGTCGCTGGATGACAAGATTGAACGCAGCGTGATGGAAGAACGACGGAACGAACTGCTGGCCATCCAGGAAGGCATTGC
Source organism: Nitrospira sp. (assembly GCA_040081095.1). Lineage (GTDB taxonomy): Bacteria > Nitrospirota > Nitrospiria > Nitrospirales > Nitrospiraceae > Nitrospira_D. The sequence continues at coordinate 10,044 of JBEBHO010000059.1, forward strand.
CTCGGGACGCGGACAAGATCGGATCGGTTCTGTGCTGGAGGTGCTTGTCGAGGGACCATCGGAGGAAACTCCGTTGCTGCTGGAAGGCCGCCATGAAGGCCTCGCGCCGGAGATCGACGGCGTCGTCTATATCAACGACGGCTCGGCCAATCCTGGAGACTTCGTCAAGGTGGAGATCACCGATGCGGCCACCTACGATCTCGTCGGCCACATCGTCTCTTAGTCGCTCGCGACGTCTCCCTCACAATCGGCAACACTCTCTAAAATAGACGAAAGGGGCGCATCAGCCATGGCAGCGACGCGTAAAGATTCCGTGGTGATTCTGATCCACTGCAAGGACCGGAAGGGCATTGTCGCCCGCGTGTCGGGATTCATCCACGACTTCGGCGGCAATATTCTCGACTCGGATCACCATACCGATGAAGAAACGAACGATTTCCTCATGCGGATGGAGTTTGCCACGGACGGATTGCAGATTCCTCCCGACGAAATCTCCGCAGCCTTCGCGCCCATCGCGAAAGTGTTCGAGATGTGTTATGAGGTCCACCATTCCAGCCACCGCACGCGCGTGGGCATGCTGGTCTCGAAACAGGATCACTGTTTGGCCGATCTCCTCCAACGCCACCGTCGAGACGAGTTGCACATTGACATCCCCGTCATCATTTCCAATCATGAGACCTGTGCAGAGTGGGCTCACTTGTTCAAAATTCCTTTCACCGTCTTACCGGTGACCAAAGAAACCAAGCCCCAGCAAGAGCAACAAGTCATCTCAGCGTTGAAATCTCATCGTGTCGAACTCGTGGTCATGGCCCGCTACATGCAGATCTTGAGCGCTGACTTCCTCACTCAAATCGGATGCCCGGTGATTAACATTCACCATTCATTTCTCCCTGCGTTCATTGGGGCGAATCCCTATCGGCAGGCGTATGAACGGGGCGTGAAGATCATTGGCGCGACGGCACACTATGCCACCCAGGATCTCGATGAAGGGCCGATTGTCGAACAGGACGTCATTCGCGTCGGACACCGGGATACCGTCGATGATCTGGTACGGAAAGGGCGCGATCTGGAAGAGATTGTCTTAGCCCGCGCGGTGCGCCGGCACATCGAACATCGCGTGTTGGTATACGGGAAAAAAACCGTGGTCTTCGACTAGCAGACGTCAGACAGAACACAACGCAGGGGGTGAGGCCGGGCCTCACCCCCCGGAATACGCCCCCTAGACCTTCGCCGTCAGAAATAACGCATTACCGCGGCGATTGATCAAAATCAGGACGTTGTCGCCCTTCTTGATCGCTGATGAGGCCTTCTCGAACTCCTTGACCGACTTCACCGGCTGACGATTGATTTCGCGGATCACATCACCCGCCATCAATCCGGCCTTCTCAGCGCCACTCTCCGGTTCGACGCCCGTGACCACCACGCCCTGGGCCTTGCCTTTAATACCCAATTCCTTCGCGGTCTCTCGATCCAAGTCCTGGACCGCTACTCCGGCAAAAGCATAATCCGCGTCACCGGTTTCGGCTTTCGCCAGCTTCGTCGTGTCCAACTGTTCTCCGATCGTCACCATGAGATCCTTCTCGTGACCGTCACGGATCACCTTGACCGGCACCTTCATGCCGACCGCCGTCCTCGTCACAAGACGCTGGAGCGCGACCGCATCCTCGACCGGTGATCCTTGAAAGACCGTAATCACATCGCCCTGCTTGAGACCAGCCTGATCTGCAGGACTCTCCTCCTTCACGTCACTGACCAGCGCACCCTTCGCATTCTTGATGCCGAAAGACTTGGCCAGGTCTTGGCTCAGGTCCTGAATTCCAACGCCCAGATACCCGCGCACGACCTTCCCGGTCTTGATCAGGCTTTCATAGATCGGCTTGCCCATGCTGGTCGGTACGGCAAACCCCACGCCCTGATACCCGCCAGTCTGCGAGAAGATGGCCGTATTGATTCCGACCAGTTCTCCTCGTGTATTGACCAAGGCGCCACCGGAGTTGCCAGGATTGATGGCGGCGTCCGTTTGAATGAAGTCTTCGTACTGCGTGATGCCCATCCGGCCACGACCCAACGCACTCACGATGCCGAGCGTGACCGTCGAATTCAATCCGAATGGATTCCCGACTGCCAACACATACTCACCGACTTGCAAGGTGGTGGCATCGCCCCAGATGACGGTTGGAAGATGTTGTCCATCAATCTTCACAACTGCCAAATCCGTTTTGGGATCGGCTCCGACGATCGTGCCCTTGAATTCGCGTTTGTCCGGCAATGTCACCGTGACTTCCTGGGCGCCTTCGATCACATGGTTGTTCGTCAGCACGTAGCCATCCGCAGACACGATCACCCCTGAGCCTTGACCACCGCCGCGATGTCCACGAGGCTCGCTCGGGCCTTGAGGTCCACGGAATCCGCGCGGGCCGCCGGGCCCGCCAAAAAATTCCTCCATCCGATCACGCAATTCATCGGGGATCTTCCGTCCGTCGGGGCCTTTCTCTGCCGTGACCGTTGTAATGTTGACCACGGCGGGCGTGACCGCTTTGGCCACCTCGGTAAACCCATTTGCCGCCGGGGCAATCGGCAGCGTCACAGAAGATACCGCGGGCTGAAGACCGCTGGACGCGTGAGAAGCGGGCAACGATTGCCCCCCCCAGATAAGCACCGCACCCACCGTAGCGATGGCAAGACTCGAGACGACCGCACCTTGAACCAACTTCTTCATAGCGTCCTCCTCATGACAATGATGCCGGCAAACAGGGCTTTCTCATATTCATATACGAGTGACCGTACCAGCCGGTGATGAGAAGGGGATTAGGAGCGAATTAGAAGTCGTTAAGCGGAGGGGGCCGCCAGGGGAATCGTGACAGTAAACGTTGAGCCGACACCAGGCTCGCTCGACACATCGATGTGTCCTTTGTGGGAATCGGCTATCCATGTACAGATGGCCAGGCCAAGGCCTGTGCCCTTTTTCGTATGCGCCCTGGCGTTATCGGTGCGGTAGAACCGGTGAAAGATCCTCGACAGATCGTCCGGGGGAATGCCAATCCCTTGATCCGTGACAGACAGCCGGGCATTGGGGCCGTCTGTGACAAGAGCAATGACGACCTTCCCGTCTGGGTGGGAATACTTGATGGCATTCTCGACCAAGTTCAATAGCAACTCGCGTAAACGGAGTTCGTCACCTTGCACAACGGCCGGCACCACTGTGCCCAGCGTCACCGCGATGTTCCGTTCCTGGCCGAGCAGCGTGGCTTGCCGGTGAATATCTTCGACGAGCGATTCCAGCATCACAGGGAGGGTCTCCATCTTCACTTCTCCCATGTCGGCGCGGGAGAGGAAGAGCAGCTCGTCGACGATGCGCGTCATGCGATCGATTTCTTCCAGATTGCTTTCGAGCACTGTTTGATAATCGCCGAGCGGGCGGGGACGCCGGAGCACCAATTCCGTCTCGCCCTTCATGACGGTCAATGGAGTTCGGAGTTCATGCGACGCGTCGCTGGTAAATTGACGGATCTGCCGGAACGACACGTCAAGCCGGCCGATCATGTCGTTGAACATACTGGCCAGGCGCCCGATTTCGTCGGGAGAGGTCGAGACCGTCAACCGCTGGCTGAGATCGCCGGCCGCAATGCGCTGGGCCGCGAGCGTAATCGCATCGACCGGACGCAGCGCGCGGCCGGCCAGAAACCATCCACTCGCCAATGACGCCGCCAGCGCAATCGGCATCGTGACCAATAGCACCAGCAGCAGCCGGCGCAATGTATCCTCAATCGACTCCATCGACGTCCCCACTTGCACAATGTAGAGCAAGTTTCCCCGGTAGATGATGGGGACAGATACGAGTCGCAGCGGCGGTTCTTTCGGATACTTGGCCGATTCAAAGATGGTCTTCCCGCTAAACGTCGTTTCAAGCGCCGTGCGGCTGAGCGGAACTTCATGCTGTTTGATATTGGGAGACCGGAGCGTGATGGTCCCAGACGGACTGAAAATCTGGAAGAACTTGTCGATCCGAGCGAGTTCGGGAAACTGCGAGAGCAATTCTTCTTCGTCGATCAGCGGGAGAAACCCCCGCTCCTCCAACGACCGGACCGCCGTGTTGGCAGTCTCTTCTAACGATTGATCCACCGCATCGCGAAGGCTCCGCGCAGTCACATTGTATAACACAGCGGAGAACATAATCAGCACGAGCGCGAGCGTGCTGCCATACCAGAGAGTCAACCGAAGACGCAGCGGCATCAGTCAACTTTCAGCATATACCCGCTGCCCCGAATCGTATGGATGAGTTTCTTCGACCGGCCCCGGTCGATCTTGTTGCGGAGATAGTTGACGTAGACGTCAATGACGTTCGTGAAGGTGTCGAAATCCTGGTTCCAGACATGCTCAGAGATCATCGGCCTCGTCAGCACCCGCCCGGTATGGCGCATGAGATATTCTAGCAGCGCATACTCTTTGAGCGTGAGCTCAATGCGCTGCCCGCCTCGCGCGACTTCACGCGTGGCGGGATTCAGCACCAAATCGTCGATCTGCAGAATGCCGGGGCTTTCGGTGGCGCCCCGGCGCAACAGCGCCCGCACACGGGCCAGCAGTTCATCGATGGCAAACGGCTTCGTAAGGTAATCGTCGGCGCCGGCATCGAGGCCTTTCACCCGTTGATCCACCTGGGACTGCGCCGTCAAAATCATCACGGGTGTTTGAATCCGTTCACGACGCACGGCCTTGAGGATCTCCATCCCCGACATCGACGGGAGCATCAGATCGACGACGATTAAATCGTAGTTGGTCGCCAGCGCCATCTCGAGTCCCTTGGCCCCGTCCTCACAGAGATCGACGGCGTAGCTTTCTTCCTCAAGCGCACGCTTGATGAAACAGCCGACTTTGGTTTCGTCTTCGACCACGAGCACGCGCATATAGCCCCCTCTCGTCCGGCGATTATACCAAACCTACCGGGGATGTTCTCAGATAGATAGGGCGACAGGCGATCTACTTGGGCTGGAATCGAGTGACCGTAACCGGGGCATAGGACAAACTGACACCGCCAGGCGTCCGTTGGGCAACCGTATGCCGCAGCCAGGCGGCGTCGTTGCGGGTGGGAAAGTCGGAACGGTAATGAGCGCCGCGGCTCTCCTCACGGGCAAGGGCCCCGGAGACGATGGTCTCCGCGATCTCGACCAGGCATTGCAGTTCCAGCGCCTGGATCAGGTCGGTGTTGAAGACTCGCCCCTTATCCTGAAGGGAGACGGAACGTGCACGGTGCTGCAGCTCGCGCACTTTGCTCCGCGCCGACGTCATCGATTCCTTTGTCCGGAAGATCCCGAGGTTCGTGCTCAACGTATCCCCCAGCTCTTGCCGCACCTGCCAGGCACGCTCCCCCTCGCTCTGAGAGAGCAACCGCTCAACCCTTGCTTGCTCGTCAGCAAGATGCTGCGGCGCCGGAGCCTGATGTCCCACAGTTCCGGCATACTCGCCGGCTCTTGTCCCGGCTCGTCGCCCAAACACAATGGTTTCCAACAACGAGTTGCCGCCGAGGCGATTGGCCCCATGCACACTGACACAGGCGCATTCCCCTGCCGCGAAAAGGCCGGGGATAGAGGTTTCACCCCATTGAGTGGTCCTGACCCCACCCATCTGGTAGTGCGCGCCGGGCCGGATGGGAATCGGCGTTTCAATCGGATCGAGCCCGGCAAATTCCATCGCGATCTGCCGGATTTGGGGGAGCCGTTCTACGATCTTGTCCCGCCCGAGATGCCGGAGATCCAGCAACACACACCCATCCACGCCCCGGCCTTCTAGAATTTCCTGCCCGATCGCAAGCGACACCGTCGAGCGAGTCGCCAACTCCATTTGTTCCGGGGCATAGCGCTTCAGAAACCGCTCGCCGAGGGTATTCAGCAGATATCCGCCCTCTCCTCTCGCCCCTTCGGTGATCAGAATGCCCGTGTCCTTCAACGTAGTCGGATGGAACTGCACAAACTCCATGTCCATGAGCGGCGCCCCGGCGCGATAGGCCAAGGCCATCCCATCGCCGGTATTGATGACCGCATTCGTGCTGGTCAGAAACACGCGCCCGCTGCCGCCGGTGGCAAGGATGACGGCTTTAGCCTGAATGACCCGCAACCCACCACGGACAATATCCCAGGCAATCACCCCTCGGCAGACACCCCCTTCGACGAGAAGCGCGGTGACATACCATTCTTCGTAGACCGTCGTCCGCCGTTTGAGAATCTGCTCATAGAGCGCATGCAAGAGCGCGTGGCCTGTGCGGTCGGCCGCATAACAGGTACGGGGAAAGCCAGCCCCGCCGAACGGCCGCTGAGCGATACGGCCCTGGGCATCGCGGCTGAAGATGACACCCATCCGCTCCAGCTCAAGAATGTCCCCCGGGGCTTCCCGGCACATCGCCTCGATCGCGTCCTGATCGCCGAGGTAGAGTCCTCCCTTCGCCGTATCGAATGCGTGAGCCTCCCATGAATCATTCTCGCCGAGGGCCGCATTGATTCCGCCTTGGGCGGCCACCGAATGACTTCGCACGGGATGGACCTTCGAGATCAGCGCCACATCCAAATTCCCCGGCGCCGCCAGCGCCGCACGCATGCCTGCCAAGCCGGCCCCGACAATCACAATATCGTGCAGATAGGTTCGCTGAACGGTCATCACGCTCCATAACAAACAGCAAGAATCCCTGCTAGCCCGTGCCCTTGTACTTACAGAACTATCCACTCCCATGGCAAGCAGCCGCATCTTGGAAATGACGATGCGCCATGGTACTCTTCTCCCGCTTCTTTGACATCTTCAGGACTGACCATTCGAGAAAGTACCCGAATCACAATGCAACAACCTAACTTCCTGCAGCCGACGGACCTGTTTCCAGCGAGACATATTGGCCCGAGTGACACCGACATCCGCGACATGCTCGCCGTTGCCGGCATGCCCTCGCTAGAGCATCTTTGCGATGTCACGGTTCCCCAAGACATCCAACTGACAAAACCTCTGGACCTGCCTCTGCAGCGAGGAGAACAGGCCGTACTGGCTGAGCTCAAAGAGATCGCAGCCAAGAACCGTATCTACCGTTCCCTCATCGGCATGGGCTACTACCCTTGCATCACCCCCGGCGTCATCCAGCGGAACATTCTGGAAAATCCCGGTTGGTACACCCAATACACACCCTATCAGGCTGAAATCGCACAGGGCCGGCTTGAAGCGTTGGTGAATTTTCAAACGATGGTGGGAGATCTGACCGGATTGCCCCTGGCTAATGCCTCGTTGCTGGACGAGGCGACTGCCGCCGCAGAAGCCATGGCGATGTGCGTAGCCATCTCTCGCTCCCGAGGCGAGGAGCGGAAAGAATTTTTCGTCTCGCAGGACTGCCATCCACAAACCCTCGCGGTACTCCAAACACGCGCTGAACCCTTGGGTATCACCATTCGTGCAGGCTCCAATGCCTCCATCAAGTTCTCGGGTAAGACCTTGTGCGGGTTGTTGCTCCAATACCCAACGAGCGACGGCTACGTAGGCGACGTGAGCAACCTGGTCGCCGAAGCGCATGCAGCAGGAGTGCTCGTCGTGGTCGCCACCGACCTGCTGGCTTTGACGCTCTTGCGGTCTCCGGGAGAGTTCGGAGCCGATATTGCCGTAGGATCCAGTCAGCGCTTCGGGGTCCCGATGGGATTCGGAGGCCCGCACGCCGCGTTCCTGACCACCAAAGAGGAATTTAAACGACAGATGCCCGGACGCATTGTCGGCGTCTCCAAAGACACGGCAGGCAATACCGCCTACCGCTTATCCCTGCAAACACGCGAGCAACATATCCGGCGTGAAAAAGCGACGAGTAACATTTGCACGGCTCAAGTGTTGTTGGCCGTGATGGCCAGCATGTACGCGGTATACCACGGCCCCGATGGACTCCGCCGTATCGCACAACGCGTGCATGGATTGACGCTGACGCTCGCCGAAGGTCTTCGCCGGCTGGGATTTGATGTGGGCCCGGACGTGTTTTTTGACACATTGCGCGTCCGCGTGCCCAAGAGTCAGGCCGATCAGATTCTCGTCAGAGCCAACGAACAACGCATTAATTTCAGAGCCCATGACGACGGATCGATCGGTCTCTCACTGGATGAATCCAGCACGGAACACGAAGTCCACACGCTCCTGGAGCTCTTTGTCGGCCATCAGCAGCTCCCCTTCCAGATCATCGAGCTTGCCCAATCAGTAGACCCCCAATATCCCACGCCGCTGGCGCGAACGAGTCCCTATCTCACCCATGAGATTTTCAACCGCTATCACGCGGAACACGAGATGCTGCGCTACCTGCATCGTCTCCAGGGGAAAGATCTCTCGCTCACGCATTCGATGATCCCGCTCGGCTCCTGCACCATGAAGTTGAATGCGACAGCGGAAATGCTCCCCGTCACCTGGCCGGAGTTTGCGCAACTCCATCCCTTCGCCCCCGCTGAGCAGACGAAGGGCTATCAGGAACTATTTCGCCAGCTGGAATCCTGGCTGGCTGAGATCACAGGATTTGCCGCGATCTCCCTCCAGCCGAACGCCGGCTCACAAGGTGAGTATGCCGGCCTGATGGTGATTCGCGCCTATCATCGTGCACAGGGTGCATCCCATCGGGACGTGTGCTTGATTCCCGTCTCGGCCCACGGAACCAACCCTGCCAGCGCTGCAATGGTTGGCATGACGGTGGTCGTCGTCGCCTGTGACAAACAAGGCAATGTGGATTTGACCGATTTGGAAACGAAGGCGGTGCAGCATCGGGACCGGCTCTCAGCCTTGATGTTGACGTATCCGTCCACACATGGCGTCTTCGAAGCGGATGTCCGGCGGATCTGCCAAATCGTCCATACCCATGGCGGCCAGGTCTACATGGATGGCGCCAACATGAATGCACAAGTCGGGCTTTGCCGCCCCGGCGATATTGGCGCGGACGTGTGCCATCTGAATCTGCATAAAACATTTTGCATCCCGCACGGTGGAGGCGGGCCAGGGATGGGGCCCATCGGCGTCGCCAGACATCTGACCCCCTATCTCCCTGGCCACCCCGTCACCGGCTTCGGCACTCGTGAATCGATCGGGCCCGTGTCCGCAGCCCCCTACGGGAGCGCGAGCATTCTCCCTATCTCATGGGTCTATATCGCCCTGATGGGCCGCGACGGCCTCAAGAAGGCCACGCAGGTCGCAATCCTGAATGCCAACTACATGGCCAAACGGCTGGAGAAGGACTACTCCATCGTCTATACAGGAACAACAGGGCATGTCGCGCACGAATTCATCCTCGACTTACGCCCCTTCAAAGAAACGTCCGGCGTAGAAGCCATGGACGTCGCCAAGCGCCTGATGGATTACGGTTTCCATGCGCCAACCGTGTCTTTTCCAGTTGCCGGGACCATGATGATTGAACCGACAGAGAGTGAAGGGAAAGCGGAATTAGACCGGTTCTGTGAGGCGATGATCGCGATTCGTGCAGAGATCCAAGAGATCACCGACGGACGTCAACCCCGCACCAATAATATGCTCAAGAATGCACCGCACACAGCGACCACCGTCACGGCGACGGACTGGACTCGGCCCTATACGAGAGAGCAAGCGGCCTTCCCGACCCCCTGGGTAAGGGCGAACAAATTCTGGCCATCGGTCAGCCGTATCGATGAAGCCTATGGCGATCGCCATTTGATCTGCACCTGTCCTCCAATGGACAGCTACCAACCCTGATCCGTCGCACGAGTCTTATGTCCAGGATGGAATGATTGCCCCTAGCCCTGCTCGCATAATTCTTCTAGCACTCTACTGTCTCGTGCTGGGAATACACGAGAGCCCGGCACAATCACCATCCTCCAGCCCAACACGCCGCACAGCCGCGATAGACATGCAGGCGGGACAGAGCTACCGAGCCGGTACCCGCGTGCGTGTGCCGAATGGTGACGCCTCGTTTCTCATTCCGTCCGGTTGGCGAGGAGAGCAGCTGGACAGTTTGGGCGCTGTGCTCCTGCTCCCAGAAATTGAATCCGGATTTGTGCTCGCCTTTGCGATTCTCAATCAGACGGAAGATGAACTCTTCGCCCTACTCGGAGAACCGCAGCCGATTTCCGAAACGTTACTATTTGAACCAACCGGGGCCGTCACCCGCAAAGGGAGCACACTCACAGCAACCTACGCGGCAGGCTCCTTAACTGGGCGAGGCATGGCGATCATGGGACCGGCCTTGCAGGGAATTCTTTTTCTCCATGCCAGGCCGCAGAAAGATCCATGGGGAGCACTCTCCCTCCTCGACCAACTGGCTAACCAGGTGCAATTCATCCCAGCCACGGGCAGCTTACCGTCTCCGTGAAAGAGCCCTCACCACGAACGACGTAACGGATCTGCCACTCCCAGATGTCTGGAGCAACTACCTTCCACCGGGCACCCCCTCAATTGTACAAAACTGTCGCTTGCCGCTCCCCTTCTTTTGGGGCATTGTGCGATCGAGCTCGCTTCGGCGATAACGGTACATCACTACGGGGAGACGTTGAAACCATCATGCCTCAAATATTGAACTTCAGCGAGCATGCCAACGACGAAGAAGTGAGCTATCTCACCACGCTGTTGCTGTATCATCTCGTCGAGCGATGCGGTGGTCAGATTCAATTCACCGTGGACGACGTCAATCAAATCCGCGAAAGTCTTTCGACCAAGATGGTCCAGATCCAGCTCGGCGACGATGTCCGGCTCCGCATCATCAACCGCGTCCCGGAACTCCAATAAACGCCTTTTCCCGCTCACATCTTCTCTGGCTGTTTCTGCCGGAAGCTCACGGCAGGATAGCGGCCGGGAGCTGACTGCGGTAGACTGCTTCTCATGCTGCAGATTTCCTCACATGTCGTTATTCCCGATTCCGAGATTCAACTCCATGCGATGCGGTCGCAGGGAGCCGGCGGACAGAATGTGAATAAGGTCTCAACCGCGATTCATCTACAGTTCGATATCACGGCGTCGTCATTACCCCCGTTTTACAAGCAAGAACTCCTGAAATTGAAAGACCACCGCGTCTCGCAAGATGGGATCATCACGATCAAAGCGCAGCAGCACCGCACGCAAGAGCGGAATCGGGAGGATGCGCTGGAGCGGCTCTGTCTCTTGATTCAGAGTGTGGCCATCCCGCGCAAGACGCGACGCGCGACGAAACCGACGAAGGGTTCTCAGACCAGGCGGATCGAGAGCAAGAAAAAGCAAGGGCGGTTGAAAGCACTGAGGGGAACGCTGGAATAGGCCCGGCTCATCCGTCAATCGTCATTCGCCAACCGTGCAGAATGGCGTCGCGAGCTCCTCAGATTCCTGCGATTGACGCGTGGCGATTGACGGATGACGATCTCTTATTCAGCTGACGCGAGCGACCCCAAGATATTGTATCCGCCATCGACGTAGATCACTTCGCCGGTAATACCTCGCCCCAAAGAGCTGACGAGAAATAGCGCGGTGTCGCCGACTTCGCCTTGCTCGGTTGCACGACGGAGCGGGGCAAACTCTTTGTGGTGATCGACCATCTTGCTGATACCGGATACGCCGCGGGCCGCCAATGTCTTGATCGGCCCGGCAGAAATCGCATTCACCCGGATGTTCTTGGGACCGAGATCGTTCGCCAGATAACGCACCGTGGCTTCCAGCGCGGCCTTGGCCACACCCATAACATTGTAGTGCGGCACCACACGTTCTGCGCCGAGATAGGTCAGCGTGACAACGGATCCGCCATTAGCCATAAGCGGCAACGCGGCGCGTGTGACAGCAACGAGTGAATAGGCGCTGACGTCCAACGCCGTCGCAAAACCCTGACGTGTGGTATTGACGAATTGCCCCGTAAGTTCCTCACGAGGGGCAAAAGCGATGGAGTGGACGAGGAAATCGAGCGTGCCGACTTCTTTCCCCACGTTCTGCATCATGGTCGAGATCTGCGCGTCATCACCGGCATCGCAAGGAAACGCTTTGGCGCCGGGCATCGTCGCAACGAGTTCTTCGACATTTTCTCGCAGCCGCTCATTCTGATAGTTGAACATCAGTTGAGCGCCCTGACTGGCCGCTGACTGGGCGATGGCCCAAGCAATGCTGTGCTTATTGGCAACGCCGATAATGAGCCCTTTTTTGCCACTCAATAACATAATTGTGGGTACTCCTTGCTCATGACGAGAAGACGACTGTTGCGTGGCACGCCAACTTCCTCACATCACCACTGATCACGATTGATAGGTGACGATTGACGACGCTGGTCAAACGAACGCTGAAGATAGCATGATTTGCGGTGCGGTTCTAGAAGGTGAGCGGAGGGAGCGAGCAGTCTAGTTGCCCTTGTTTCCAACGGCATGAAGCTGCGCGACGACCTTGGAGGCTTCGGGAATGAAGTCGTCGAGCTGTTGCGCTTTCGCGAGCGTCAGCGCCTCTGTCGCAAGGACAACGGCGTCCTGATGACGACCCCGTCTGCAATAGCTCTTCGCCAGGCTGATCCGAGCATTCACCGCTTCGGGTTCGCGCTGAATGACCTGCTGAAGGACTTGCTCTCCTTTGTCGGGATCGCCTCCGAGCAGAGAGGGCAGTCGCACCAGCAACGTGCCTCTGGCAGAAAGCGCGTCAAGATGATCGGGCTTGAGTTCGAGCGCTCGATTCAGCTCCTTCATCATGCGCCGAAACCCCATAACGGAAGAAAGGCTCATTTCGCCGTCGATCCGCATCAATTCACCAAGATTACAAAACAACGCAAAGTGGGCATCGGCGGATTTCTCGTCAGCAGCCACCGCCTGCTCCCCCAATGACTGGCCCTTTTCGTAGAGTGCCGCCCGGGTGGCTCGGTCTGTGGCAATTCTCCCGTCATGGCAGGCCTGCAACGCTCCGGCAATAAAATCTTGAGTGGCCGGTTGGGCCCAGCCAGAATCCAGCCCCCCCATCCAGAGAACAATGGCCGCCAAGATACCGAGACTGATTCGCTGCATGAGTCCTCCGAAAGTAGAACACAACCGAAATTGTATACAGCAAGGCTGATGCCAGTGACAAGCACGATGAACTCACTGGAATTCCTCAGACTATTTCCATCCATCGGGTCCCGTACCAAGCCCCCCTGTGGCAGGGAAAAAACAGACTGCGGTGAAAATGCAACAACTAGGGGGGGGGGTGAGGCAAACGTTATCGCGACGTGATGACGAGGGTACTATTCTCAACATGGACCGATCGGATCTGCGGAGGGAGCTGGAATTTCTCACGGTTCTGCGGCGACTCAAACAGCTGGGCGACAACATGGCCGAGCGTGGCTTGTGGAATCGGCAGGGCTCCGAGCTTCCCGGCCGTTGGGGTCAGGCGCACATATCCATCTCGGGTCTCCAACGTCCCATCAAGTTGTAGTGAAATGTCTTTCCCATAAATGTGAAACAAGGCGTAGGCGTTGAGTTGATTGCCGACCAGATTCATCCGAACGTCTTTCAGCGAGGACCGCACCTCTTCAACGGTCGCCGCGCTTCCGACGGGAACCGAGATCCCTGCCTGCTGGGCTTGATGGGCTGACGCAATAGCAAGATTGTCGCGCATCCATTGATTAAGCTCGGCTTCGCTCAGCGCTATGTGGGCCGCGCGGTTTGTCTGGATCGACTGTTGAAGCAATGTCATCTTCTCGGCGACTCGGTCAGCAGCCTGAGGATCCGTTTGGATCGGCACGGCTGGAGCTTGCCGGAGAATCGCAAACAATATCCCGAGGGTCATCGCCAGGGAGATCCACGGAAGTACACGGAACAGCCGACCTATCCTATTGCGTTGGGGAGATAGGATCTCGGATAGATCGCTGGGCTCCAGGGAGGCCCGCATTGGTGGGGCTGGAACCTTGTACTTTGCAAAAATAATCCCGCACCGGAAACATTCAAGCTCTCCCGGCTGATCGACCCCGCATTTCGGACACGTCCTAACGGAATACGGTTTTAGTGGCGATGGTGCCTTCATGTCACAACTGTAATCGAGACTGATTGTCCTGACAAAGAAAACAGTACAATCTCACCTGTCAGGAACTGCTGATGGGCCGGCGAGGGATTGCAGTGCGTGAAATGCGGCGAGCATAGCTTCATAACCGTAGTGGGCATTGCGACCGCTAGGGTTAGGCAAAAGAAAGATTGGAACCCCGGCAATGTCGCTGGTAGTGAGGCCCAAAGGAATCCGCGTCGGTAACGATAGTTCTGCCCCGTACATGATGCGGTAGATCGTGATTCCCAGCAGCGCCACGATGCGTGGCCGACATCTCCGGACTTTTCTGGTCAGGGCCGTCATACCCTTACGATATTCCTGAGGCGAAAGACTATCGATCCCGCGGCTTGGGCGGCCGACGATATTCGTCAATCCAAGTCCCCACTCAGGCAATCGTTCATCTTCCTTGTACGTCAGGGGCTCTGTCACCAGCCGAGACTCATAGAGCAGCTTCCAGAAGCGATTGGAAGGTCCGGCGAAATGATGTCCCATCTGAGCAGACCGCAGACCAGGATTGATCCCGACAAAGAGGATCCTCACGCCCGGTTGAATACGGTCAGACAATCCTGCTTCTCGGCCCACGTCACCCCCGATCTTGATTGAGGCAGTTTAGTGGGGACTCAGCCAATCCGCCACAGGAATAAGAAGGGATTCCCCTTCATTACTAAATTAGAGTGGCCATGTAACTGTCTGGATTCATAGATAAACTATGCAGAATAGACATTCGGCATGCAGCTTGCTCAATATCTGCGCAGTGCCCGATTAGCGGCACGGATCTCAACAACCTTTCTGGAGGGATTTACTATGAAGAGCATGTTGATGGCAATCATGGCAGTCGCAGTGGCAGTCTCGTTCAGCGCCCCTTCCTTCGCCGGCGAAGAGAAGAAGGACAAGAAAGATGAGAAGAAGGGTGGCCACGTGATGGTCTATGGCGAAGAGAAGAAGGACAAGAAGGATGAGAAGAAGGGTGGCCACGCGGACACCTTCGGTGACAAGAAAGATGAGAAGAAGAAGGACGAGAAGGGTAAGTAATTCCCGTCCATTTGGCGAGGCTAGCTGGCTTGAGAGGTTTCCCGCTCCAAGCGGGAGACCTCTCGGGCGGTTCTCCTACCGCATCGATTCTCTGATATAGACCGCCTGCAATCCCACAATCGTCTTGGCATCCCGGATCGTCCCGTCTTTGATTTTTCTGATCGCGTCGGCCAGCGGCATCTCAATCACGTCCAAGACCTCATCCCGATCGAGCTGCTGCCTTCCCTGCGTGAGCCCCGTCGCTTCATAGACGTGAATCACTTCGTCGGCAAAGCCAGGGGCTGTGAAAATACTGGACAGCAGCATGAACGATGAGGCCCGGTACCCGATCTCTTCTTCCAGCTCTCGAGCCGCACAGCTCAACGGATCTTCGCCCGGATTGAGCTTGCCCGCGGGAATCTCATAGATGAACCCGCCCGCAGCGTGACGGAACTGACGGATCAGCACCACCGTGCCGTCCTCTTTCATCGGAACCACGGCCGAGGCGCCCGGGTGGCGAATTGTTTCCAGATCGACCGTCACCCCGTTCGGCAGAGTGACGGTATCGATGTTCAGCGTGATCACCCGGCCTGTGTAAATATTCTTAGTCACAACCGGTCCGTTACGCGCTCTTGGGCTTCCGATAGAAGGGTGTTTTCACGACCTGCGCCTGCACCGCCTTCCCGCGTATATCGATCGTGATCTTCGTGCTAATCGCGGACAGCGCGGTGGGCACATATCCCAGGCCAATCCCCTTCTGTAGAATCGGCGAGAGATTTCCGCTCGACACCTCACCGATAAGTTCGGACGATTGAGGATCGAGAATCTTGCACCCGTGCCTGGGCACGGCCTTCTCTAACAACTCGAATCCGACAAACCGCTTAGCCGGCCCGCCTTCTTTCTGTGCGAGAAGCTTGGCACGGCCAGGGAAAGTCCCCTTCTCCAGACTCACCGCCCACTCCACCGCCGCTTCGATCGGAGTGGTCGTTTCATCAATGTCGTTGCCATAGAGAAGGTAGCCCATCTCCAGCCGCAGCAGATCGCGCGAACCTAACCCCGCAGGCTTCAGTCCCTTCGAGGTTCCCGCGTCGATGATCCGTTCCCACAGCGCACCAATCAGATCGGCTGAGACATACAGCTCATACCCGAGCTCACCGGTATAGCCGGTCCGGGCAATGAGTGTGGGGATGGATGCGAGCATCGCCTCACACGTATGGTGAAGCTTCAAGGTCGTGACGGCCGTACCACCCAGCGCCATCATGATATCCTTAGACGCTGGCCCTTGAATGGCAATCTGAGCCATCCGATCCGAATGGTCTTCCAGGGCAACGCTCGCGTCACGAGGATGTGTCTGCAGCCAGGTCAACACCTTCTCGCGATTCGACGCATTGACACAGAGCAGATAGTCCGTGGCCTTCAACCGGTAAACGAAGATGTCGTCCTTAATTCCGCCCTCGTTATTGCACACCATGGAATAGTGCGCCTGGCCGATCGCCAGCTTCGCCACATCATTCGTCGTGACCGATTGGAGAAACGCCAGTGCGCCAGCCCCCGATACCATCAGCCGACCCATATGGCTGACGTCGAAGAGCCCGGCCTTGCTGCGGACGGTATGATACTCGTCCAACACCCCCGAGTACTGGATCGGCATCTCCCATCCAGCGAAGTCGACCAGCTTGGCCCCGGCAGCTCGATGCTGACTGATGAGCGGTGTCTGCTTCATCGGATGGTCCAGTTACTGCAAACCGAGCAATTCAACATCGAACACCAGTGTGGCATGAGGAGGAATGAGCCCGCCGGCTCCACGCGCTCCGTACCCGAGGTTCGAGGGGATCGTCAGCTTGCGCTTCCCGCCGATTTTCATCCCTTGCACACCCTCGTCCCAGCCCTTGATCACCTGGCCGACGCCGAGCCGGAACGAGAAGGGCTGGCCACGGTCCACGGAACTATCGAACTTCTTCCCATTCGTCAGCCAGCCCGTGTAATGAACAGAAACCGTCTGACCAGACGTGGCAGTATCGCCCGTTCTCACGACCTGATCGATATACTGCAAGCCGGATGACGTCGTGATTTCTTTTCCTTCCGATGCCGATGACTCGCTCCCGCTCATACTGCCTCCTACTCCCATAAATGGAATACACATACAAATCGCTGCGACTGATACGAACAAGGTCCATACATATCTTCGGCTCATTTCGCCCCCGTCTTGGTCGAGGGATGAGCAAACAACGCCATGCTGGCGGTATACCCGTGAAGAAAGTTGCGTCCGCCGACCGGTCCGATCTCGCCTTGTGCAAAAAACCCGGCCACCGGAATGGGGCCCAATCGTTCCGTCATCACTTCTGAATCATGATGGGGCCGCCCAAAGAGTCCCTGGCCGCGCCCACAGCAGCTGAACACAAGCGCCCCAAGCGGCGCGTTCGCATGCCGCGCGCGATCGGCTGCCAGCAGGAGATGTAGATCTTCGCTCGCCGACTTGGCATCGCGTAGATGAAACTGGACCGTCTGTCCCTCCTGCACCACATCTCCGATAGCCACTGCTCCGGTCGTTTGGTCGGCGCCTACCAGATTGCGCACAAGAAAATCGCCGCGCTCAAAATGATTCCGATGCTCGTCGATGACAACTCCAACGTGCAATGCCCGATGCGCCCGACGCCTGTCGTCGCCGCCCAGCGATTCGAAGACTGTTTGAAGCCGCGTCAATGCCGGCGTTCCACCCATCTCATGCACAAGATTGTGCTCCGCTTTCGTCACCACATAACGCTCGCCGATCGGGCGGCACCCTTGCGAAATCACCGGACGCACCTCAATCGGGCCGCTGATCCGCACCCCGACCAATCCGCCATCAAACATGTGCCGGCCCAGGAGCAATCGATTTTCTCCGGCATCCTGCCCGCCGCCCGCCAATCCTCCGATCGCCGCGGTTCCCGGATAGCGCTCCTCCAAGAGACTCAGCACGTCCTGCATCGGAGTTGAAAAGGGATCCGCGAGGAGGAGAAAGGTTCCGTCCTGCCCGTCAGATTCAGGCCAGCCCGGCAACGAAAATTGATCCTGCGTTTGCGAGAACGACAGTCGGACCGGAGACAGGGCAACCCCAGGAAGACAGGCCGTCCACAACGTGACGGCTGGAGACGTTTCCAACTCTTCCGCCCCGGCAATCACGCCTTCGCCGCTACAGCCGAGCGAGACTCTGGCGCCCAACACATCGGTCATGGTCTCTGCAAGCAATTCAGCACGAGAGACATGATGCGAGGAAAAAAATACGAACGCGAGATCGGGTGTGGCACCGCCTAACTTGGCACGCACCTCGTCCACCAAATCACGGGCTGCAGCTTCCGTATCAGGATTGCGGGACACCGCAGAGACGAAATGGAACGTCGCGGCCTGGATGGGGGATGTCGAAGACAAGCTGTGCATGGAGATCGTCGTACTGTTACACGCCGGGATTCATGCGTTCGGATCGGTCACTCGCCAGTTTTTTATAGTACCGCCAGAGATACGAGTGATAGTCATCGAGTTGCGCGAGCAAGTAATGCAACTCGGTAGGATCTTGCGTCTCCAGCGCGATCGTCATCCGGGTCTTCAGAAACTCGGCAAAGGCCGCTGTCTTTTCTACGGCGGTGAGCAGGCGCAACCCACCGCCTATTTGATATTCATTCATCGACGCACGCTCCTCAGATCAGTAATTCAAGGGCAGGATAACGAGCCACCAGCGAGAAATGCAAGCGCACAGTGTCTCAGGGCCTCGATCCGGGCAGCAGGGCTTTGAGCCGATCCAGATCAATGGCCTCCACGCGATGGCCATCACGGCCGACAACGGTCGTGGCCATGGTGAGTGCGTTGAGGATGGCTTCTTCTGTCGCCTCAACCGTCGCCGTGATCACCGGATTCAAATGGGTGTCGGCGAGATGCGTCAGATTGTAGGTGGCCTCTTTGGGATAGTGCGGAATGACGTTCGCGGTTGAAAACGCCAGCATGAAATCGCCGCTCCCATGGCGCGCCGTCGAGCCGGTGCGCGCGAGGCCGAGGGCGGCGCGCTTGGCCAGCCTGGTGAGCTGACGGCCATCGAGCGGCGCATCCGTCGCGATGACGATGATGATGGACCCTTCGCTTTGACCAGGCACGAGCGCGTCCGCGGCAACTTTGGGCGCTTCGTATTGTTTTCCAACCGGCACCCCTCCCACGACGAGTTCCGGTCTCCGACCGTGGTTCGCATTCACCAACACGCCAATCGTATAGCCGCCTTCTGTATCAGAAAGTTTCCGTGAGGCCGTGCCGATCCCGCCTTTGAACCCGTACGAAACCATACCGGTGCCGGCCCCGACGGTCCCTTCTTTGACCGGGCCACTGCTCGCACGGTCGAGCGCGTCCATGACATCCTGCTCGGACACGTGACGGCCTTGAATATCATTCAGGCGCCCGTCGTCGCATTCGGCCACAACCGGGGTGAGCGTATCGTCCTCAATGCCGATGGCAGGATACTGTTTGATCATCCAGCTCATCACGCCATTCGCCACCCGCGGGACATTGAGCGTATTCGTCAATGCGATGGGATATTCCAGAAAGCCCGACTCGGCTACCCAGGACAGGCCGGTCATTTCCCCTGTGCCATTGAGGACAAACGAGCCGGCGGCCACTTTCTTGCGCCACACATCATCGCGCGGGATGATGACCGTCACACCCGTGCGCACCGGCCCTAGGCCAGGCTTCAACGCCCCCTCCCCTGAGATGAGGGTCTGGTGCCCAACTTTGACGCCGGGTACATCTGTGATGGCGTTCAATAAGCCAGGGGGGTAGGCCCCAATGACTATTCCCAAATCGCGCACACGCTGCCGTGGTTGAGCCGGTTCAGCTGCGTTTGTTACCGACCAGCCGCAGACTGTAGCGACACAGAGGGCCGCCAGCAGCATTGTCCGACTAGATCTCATGACTCGTTCCTCGATGCGGGATTGTTACGTCGATGGAGGGGTACTCGCTCTGGATCGCGGAGCCTAGGGACAGCGCCTGTTTCTCTTCGCCGTGGACGATGAACACTTTGCTGGGAAGCGGATCAATGGCTCGGACATAGGCGAGAAGGTCGTTGCGATCGGCGTGGGCCGAGAGGCCGTTGAACTTCACCACCTGCGCCCGCCGCTTCGTGGGGACGCCAAAGATCGGCACCACATCCCAGCCTTCGACGAGTTTGCGCCCCAGTGTATGCTCGGCTTGGAAACCGACGAACACGATGACGTTCGCCTCGTCTTCAATGGCATGTTTCAAGTGATGGAGGACACGCCCGCCTTCACACATGCCTGAAGAAGAGATGATGATCATCGGCCCCTTCATCGCATTGAGACGCTTACTGTCTTCCGGTGATGAGACAAAGTGGATATAGCGCGACGCAAAGGGATCGCCGTCGGCCGTAAAGGTGCGGAGGGTTTCTTCATCGTAACATTCTGGATGATGCCGAAAGACCTCGGTGGCCTTGGATGCCAATGGAGAATCGATATAGATGGGGATCGGATCGATGCGATCCTCAGCGACGAGTTCTTTAATCCGCATCACGAGTTCCTGCGTTCGCCCGACGGCAAAGGCCGGCACAATAATCTTACTCTTGTGCGCTTTCGCATGGGCGATCAGATCCTCCGCCTTTTTTTTCATCTCTTCGCCGGCTTGCTCATGCAGGCGATCGCCATAGGTGGATTCCAAAATGAGCACGTCGCAGGGAAGTGGCGGCTCTGGATCACGCAAGATCGGCATGTGCGATCGCCCGAGATCACCGCTAAACAGTACAGTCGTCGTATTTCCCCGGACGGTGTATTTGACGCGAACCGCGGCGGACCCAAGAATATGTCCGGCATCGTGAAACGTCGCCGTGACGCGCGGAGCAATCTTGATGGCATCATGGTACCGCACACCGACAAAACGCCTGGTGATAGCCTCCACATCGTCAGTGTCGAAGAGGGGCTGCACACACTTCTTGCCTCTCCGCCGCTCCTGCTTATTCACATAGCGGCAGTCGCTTTCCTGAATTCTGGCCGCGTCCTGCAACATGATTGCCGCGAGGTCTGCCGTCGCCCTGGTGAGATGGACCTTACCGGAGAAGTGCTGTTGCATGAGCATCGGCAATGCGCCGGAATGATCGATGTGGGCATGAGAGAGCAGCACGGCGGACAATCCCTTAGGATCAAAGCCGAGTTCACGATTCTGGATCGCCGCTTCTTCCCGCCTGCCTTGAAACATGCCGCAGTCCAACAGGAGCCGGCAGCTGGACGTCTCGATGAGATGCCGGCTCCCGGTCACCGAACGCGCCGCGCCATGGAAAGAGAGTTTCATGTCTTTGGCCTCACAGCATGATTGCGGGCAATCAGATCCCACGCTTCCTGCGCGGTTTCTGCATAGTGGAAGAGAGCCAGATCTTGTGGGCTAATCAATCCTTCGTCGACGAGAAACTCCCAATTGATCAGCCGCTCCCAGAATGCCCGACCGACCAGCACAACACTGACGCCGGTGACTTTCCCGGTTTGGATGAGCGTCAATGTTTCAAACAATTCATCGAGCGTGCCGAATCCTCCAGGGAAAGCGACCAAGGCTTTGGCTCGAATGAGGAAATGCATTTTGCGGAGCGCAAAATACCGGAACTGAAAACAGAGCTCCGGCGTGATGTAGGGATTCGGCCGCTGCTCATGCGGCAGGGTAATGTTCAACCCAATGGACTTGGCCTGCACGTCTGCTGCTCCACGGTTCGCCGCTTCCATAATGCCCGGTCCCCCGCCGGTCACGATGACATAGTCGCATCGCCCGTCGATCTGGCAGGAACTGGATACTAACCGGGCGAATTCACGGGCGACATCGTAATATTTGGAGAGATCTCGTTGGCGCTTGGCAAGGGCGACATGGCGCTGGATGGCGTGATCGTGCGGCTGCTGAGCCGCTGCTCGTTCGGCCGTACGCAGGGCCGCCTCCGCTGCAATAGGCTCCTGCAATCGGGCACTCCCGAAGACGACGATCGTGGATTGAATTCCCTGCTCCTTCTGAATAAGTTCAGGCTTGAGTAATTCAAGTCCGAGCCTCAGAGGGCGGAGCTCTTCCCGCTGCATGAATTCGGTGTCGCGATCGGCTGGGATATAAGACGAAGAAGCGAGAATGGCGTCGGAGAGGGAATTATCTTCAGGAGAGCCCATACCCATAGATGGCATTATAACGAGACCGCACAGAGGCAGCAATTGACCAGATGAGCGATGGTAGGGCTGGAATCAGAACGGCCAGAACCACAGAAGCGGCCGAATCGGCTCGTGCCGGGTAAAGCCGTATGTTCGCACTCTCCCCTGGGGGTCATAGTGGACATGGAACTGCTCCATGTCGATGCCTGTCTTGGCAAGTGTCATGGACGGAGAATAGGGCGAAAAGAATCGGGCAATAAAGCCGAAATCCACACCGGACGCTTTGGTGTCGCTCCATTGATAGATCGTGGCCAATCCAAATTCTGATTCCAGAATCTCGTCCGGCGCCCCGAGTTGGGCCACGACCTGTGGCATGGTCGTCGATCCTGACTGGATGAAGGCGACGGTGGGAGGCGCAATGACATCGTTGACGACGACCCTGCGCAGGCTACAACCAGCCATGATGGCCGCACAGATGACGACTAGCACCCCTCGTGAGAGCGACTGAGTGATCACGCGATTAGTCTCCAAACGGCCAGAGCTTGAACTCCACATTCGGCGTCCGCTTGCTGTACAGCACCTCTTCTACAAGACCGTTCCGTCCAAAAAAGACATACAGATTGTCGCTTTTCACTTCCATCCGAACGAGATTCAGAATCAGGAGCAGCAAGGCAGGCGATTTCCCATCGTAGTAGTAATAATGAAAAATTTCTCGATCGTTCCCTCGCACAATGCGCTCGGGAGCTCCCAACAGAGCCACCACTTCACTCGTGGTGCTGACGCCTTTCTTGATCTGCGCAATCGACTCGTCCCTGAGGGGTTCGCCGAGCGTGCCGCGCGTGACCACACACCCCTGGGTCACAATCAGCACTGCCATGAGAAAAATAACCGTGTACCTCTTGAACATTGAGTCTCCTTGTTAGGCTTCGTCCGGACGATCTTTCAAACTGCGCGCGTGGCCCAGCACAAAATCTGTTTCAAAGACGGAATAGGACGAGGGTTTGAGACCGACCCGTCGATAGACGTCCTGAGCCACTCGGTTTTCTGACTCCACGTAAAGACGCACGCCGCACACCCCGGGGTCATCCTTCGCTTGCTCGATCACCTTTGCATGCATATGCCGAAATACGCCCTGTCTCCGCCACGCCGGATCGACGTAGACGCTTTGGATCCACCAGAACGATGCATTGCGCCAGTCGCTCCATTCATAGGTGATCATCAGCTGGCCCACCACCTGCCTGGTCTGAGGCAGTTCGGCCACGATGAAGAATCCGTGAATCCTCGAATTCAGCAAAGCCCGCGTCCCCCGGTGAAGGCGATCCGCATCCAACCGTCTGCCCTCGGTTTCCAAAGCCATCGCTTGACTGAATGCGACCAGCCGTTCAACGTCGTCCAGACGGCCAGGCCTAATATTCCATTCTTGTGAGTTGGTCATCTCGGTCGCTCGAATACGTGAGGAGTCTGCAACCAGCCAGCGGCCGGCTTGAACAAACCGGCAGAGAATTCTATTTTCATGGCATCTTCAGCCGGCAAATTCAACGGATACACCTGCCCTTCTGGTACAAAAGCGAGATAGCCAGTAAAGGGATGAATGGCCGTCGGTACAAACACCATCAAGAGTTGCCCATTTGGTGAAACTTGCAGAACTGGCGGGGCATTCCCCATGACAAATCCCAACGCCCAAAGGCCGTCACGAGGAAAAGAAAATGCCACTACGGTGCTCTGACCGAATCGTGAACGAAAATTCAGGATATCGGTCATGCCTTTCATGGTCAGATAAATACTTCGCACCAATGGGATCTGGTCCAATTGTCTTTCCAAATACGAGACGATTCGCCGGCCAAGTACATGTGTGGTCAGCGCCCCCACCGTCAAGACAAGCGAAGCAAGAATGATGAGTCCTAGACCTGGTGTCTGAATCGAAAAGCGGTCACCGATCAGGTTGGTAAGCAGGTCATCGAGCGTCCCAAAGAGGGCCGAGATAATGAGATACGTTGTCCAGGCAGGCACGAGCAGAAAAAGGCCGGTGACGAAAATTCGCCAAACACGACGGGGCATAACACCTCACATGAACCGTGATGGACCACGAACGGCCAAAGTGTAACAGAAACGAGGACGTCGAAGAAGCACTCCTCGCTCACTTGATCTCGCTGACAGCGGTGCACTATTCTTATCCTGGTAGTGATAGACAGCTCGGCAGTTGGAACTTTCAGACAAAGGGAACCACAATGGCTTTAGATAAAGATTTATTGGCGATTCTCTGTTGCCCAGAGACGAAACAGCCGGTCACGCTGGCCGATACGGCTTTAATCCATCGACTAAACGAAGCCATTAAAGGCCGCCGGTTGCAGAATAAAGGAAAGCAGGCCGTGACTGAACCAGTGGAGGCAGGTTTGTTACGAGCCGATGCGAAAGTTCTTTATCCGATTCGAGAGAATATTCCGGTGATGTTGATTGAGGAAGGGATTCCGCTCGAACAAGTGGGATAAGGCCTTTGTTCTTTCCGATGTGACGAGTTTCGTCCGCTCCGCTTCATTCTCAACATGCCAAGATCCTGCGCGTCCTAGACAGCAACCGGTTGCGTACCCGCATTCCAGCTCTATGGTTCGGCCTTAGCTGCCAGGAATGGCCAGATCGCTACCGTTCGTATCGGTTTTAGAGCCGGTGGTCGTCCCGCAATGCCTGCAAAGATACTCGTAGAGGTTGCCGCTTGGTAACACGAGTAATAGTCGCTCGCGCGTCGGCGTCGCAACTCGACACTGTGGACAATAGAGGAGCGAGGCTTTGAGGGCTCCGAATTGGCCTGCCTGCTGTTGAGAATGACTGGTGCGTGGGCTTCCCATGGATGATCCAAAGGGATTTGATCCAGATATTGGTTTGGAAGAGCGGTGAGGCATAAGAGAATTGTATGGAAGGGATAACCGACGGTCAACGGACCCGCGCATGGCACTATGGACAACTGACCCTACACGTCTCCGTCGAGGGACTTATCGACGCAGTCAGATCTGAGTCGAGACCATATAAATCTTGTGACTTGCACTCCGATATAGAGGGCTAGCCCGCTCAGCAGTCCATAGAGGCCGGCTCGACTCCACGGCCAGACTTCAGGAGCATGAAGGACAAACCCGAGCGCAAGATGCCCTCCTGCCCCGAGGCAGAGGGCAAAAATAATCCACTCTCGTGCCAGGGCCATACTACGTGCCTGTTAGATGGAGGTAGGTGACGTCGAGCCAGGGAAAACATTCAACGGGTATCTGTTAAACAGATGTTTTCGCTGACTCGATCTCGGTCGCAGTAATGAGACTGGACAGGTAGTCCGAGACAAAATTCAGGGCTTCTTCCCTGCCATCCGCTCGTCGCCCCTTCTCACGTCTCTGAACTGATAACTCGTGATCAAGATCAGATTTGACCTCGCCCAACACCCGCTGCAGCGAAGACGGAGTCAGATTGGCGTCCATATCTTCGAGTTCCTGGCACCGATCAAGGACCCAATTGAGTCCTTCGATCCGCCCTGTATAGTGCTCTTGCTCACCGGTATCAATTCTGGCCATCGCCGTCGCAAAGGTTTGAGCCTCATAAATGAGGTTGTAGAAACTGGTGACGGCTCGCTGCAGGCTTGAGTTCATGATGCTCCTTCATCTAGAAAAGTTTAACCTCTCAATTATACATGAGAACCTGCCCGCAACAAGGAAAATTTTCACAACGGTTAGGTGAAGAGCAGAGAATGGAATTCGTTCATAAATCCATAGTAGAGGGGCGCGAAATCCTTCAGGCTATCCGGACTAGTTTCCTTGAGGCGCTTGAAGAAAAAGACCTGTGCGCGCGGGTCAAGCTGTTCAAGCAAATGGCTTAATTGCGCCATCGTATAACTGCCTGCGGGGACGCTAAGTATGTAGTGGACTAGCCTTTCGACAAACTGCTGCCCCAAATACTCGGTGGCAACATACTCTTGCGGGATCTTCCCCGATGCCAGGAGCTCATCAAATGGAACCGCTTGCGCGGCAAATGGAACAGACGGCTTTAGCTGATTAGGCACCCAGGATCCTCCATGATTATCGCGAAAACTAGGAAGGATTTTTTTACTGTACTGGACCCCTATGGACCCGTCAAGTGCACAGATGGGGCAGCTGGAATGACCAAAAGGCCGATATAAGAGAAATGGCAGGGCCAAATAGAACTAGATCGACGCTCCCGCAATTGAATCTTCAGGATGGGTGGATCAACTCGACCACGACCTACGACTCAATGCATTTTCCAGAAAGAGAAGGGGCAGGGCCCCTTGCGGAACCCTGCCCCCCCTGAAGCGATCTCCTAGCTTGGAATTACAGCCAGGTTACGCGCTCGGCCGGCCGAATATAGATCGGCTCTTCGACCTGAATACGCGCCACTTCCTTGCCCGACTTGTTGAAGCCCAGGACGGTATCGTTGTACATCTCGAAACGCTTACCGTGAATCTGGGTCTCGAACACCTTCGGACCAGGGATGACATCGTACCGGAAGACGATCTGCTGACTGGCTCTCCAGAGCTGGAGGACCGCCAACAGTTCGCGGCTAGGCACGAGATACTTCTCGATGGCGTTGTCCACGCCCGGGCCAAACATCTGCCGTGCATAGCCGCGTGGGCTATGCCGCGGTGGGATGTAGTAGCCGTTGGGCTCAGTGCCCCACTGCGGATACAGCGGGAGCGCCACCTGCTCCACACGAATCGTGTAGTACAGGGGATGCCAACGATCTTCCGCCCAGAGACCGTCCTCACCGATGCGCACCAGGCTCTGCATACGGATCTTTCCGACGCAGGCAGCCATACAGCGCGTTTCCATCGGCTCGCCACCGGTCAACGGGTCCTTACCTTCGATACGCGGATAGCACGCGATGCACTTTTCAGACACGCGTGTGGTTCCACGATACATCGGCTTCTTGAACGGGCACTGCTCCACGCACTTCTTGTACCCGCGGCAACGATTCTGGTCGATCAACACAATGCCGTCTTCCGGCCGCTTGTAGATCGCCTTGCGCGGGCAGGCTGCCAGGCAGCCTGGATACGTGCAGTGGTTGCAAATCCGCTGGAGATAGAAGAAGAACGTCTCATGCTCCGGCAGACTGCTGCCCGTCATCTTCCACGGTTCGTCCCGTGAAAATCCGGTCTTGTCGATGCCTTCCACGAGGGCGCGCATCGAGGTCGCCGTATCTTCATAGATGTTCACGAACCGCCACTCTTGGTCCGTCGGAATGTACCCGATCGCCGCCTGGCCGACTTTGGCGCCTGCGTCGAAAATGGTCATCCCTTCGAACACGCCGTAGGGCGCATGGTGCTTGCGTCCCACGCGGACGTTCCACACCTGTCCACCCGGGTTCACCTGCTCGATGAGCTGGGTGATCTTCACGTCGTAGAACTGTGGATATCCGCCGTAGGGCTTCGTTTCCACGTTGTTCCACCACATGTATTCCTGCCCCTTCGAGAAGAGCCAGGTCGACTTGTCGGCCATCGAACAGGTCTGACAAGCCAAGCACCGATTGATGTTGAACACAAAGGCAAACTGCCACTTCGGATGCCGTTCCTCGTAGGGATACAGCATCTTCCGTCCCAGTTGCCAGTTATAAACTTCTGGCATTGTGAATCCTCCTTGTAGTCATGATCCGAATGTAGTGACTCATTGTTACTGACACATTTCCATTCAAGTTGTCCGACTCGCAGCCTTACACCTTGATCTTGATGTGTTCGCCTTTGAGCCACTTGATCATGAACTCGTTTTCCTGACCCGGCGTGAAGCCTGTCCGGACCGGTTCCCACGGACCACGTGCACCGATACCGCCGTCTTCCGCCTTGGTGATGCGGATGAGACATTCCTTCGGTACCGTGTTGATCGCGTGGTGGTCGACCTGATAGCCCCACTTGAACTTCCAGGCAATCGCGTGCTTACCCGGGAGTGAGTCGGTTTGGTGCATCGGCATCAACCAGTTCCGGGTAAAGGACTGTTGGGCCCCATACCGGAAGTTTGATTGATAACCGGTGTCCACCGCGATGGCGCGTCCGTCCGGACGTGTCTCGTGGCCTTTCACCGACTTCGGCGTCGCCACGTACGGGGCGTGTTTCGCCATCGTGACGTGGTACGGATAGGAGGGGTTGTACTTCGCACGGATCATCAACCGCGCCACCTTGTAGTACGGATCCGAGGGCTTCCAGCCGCGGTACGGCCGGTCCACCGGGTTGCCGTCCACATAGACGTAGTCGCCGTCGTTGATGCCGCGGTCTTTCGCGGCCTGCGGGTTGATGTGCAACTGGTGTTCGCCGACACCCGGTGTCCGTTTGTCCATGCGGTACGGATCGCCGAAGTTCGACTCATAAATCTGAACCCAGTCGTTCACCGACCATTGGCTATGCACCCGGTGCCGGGTCTTCGGGGTGACGCAGTAGAACTGGTACCCTTTTTCCCACAACGGGTTGCTGTGACGCTTGATCTCGTGCCAGGACAGCTTGATGTTACGG
>JBEBHO010000177.1:0-38631 GCA_040081095.1 Nitrospira sp.
TGTAGGCCACCTCTGTGGCGGAGCGCTCGCTGATTCGATTAGCGAAATTGTCGCGCAAGAGCTGCACGAAGAGGTCGACAAACTCTCGGCGATCAGCCGTAGTCAATTCGGACCAGGAGGCGCCCAGCGAGCGCTTGGCCATCTCTTCATAGCTCACGCGGTGCATGACGATCCGTTCAATCTCGTGGCGGCGCTGTTCAGAGCGTTCGACTCGTTTGAGTTCGGGGTCATCCAGAATTGCCATGAGCTCCGTTATGGTGCTCTTGACCGCTTCAGTGGCAGTGGAGCCTCTTGATGCATCGATCGTGTCCGCCGCTCCAACGGGCGAAATCGAGAGGAGTGCGATCGAGAGGCACGCGCCCAGCGCGAGCTGAGGCAGAGATGGGAGACGTCTCGGTTTTTGATGTGATGTGGTGGTTAGCACCTGTTAAGCGTAGCAGGGATGTCGGGGATGTAAAGGAGGATGGAACATACTGGAAACAATGGGGGAATAACGTGAGGGCCGGACGGAGGACCGTCAGCTGCCTTTTTGAGCCTTCTCGATTTTAGCCCATGTGTCTTTGAGTGAGACCGTTCGGTTGAAGACCGGGGTGGTTGCCGAAGAGTCCGGATCAACGCAGAAATATCCCTGTCGCTCGAATTGAAAGCGGGCACCGGCCGGAGCCTGTTTCAGGCTGGGTTCGACAAAACAGCCAGTGAGGCGTTCGAGCGACTGAGGGTTCAGTGATTTTGTCCAATCCTGGTCCGCTGGTGTCTTGGGAACGTCGGCAGTGAGGAGAGGATTGTAGAGGCGAACTTCAGCTGGAATGGCATGGGCCGCCGACACCCAATGGATTGTCGCCTTCACCTTGCGCTGTTCCTGAGATGCGCCGCTTTTCGTGTCCGGGTCATAGGTGCAGCGCAATTCCGTGATGGCTCCCGTCTGAGGATCTTTCACAACGCCGGTACATTTCACGATGTAACCGTAGCGCAAACGCACTTCGCGGTCTGGCGCGAGACGAAAGAATTGCTTCGGAGGATCCTCGCGGAAATCGTCCTGCTCAATGTACAGCGTGCGGGAGAAAGGGACCCGCCTGGTTCCTGCGGAGGCGTCTTCGGGATTATTGACCGCCTCCAGTTCTTCAACAGTGTCTTCGGGATAATTCTCGATGACCACCTTGAGCGGATTGAGCACAGCCATCACGCGCGGCGACCGTTTGTTCAGGTCCTCGCGAATGAAGAATTCGAGTAGTTGCATCTCCACGATCGCATCGCGTTTGGCGACACCGATGTGTTCGCAGAAGGCGCGAATGGCTTCCGGGGTATACCCTCGCCGCCGCAACCCCTTGATCGTGGGGATTCGCGGATCGTCCCATCCCGCGACCAGCTTCTTGGTCACGAGTTCCAGCAACTTTCGTTTGCTCATGACGGCAAACGTCAGATTCAGCCGGGCGAATTCAATTTGCCGCGGCCGGTGAGGCGCTTCCGATTCTGCCACGACCCAGTCATAGAGCGGGCGGTGGTCTTCAAACTCCAGTGTGCAGATTGAGTGGGTGATGCCTTCGATGGCGTCCGAGAGCGGATGGGCATAGTCGTAGGCGGGATAGATGCACCAGGCTGTGCCCGTCCGGTAATGGGCGGAGTGGCGGATGCGGTAGAGCGCCGGATCGCGCAGATTGATGTTGGGCGCGGCCATGTCGATTTTGGCCCGCAAGACGTGTGTGCCGTCCGGGAATTCCCCTGCCCGCATACGGCGAAATAAATCCAGGTTCTCATCGACGGTTCTGGTTCGGTAGGGACTCTCCTTGCCCGGTTCTGTGAGTGTCCCGCGGTATTCGCGCATCTGATCAGCCGTCAGGCTATCGACGTAGGCTTTCCCTTTTTTGATCAAGACGACGGCAAATTCATAGAGCTGCTCGAAATAGTCCGAGGCGTAGAATTTCTTGCCGTGCCAGTCGAATCCCAGCCAGCGCACATCGTCCTGAATGGACTCGACGAATTCCGGATCTTCCGTCGTGGGGTTGGTGTCGTCGAATCGCAGATGGCAGACTCCGCCTGGATTTTCATTGGCGATTCCGAAATTGAGACAGATGGATTTCGCATGGCCGATATGGAGATAGCCGTTTGGTTCCGGTGGAAAGCGGGTCACGACGCGGCCGTCGTGTTTCCCTGCGGCTTGATCGGCTGCCACGATTTCGCGAATGAAATCGGTTGGACCTGCGGGTGTTGGATCAGTCATTGGCGTATTGCTCGTTGCACGGATTAGGTGAAGTTAAGACGGCCTGATTGCGGCGTAGTTGTATCACAGTCCGGTCTAGGCGAGAAACGGGGAAGGTGAGGCGTGATTAGGACAGCGGTCCAGAGGGTTCCGCCGCCTGATGGGAGGACATCTGAATCACATTGAAGTCCTTTTGGGCGATGAGGTGCCCTTCCATCCGAAGACGGAATTCGTAGCGGCCGGGGGCGGGAAAGATGAGTGAGGGAATATTGATGCCGAAGTCGGAGATCTGCAACCGGTCGGCGATGACGATATTGGGGAGGGTGGCGCGACAGACTAGTTGCTCAGTGTTGATATACGCGAGATCGATATCGAAATGGTACGTGCCTTCTGCATCGGTCAGGCAGAAGTAGAGGCCCATCTGGTTGTGTTGAAACGGAAAGGAGGCGGCCTGTAAGTGGGTAAAGATGCCGATGAGGCTCTTTTTCTTGGTCTGGCTGTCCTCGATGACTTGGTCGCACACCAAAAAGGCCTGAACGCTGGGTGTATGGATGTCCGGCATGAAAATCATTCTACGAGATGATGGAAAAATCTCAAAGGACTCTTCCAAATTGCGGAAGGGCCGCGTTGGAATCCGGCCTTAGGAGGTGAGCTGTTTGGAATCGATGGGGAGTTGAGGCGTTCCACCGTTCAACTACGAGCGCGAGCTGAAGAGGGCGCGGCGGCATGCGAGCATGGTCAACCGAGCGTCACGGCCCCACCCTTGTTTTCACTGACGTCACCAAAGAGGGTCGTGCCGGATCCAATGCGGCAGTAATGGGGGGTGATGTCTACGAGCGTCCCCTTATGGGAGTAGAATTTCCCCAGCATCACCTGGATTTTCTTATGAGCGACGGTGCAGACCTCCAGAACGGTTTGGCCTGTAGATTGATCGACCACTCGCACCCAGGGGAGGTCGGAGGGATCGCTGGTGTCGGCGGGATGCACGTCAACGCTAAATTGATTGTTGGGATTCAAGGCCGGGACATTGCGGCGAAGATGGCCAATGTGCGTGCCCGCGTCACTATAAAAATCAATCGTGACTAAGAGTAGGCCCTGGTCCGGTTTCGATTCTAAAAAAAGCTGTTCTTTGCCCTGTATCCGGACAACCCCATTGGTATTGCGAAATTTGTTTGAACCGATGAGAAGTTCGGGCCCTTGTTTCGAGGATTCTGCATCGATTGCATCGGGAATAGAGGCGCCGATTGTGCGCTGTGGGACCAGAGATTCTGACATGGTGATCCTTGTGCTGATACGTCCTCAAGCGGGCGCGCGTGCATCTTGTTTAGGAAGGCCTGAGGCTAGGCTCCGGGCGCCCTCTCTGTCAAGACTTTCCGTTGCTCATAGGGACGGTCAGTCTGACTGAGATCTACCGTAGATTGAATGTGAGTGCGGAGGTCGCCCATCCCGCGTCCAGTCCGTTCCTGTCGCGGTATTTAACCGGGAGACAGCGGCGAGTTTGCAAACAAGAAAGTCCCTGTGGTACCGTTCCACCCTCAATTTGGCAGCCCCACAGGCTTGTGGCTATTGCTAGCAGGCAGGGGAGCCAATGTGCCCCGGATGGTCCCATCGTCTAGCCCGGTCAGGACGGAGCCCTCTCAAGGCTTAAACACGGGTTCAAATCCCGTTGGGACCACCACCAGGTTTCTTCGTGCCCTGTTGCTTGATCGTCTCCCGTTCCTTCTCTTTCCCTAAAGCTGCCTGCCAGGCGCGCGGTCGGCTCGTCATCATTTCCGATGCAGCATTGTCAACCTAATGGAATGCTCTTAGGTATCTCTCGATCTGCGGCGCACGCGTGTTTGTTCACGCATGTCTGGACGGGAAGCGATTCTATCGCGACCCTCTCGGCCGCACATCGCTCGTGGCAGGGTAACATGGTGCGTACTGAAGCTGCCGCTTCATTGACGCCTCTAGCGCCGGTTGTGTATAAGGAATGCGCCTTTTGTCATTATTATTGGGGACGGTGATGGGCTATGGCGACACGTGAATTTCATGATGGCGGGAAAGACGGCTTAGAGGCACTGGAGCCGCTCGACCCAGAGAAAATCGGTTCCTTCAACGAGTTGCTGGTTGCGATGGGTAAGACGGCGTTCGGCGGCCGGCGGTTGGGCGAAGCGTTCGAAGTACTCTCCGCCATGATCGAGGACGCCGAGTGCAAGGTTGTGCTGACGCTCTCGGGGGCCATGACCATTGCCAAGATGGGCAAGATCATCAGCACAATGGTAGATCGTGGCATGGTCCACTGTATTATTTCCACCGGCGCGCTCATCGCCCATGGCCTGAGCGAGTCGATCGGCAAGACGCACTATCGCGTCAATCCGGCGATGTCCGATGAAGAGTTGTTTGAGAAGGGGTATAACCGCGTCTATGACACGCTGGAGATGGAATCCAATCTCAATTATGTCGAGCAGATCGTCTCGCAGACGCTGAAGAGGGTGAACTACGATACGCCGCTCTCCTCTGAAATCCTGACGCATGAGTTGGGGAAAACGCTGGCTGAAGAGTATGAGGGAGACGGGATTCTCAAGAGCGCCTATTTGAAAAAAGTGCCGGTTTACATTCCGGCGTACACCGATTCTGAAATGGGATTGGATGTCGGAACTTGGGCGATGGGCAGGGCCATCGATAAAGCCCGTTCTCAAACCAAACCGGGAGACGATCTGGCGTTGTTGCGCAATCTTCATCAGTCCCTCCCGTCCTTCAATCCCTACCTTGACCTCAATAGCTATGCCGGTCAGATTTTGTCCGCCAAGCGGATCGGGATTTTTACGATTGGCGGCGGGGTGCCGCGAAATTGGGCGCAGCAAGTCGGGCCCTATATCGAAATCGGCAACCATCGGCTGGGGATGAATGTGAAGCCTCCGCGTTTTCAGTATGGCGTGCGGATCTGTCCCGAACCGGATTACTGGGGCGGCCTGAGCGGCTGCACCTATCAGGAAGGCATTTCGTGGGGGAAGTTTGTTCCTCCTGCTGACGGTGGACGGTTTGCCGAAGTGCTCAGCGACGCCACCGTTGTGTGGCCTTTGCTCATGATGGGTTTGTTGGAACGGCAACGGGCGCGGGACAAGCAGCATTCATGAGTGGCACACGGCGTGGCATGGCCATGGTTGGTTGGGTCATG
This sequence comes from Nitrospira sp., assembly GCA_040081095.1. Lineage (GTDB taxonomy): Bacteria > Nitrospirota > Nitrospiria > Nitrospirales > Nitrospiraceae > Nitrospira_D. The sequence continues at coordinate 5,358 of JBEBHO010000177.1, forward strand.
GCGTGTTCTCTCGCCCTGCTTCCGTCTCTGGCCGGCGCCAAAGACGAGTCTGGCCAAGCGGACAATCGCATGAGGGGTCAGGCCAATGCGCCGGTCACGCTGATCGAATATTCGGACTTCACCTGCGGCTACTGTTTGAAGTTTTTTCGCGAGACCTGGCCGAGAATCCAAGCCCGCTATGTGGACACCGGAAAAGTTAAGTTTCTTTACCGGGACTATCCGCGCGCAGACCAGGGCACTGGTCTCGATGCGGCCATGGCGGCACGTTGCGCCGGAGCGCAGGGGAAGTACTGGCCGATGCACGATCGATTATTTGCTGAGGGTGGGCGGATAGATCAGGCTGTCATTCTGCGCCATGCCGGGGCCGTCGGGCTGGCCCAGCCGGCGTTTGAGCGCTGTCTCAAAGAGAAGGCCCACGTCGCGTCCATTTTTGAAGATCGGGAAGAGGCCAATCGGTGGGGCTTTCATGGGACGCCGGGGTTCATTTTGATGCGGACGGCAAGCGGTCCCACGGAGAAAGAACCGGCGATCGCGATTCCCGGAGCCTTTCCGTTTGAGATGTTTGCCGAAGAAATTGATCGGCTGCTGGCGAGTGCCCCGCATTCCCGCGGCGGTTCAAGGAGTGAGTCTCTCATACGACCCGTGCGGGCCGTTGAAAGCTCGATGCCGCTTGTTCGTGATTCACACGTGCCATAACGTAGGAGTGACTATGGCTTCCACGCAATCATTCTGGTCGGTGCCTCAGCACGAGGGAACAGCTGACTTCTGGGTGTGCATGTCCTGTTTGGGGGAAGTGTTCTATCGGAAAGTGCCGATGCCGGACTGTCCGTCGTGCCACGGGGTTTCCACGTACGAGAGCTTTACGTTGGACGCCGTCCGTGATTGGGGAACGGAAGAGTTGATCGCCAAAGCCGCGGCAGAGCAACAGGCTGCGGAAGCCGCTCTGGCTGCATCGGTTCCCACCTCTTCCTAGGGGAGATCGCGCGTTTGCAGGGACCACGCCCTTTCCTCGTCCACGGAGTCTGGAAGCACAGCGCCACCACCGCACGTGTGACGAATCCGTTTACCGGAAACGCAATTGCGGAGGTGTGTCAGGCCGGCGAGAGCGATGCCGAAGAGGCGATCGCCTCCTCGGTGACGGCGGCCCCGGTGATGGCGAAGCTGGCATCTCATGCCCGCTACAATATCCTTCAAGACATGGCGGCGCTGCTCTATCGCCGCCGGGATGAGTTTGCGCAGACCATTACAGCGGAGGCCGGCAAGCCGATTGCCGACGCGAAGCGTGAGGTCAATCGCGCCGTCCAGACCTTGACGATTGCGGCGGAAGAGGCCAAGCGTATTCCGGGTGAAGTCGTTCCACTCGATTGGACCCCGCAGACCGAGTCCTTCCTCGGAATGGTCCGCCGATTTCCGGTCGGTCCCATCATTGGTATTACCCCGTTTAATTTTCCGCTCAATCTTGTCATTCACAAAGTCGCGCCTGCGCTGGCTGCCGGCAATCCGATCCTCATCAAGCCGGCTCCACAGACGCCACTGACCGCGTTGCTTTTGGGTGAAGTGGCCCTAGAGGCTGGACTCCCGGCAGGCGGGCTGAACGTCGTCCCCTGTGACAATGCGACTGCGGAACGACTCGTGATCGATCCCCGCTTCAAGCTGCTGAGCTTTACCGGCAGTGCGCCGGTCGGCTGGATGTTGAAAGCGAAGTGCGGCAAGAAAAAGGTGACCCTCGAACTCGGTGGCAACGCCGGCGTCATCATCGAACCGGATGCCGATCTTGATCTGGCGGCTCAACGGTGCGCCACAGGCGGGTTTGGTTATGCGGGGCAGACCTGCATCTCCGTTCAGCGCATTCTCGTTCATCACTCGGTGGCAGATACCTTTACGACCAAATTGCTTCTGCAGGTGGCTCGGTTGAAAGCCGGCGACCCGACGGATGAGATGACGACGGTTGGTCCGTTGATTGATCCCTCGGCGACTCAGCGTGTCGAGGGGTGGATCGAAGAGGCCGTGTCGCAAGGGGCCAGAGTGTTGCTCGGTGGAAAGCGTTTGGGAACGGTACTGGAAGCGACGGTGCTGACGAATGTGAAGGCAGAGATGAAAGTATCCTGCCAGGAAGTGTTTGGCCCCGTGGTCACCGTGTCGTCCTATCGGCAGTTCAGCGATGCTATTGCGACTTTGAATCAGTCCGACTTCGGTTTGCAGGCAGGGGTGTTCACGCAAGATATCAACAAAGTGTTTCACGCGTTTCGCCATCTGGAAGTGGGCGCGGTGTTAGCCAACGAAATTCCCACGTTTCGAGCGGATCACATGCCCTACGGGGGCGTGAAGGATTCGGGGTTGGGGCGCGAAGGCGTTCGCGCAGCCATTGAGGATATGACAGAGCCGCGGTTGCTGGTGTTGAATCTGAAGGAGCCAGCCGCGGGATCGTAGAAATAATCCGGTTGAGGATATTGCGAACCAGGGCCAATCTTGGTACAACAGCGGCCGTTATACAATGTATTGGCACTGTAGTGTGGTCAGCCCGCGGATAGACAAGGGAGAAGACGACGATGGTACCTACACAGATGTTTCTGACGCGTGGCGTGGGGGTTCACAAGGAGAAGCTGGCTTCTTTTGAGCAAGCCCTCCGCAGTGCCGGTGTGGCGTACTGCAACCTTGTGACCGTCTCGTCGATCCTTCCGCCAAACTGCAAAATCATCCCACGCAAGCGGGGTGAAAAAATGCTGAACCCAGGGGAAATCACTTTCTGCGTTATGGCCAGATCAGAAACCAATGAACGCAATCGCCTTGTATCTGCGTCCATTGGATTGGCCATTCCGGCCGATCGTCAGACCTATGGGTATCTCTCCGAGCACCATGCCCACGGGGAAACCGATGAGGAGACGGGCGAATATACCGAAGATCTTGCCGCACAAATGCTCGCGACAACCTTGGGCGTCGAGTTCGATCCGGACATCGCGTGGAAAGAGCGCGAGCAGGTATTCAAGATGGCCGGACAAATTGTTAGAACGTTGAATATCACGCAGTCAGCCGTCGGTAAGCCTAATCTGTGGACGACCGTCATTGCGCTGGCCGTCTTTATCCCCGAAGAAAATATTCCCAAGTCCTCGCGCCGCTAATCAGCGTGAGCCTATTGTGTAGCTGCATGCGTCCCGTGCCCGCGTCTGTGGCGGAAGAACAGCGATGACACTGCCTGCCGGTTGGGAAGGTGCGGACGACAACTTTCTGGGGATTGATGAACCCTGGTGTCACCCCGAGCAGGCGGGGGTCTATGTTTTGCCTGCACCGTACGAACATACCTCCAGCTATATTCTCGGCTCGGACCGCGGGCCTTCCGCCATTCTCGAAGCCTCCGCTCAGGTCGAGTTTTACGATGAACAACTGGGATGTGAGCCATTCCGTGAGTGGGGCGGCATCGCAACGGCTACTACGCTCGATCTCCAAGGTCGTATAGACGGGCAAGCTGTCGACGCGATCCAATCCTTTGTCGCCCCCCATGTCGGAACCGGGCGGTTCCTCGTTACCCTGACCGGTGAGCACACTGGCGCGCTGGGAGCGATCCGGGCCCATGCCAAACGTTACCTCGATCTCTGTGTGGTGCAAATCGATGCGCATGGGGATTTGCGTCATGCGTACGGAGGGAATCCATTCAGCCATGCCAGTGTGATGGCGCGGGTCGTTGATGATGGCCATCGGCTCGTCCAGGTCGGAATCCGGTCGATTTGTCCGGAAGAGATCGAACGGATCAAAACGACCAAAAGCATCTCCACGTTCTTTGCCGCGTCGATTCTCGATCCGTCTGGTCCGTACGAAGGGCGGGCGGCACGCTGGGTGCCTGAGGTCGTGGCCGCCTGCACAGGGCCTGTCTATCTGACGTTCGACTGCGACGGGCTGGATAGCGCCATCATGCCTGCGCTAGGAACTCCAGAACCGGGCGGTCTTGGGTGGTACGACACCTTGCATTTGGTCACGGCGTTGGCCAACGGGCCAGGGATTGTCGGGATGGACATCAGTGAAATCGCTCCCATCGAAGGGTTTGTCGCTCCGCAATTTGCGATGGCCCGCCTGATCTATCGCATGCTCGGCCGGATCAAAGCCGGTCGCCGAGTTCATTAAGGCGTTCACCACGATGTCGCGCGACCTTCAGCCCGCGCCTATTCCTCCCATTCGCATCAATAAATTCTTTACCGAGCATGGCGTGTGTTCCAGGCGCGAGGCGGATCATCGCGTCGAATCGGGCCGAGTGACCATCAACGGCGTCGTTGCCACATTGGGCGATCGGGTGACCCGGGCGGATGTCGTCGCGTGCGACGGAATCGTCATCCCATGGGGGCAGGCCGTCATCTATATCAAGTATCACAAGCCGGTCGGAGTGACGACGACGAGCGAATCGCATGTGCCGCGGAATATCATCGCTGAAATTGGACACCCCGAACGTATTTTCCCGATCGGGAGGCTGGATAAGGATTCATCCGGCTTGATTTTGCTCACGAATGACGGAAACATCGTCAATGAAATCCTGCGCGTCGAATTCGGTCATGAACGGGAATATGTGGTGGACGTCGATCGACCGTTCGATGAGACTTTCCTTCGGAAAATGGCGGAGGGGGTTGTCATTCTGGAGAGCCGGACGAGGCCTTGCCGAATGGAGCGGGTACGGCCGAATCGATTTCGCATTGTTTTAACCGAGGGCCGGAACCGCCAGATCCGGCGTATGTGCCAGGCGCTTGGCTATCGGGTCACGGGGTTGCATCGAGTCAGGATCATGCACATTGGCGTTGCTGGGTTGGGAGCGGGAAGCTGGAAGGAACTGTCGACCGAGGAACGGACCGGACTCCTTCGGGCGGTCGGGCGTACGCCGGTTTAGTGGGCATTGCTCGGGATCGGTGGTGTCGATGGCCCACCTGCAGGCTCCCGGCTGATCGTGTCAGAGTGGCCCTCAGAAGACAGGCTGATGTCGTCGTCGACCGATCGGCGGCGTTTGCCTAAGAAGAGATTCAGCAAGGCAATAAAGAAACTCCCGCCTACTAATGTCATGCTGCTGGCCTGAATCGTCTTCGTGCCTTCGTCTCGCATATCCTTCGCCACGTCCGCGACAGTATCCAGCAGATGGTCCAGGGCCAGGCTGACCTGAATCATTTTGGGACCGGCATTGTCAGAGGCATGTTCTTCTGCTTTTCGGCGGAGCGCTTCGCGTTCGGCCGGTGAATTGGCCGTCCACTCCTGCGTGAGCAGCTGGACCGTCGTGCTCGCCGCGGAGAAATATTGATCGAGACTGCGGCGGACGGATTCAATATCTTCAGGTTCGCTCCGGCCGCTTCGGGAGACCCGCAGGCCAGCGGCGGCGTACCGGTCGATGGCATGCTGGATTTTTGCGCGTTGAACGGGCAGGGATTCAGTGATCCGCTCAAAATCGTTCTGACTATCGGCTTCCAGGGCTCGAATGATCGTATTCCGATAGCGCATGGCGTCGGCCGAAATGTGAGCGAGGTCGGTCGCGCCGAGGGTGTATTCCGTATACATGATGCGAAGATCTTGGTCGACTTGGCTCAGGGTTTGTCCGCTGTACCAGCCAATGCCGGCAATCAGTACACTGATCAATAGCTGGGCGCCGGTCGGTTTGGGAAGAGGAAGACGGTCGAACAGTCCCACAATAGTGTCCTTGGCTAATCGATAATGATCCGACGGTCAACGTGAGGCGTCAGGTTGGGATCGTTGGAGACGAACACCACCGACCACGGCTCATCTTTCGAACAGAGGCGTCGGAGAATGGTTTCTCGCATGGTCGGCTGCATGTTGTGAATGATCCCGTCAAAAATGAGAATTTGCGGCCTGGCGAGGATGGCGCGCGCGAGCAGGATTCTCATAATGTGGGTCGGGGCCAGCACTTTTCCGGGTGTCCGTACGTGCGACTTGATGCCGTGTGGCAAGGCATCGATTTCTTCTTCGAGCTCTGTAAAACGGAGCGCCCAACGAACATCGCTGTAGGGCACATAGGACCGGCCCAACACGATGTTCTCTTCGATCGTACCTTCGAAGAGGGTGAGTTGGGAGTCGAGCATGAATCCACGGCAGCGATTGACGGCGGTTCGATCCAGATGACGGAGATCGACGCCGTTGTAACGCAACACGCCATGGGTCGGCGTTTCTAGCCCGGCGAGGACACGAGCCAGAGCGGTCTTCGACATGGCCGTACTGGCATAGATACCCACTTTTTCACCCGGCATAACTTCCAAATCAAAGTTCGAAAAAATGGGGGCCGCACCGGGGTGAGCGACCGCCAGGTCTTTGCAGGTCAATCGAACGCCGTGGATGGTAGGGTCAGGCAACGGAACGGACAACGTCGCCGATTCCTGGTCCTTGGGGAGCGCAAAGAACTCGTCGAGTTCTGTCAACGCGGTCATAAAGTAATAGACATGCCCCATCCGCTTGACGACGCCGTCGAAGCTCGTAAGTATTCCTGCCACGACCACTTCGGCTGCCACCAATTGCCCAATCGTCAATTGGCCGATCGAGAGGAGCCATCCGGCGGTGGCAATAAGGCTGCTGTGGCCAATGGCCTGCCACCCGACCGCGCCGAGGTATTGGCGCGCGAGGACGGCAAAGCGCGCCCGCCTGGTGGCGACATAGTTATCGACCAGCTGATCGGATTTATGCATGAGCAGCGGCTGGCTATCGGTCGCCTTGAAATGCAGGAGATTGTAGGAGATTTCCTGCATCCAGTGCAGCGTCTCGTACTTGGCATGGGACACGGCGATGGTGGTCCGTAACCCGCCATGCGAGAGCAGGAAGAAAATCACGTTGAAGCCTGCGAGTAACAGGGCGTCGTAGAGTAAGAAATAGGGGTGGTAGAAGACCAGGATGGACATTCCCACTGCTCCGCCGACGATGACGTTGATTAAGTCGACGAGCAAGACGGAAAGCGCACGTTGCATCAACACCGTTTCGAGAAAATAATTGGCGTAACGCGGCTTGAACTTCTGATATTGCATGAGCGGGAGTTGCTGCGTCATAGCGAGCGTCACGCGGGCGAACACCCGTCGCTCCAGCACTTCGACGGCATAGTACTGGAGGGTTTTGAAGACGCCGACAAAGGCCAGGGCCGACGCCATGATGACGGCCAGGGTTACGATGGTGATGGGCTGAATCGCGAAGGCGAAGGTGTTGACGAGTTCCTGAACCGTCAACGGCACAATCAGGGAGAACAGTCCGATGGCAAGTGAATAGGAGAAGATGAGCCCGAGGACTTTCTTCTCAAGACGGAAGAGGAGACCTAGGTGTCCCAGCATGGCCTGGAAGAGGTTCGGCTGCGTGTCCGGATGGCCTTGGGCCATATCTTTCAGATCCTTACGCGAAATCGCCGAGGCGCGGTGCAGAGAGGAATCCTGTCACGAGGCTCACTCGTGACAGTGCTGAATCAGCGTCGATACGGTCACCCTAGCAAATATCAGCTGCAAATTCCATGTTTTCACGGACTTAGTCGCGAGACCGGTAATTGACCGGAACCGCACTCGGGTTGCTCTTGGCCCAGGCGCCAATGGCCCATTGATAGAGAGCCTGGGCTTTCTGGTAGTCAGCCTTGGCGCGAATCACCTGGGCTTCGGAGTCCACCGAATTGCGCTCGCGAAGATTCACGAAGAGAACGCTGGTTGCACCCAACCCAAAACGGAATCGCTCGCCTTCTTCGAGCGTTTTCGCCAGGCGTAAGGACTGGACAGCGGCCTCCATTCGCTCCTTGGCTCGCTCGATCGCCGAGAGGGCGTTATCGACATCGACCACCACTTGCTGCTCACGGAACTTTTGGACCATGACGAAGCGGTCGGCTTTGCCCTGCGCTTCGAGCACTTCCCCGCGGCTTCGGCGTTGAAGAATGGGGATTTTAAGTTCAAGGCCAAAGCGGTACCCGAGGCCGAGCACGAACTTCTCCGGCGCGCGGGCCGGTGCCGCTTCGGCATCCAGGCTTGGGAGTAAGTTATTCTTAGCGAGTTCTAAGTCAATGTCGTTCATTTTCGCTTCGATCCCGATTTCCCTGATTTCAGGTCGTTCGGCTTTCGCTTGAATTTTATGGGCCTTCACGGTGTCAGGCGTCGGAGAAAGCATCTGTGCCGGAAAGTCCGGGACCCGGTCGAGGGCGGGCAGCGATGGAACGTTGTTCTCCCACAGGAACATCGACAGTTTGAATTGCTCCTGCTCCACCTGGCGCTGTGCGGCAATCGAGACTTCTCGACGGCGCTGGACTTCCTGGTTGGCTTCGACCACGTCTAACGGCGCGACGGCTCCGGCCTTTGCCCGGCCTTCCACCTGCTTAAACCGATCCTCTGCCACTTTAAGGGCTTTGCGCTGGACTTCGACATAGCGGACGGCCGCGACCCAATCCCAGAATTGCGTGGCCGCGGCGAGAAATAAGTCCTGCCGGGTTTGTGCAATACGGATATCTGCTCGAGGATCGGCTAACTCCGACCGCTGCAGTTCCGCATTTTCTGGATTGACCATCAGACCTTTCAGGAGGGGAAAGAATCCTCCCAAAAGAACCTGTTGGTTTCCATTTCCGAATGAGAGGTCGGGAATTTTGGCATCGCCGATGGCTTGGCGAACACCGGCGCTATAGCGAAAGCCCATCGGATTTCGGGCTTCAATGAGGGTGTCGTTGAAGCCCACAGATTGGGTACCGAATTTATCTTTTGAGACAAACCGTTCGATCTCGGTGTCATTGATGAGGACCGGCTCAAACGCGCCAAGCGCTTTGAGCATTCGGCCGCGTGCCATCACTTTCTCGGTTCCGGCTCCTTTCAATAACGGATGTGAGCGATCGATCCAGGCATGGATTTCATCCACGCTCAAGGGAATCGCGGGGAGCCCCTTCGCCGCGTCTCCTTCGGCTGCAGCGGCGTTGAACGGAGCAGATGTGGCAGATAGAACAAGCGCCCCACACACGAGGCCTAATCGTAACAACATCATGGCTACTCCCTTGCTCTCCTGGATATGAGCACGTTGTCGCCCGCTGTCTGGGTGGCATAGGGCATGAACGGATGTGTGCTGGCGAGGTGATTCAGCAAGAAGAAAACGATACTGATTGGGGCGGTTACTTCGCACCTCGTCCCGCTTTCGGTAAGAGCGTGTCGATGAGGCTTGGCGGACGTTCTTGGTAATCGGGCGGGAAGAGGTTAAAGCGCCGCCAGAGCTCATACCAGAGCGGAACACGGTTGAGGATGACCCAGCCCATGACTTTGGTGCCTTGCCGCACATGGCTTTGCTCCGGCCATGTCCGGTCTTCAGGGTCCGGTACCACCCAGAAACGGAAATTGCCCTTGCCGTCGTCTGTCTGGTCGATGACTTTGATCACACCGGTGTAGGTGCCTGCCATCACTTCAGGCCAGGCAGGAAGCGGAATGGCCGGAATGCCGTAGAACAGAATCTTGACTTTCCGCCCAACATTGAGCAGCGGGGCATCGATGCCGTCCGCGGTCATTTCAATGGCTTTATCGAGACTCGTGGGTGACAGCCGGACGACTTTGTCGCCCTGTCTGACGGTTTCCCCGGCTCCGGCCTCCGCCATTTTTACGACCGTTCCGTCGATCGGTGCCAGAATCTTGCTGGCGCCTCGACGTTGGGTAGCATTCGACATGCGTAACGAGACATCGGCCAGTTGATCGGCGGCTTTGGCCGCCTCGCCGACGGACGCATCTCGCGCCGCTTCCGCGTCCAATAATCGTTGCAACACTTCCGCACTGATCTGTTCGCGCCCAAATCCGAGCGCTTTCATGGATTGCTCCGCTGCCTTCAGATTGGCCTGTGCCCCTTCCAGATCGGCTTTGCTGGCGATGGCTGACTGGATGGTCAATTCCAATTCCCGTTGCGAGACGAGGCCTTGCTCGGCGAGCTGCGTATGACGATTGAAATTCAGGTCGGCTGTCGCCACGGCAATCTTGGCCGACTCCACTTTCTGGTAGGCCTCGCGAACCTTGCTCTCGGCTTCAACCACGCGGGCTTGTGCTGACGGGATAGCGGCTTTCACCAGGTTCTGCATTTCCTTGATGCGTTTGTCGAGTTGCTCAGCGCGCGACAAGGCGGCCTGGCGGGTTTGTTCGAGGGCTTTCTTGCGCTGATCGAGGAACGACAAGAGGTCTGGGGCCATGAAGTTTGGATCGTAGTCCTCTAACTCGACGATGAGATCCCCTTGTTTCACTCGCACGCCTTCAAAGACGTGCCATTTTTGGATACGCCCCGTGATCTGGGCCTCGATATCCTGTGGCCGCTCATATGGCGAATAGGCGGAGAGTTGACCCGTGACGGTGATGGTCTGAGTCCAAGGAACAAAGGCAATGATGAGGAGAAACAGGATGACAAGCGTAATAGCCAACCGGGAAGAAAACTTCAACCGTTCCGGGATCTGTACGGCTTCCCACGACTGGAGCTTGCTCGATGTCGCAAGGTCGTCGATCGAAATCTCGCTCAGGCCGCTGTCTCTCGTGATGAGCGAGCGCACTTTGTTTTTTAGGCCGAGACCCAGACGAGCCACGAGGTGATCTCCTCAGAGGATGGCAGTGTAGGAAGCCCTACAGCCACATCATAGAAGAAACATCAAGGAGAGGTCAATTTGAAGTGCAGAACTGGCGTACGTGGAGCTGCGTAAGGAGGAGCGGTCATCTTGACCCTTCCCGGAAGAATCGCTAAGGTGGCGCTCTGTTTTTGGGGAGTTGCGGCGGCTGTGTAGTGAAGGAAGGAGTGCTGCTGGTATGGCTGGAACAGGACGATCATCACGCCGGACGAGCAAGGCGCATAGCCCGCTCATCGGGGTTCTCGGGGGCAGCAAGTCCGATTTCCCAATTTTGGAGAAAGCCGGTGCGCTCCTCTCGGAATTTGAGATTCCCTACGAGTTACTAGTAGTGTCGGCTCACCGGACGCCGGACCGGCTCTTCGAGTATGCCGAGACGGCGCCAGGGCGGGGGATTGAAGTCATCATTGCCGGTGCGGGGGGGGCAGCTCACCTTCCTGGCATGTTGGCGGCGAAGACTCATTTGCCTGTAATCGGCGTTCCTATTCCCACGGAAAATCTTCGCGGGCTTGATTCTCTGTTGTCGATCGTTCAAATGCCCAAAGGGGTTCCGGTGGCCACTGTCGCTATCGGAGGAGCGGAGAATGCCGCCTTGCTCGCTGCGCAAATTCTGGCTGGCCGATACCCCTGGATTGCCGATCGAGTGAAAGCATTTCGAAAGTCTCAAACAGAGAGTGTCCTCAATTCTCCGGAGGCTCAGGGAACCAGCGTGGGCAGTCTCCAAGCGGATCGGACGAGTCAGCGGTCGTGACCACGCAGCCCATTGGACCAGGGGCCACTCTTGGCGTCTTGGGCGGCGGACAGCTCGGCGCAATGTTTACTCGTGCGGCGCTGCGGCTCGGCTATCGGGTGGCTGTCTGGGATCCGGATCCCGATGCCCCAGCGCATCGGCTCGCGAGCCGATCCTTTCCCGCCGCATTTACCGATCCCGTTGCCTGTCAGGAATTCAGTCAACTGGTTTCTGCGGTCACGCTCGAATGGGAGAATGTGCCGGCGGAACTCTGTGAGCAGCTGAGCCGGATCTGTCCCGTTCGTCCGTCTGGGGCCGTGCTTCGAGTCATCCAAGATCGGATCGAGCAAAAGCAGTTTTTGCAGACTCAGGGGTTCCCTGTCCCGTCGTTCTCAGTGGTCACGGATCCTGCTCAACTCGATGGAGTGGTCAAAGCCTTCGGCGGTTCAGTGATCTGCAAAACAGCAACGGCGGGATATGATGGGAAAGGCCAGTGGACCATTCGGCAGCCTGGTGAAATCGCCGCGCTAGAGTCGGTACTCCGTGGGATGGTGCCGCGAGGCGCGCGTTGGATTGTGGAATCCTTGGTGGACTTTGAGCGGGAGTTATCGGTACTGGTTGTCCGGAGCGCAGACGGGAAGTATTGCGTGTATCCGGTGGTCGAAAATCGACATGAATCCGGCATCCTTCGATTGACGATGGTGCCGGCAACGGTGTCTTCTGCAGTGATGTCACAAGCGAGCGATCTGGCTTGCCGCGCCGTGGCCGCGCTCAACGGTGTAGGCGTGTTTTGCGTTGAGCTGTTTCACCTTGGTGAGGATCGCTTGGTGATCAACGAAATTGCGCCTCGCCCGCATAATTCAGGGCACTACACCTTGAACGCCTGTACCGTGTCACAGTTCGAGCAGCAGGTGCGGGCGCTCTGTGCAATGCCGCTTGGAGAAGTCAGGCTGGTGAGTCCGGCCGCAATGGTGAATCTGCTTGGCCGCGACGTCGAAAAGGTTACGAGTTCTAGTGGATGCAGGGAGCTCTTGGCCATTTCAGGGGCGGCACTTCATCTGTATGGGAAGCGTGCGGTCAAGTCAGGTCGGAAAATGGGGCATGTCACCTTTCTTGCCGGATCGGCCGACGAGGCGAGGGAACGCGCCAGCCGCTTCATGAAGTCACTCGCCTTGTAAGCAGGGAGTTGGTTTCGCAGCAGGGATTCGTCTCGCCCGTTTTGCCTTGATCCAATTGCGTACTCAGCCTGCCTGCCGCAGTAACGAATCTCAATAGACATGTCCTCATGGTCGGCCTCCGGGGGCTTGTTCGATTTTGTAAGGGCTGTAGGGTTCATGCCTAGGACCTGATCATGGGCGAAGCCATGATTGCTATGCCAATCGACTCATTTTCATTTTTCTCAAGGGGTACAGAAGTTGCTGCTCTACGGTACTGGTCTATCGGGAGGGCCATCCTGTGAACGCACCAGCGGCTTCAATCTCAACTCCACTGAATAGTCGATTCCATCAACTTCTCATACACCCTCGCTCACGGCTGCTCCTCCTGCAATGTCTAGTGAGCGTAATCCTATCCTACGAGCTGCTCTTCGGTTCCGAAGCGGTGATCAGCCGCCTGACGGGCGACGGGATCGTCATAGGGATCTGGGCGTTTGTCGGAATGCTATCTCTGGTGCCTGGTGCCTGGTTGGAATTGGCGTGGTTCAATGGCGCCCTTGTGGCTGCGGATACCGTACTTGTAACCGGGACGATTTACCTCTCCGGCAATGCGCGCCCCGATCTGTACATCGCCTATTTTGTATTGATGCTCGTTGCGGCGTCGGTGCGGCGCTTGAGCCATATGATGGGGCTCTGTCTGCTCCTCTGCGCCGGCTACGCGGGATTGCTGTATGAAGGCATTGTCCAGAGTGAAACCATTGCGGTTGGTCATTTGCTCGGCGTGCCAGTCTTGCTTGTGATGGCCGTGTTTTACGGGTTGGCGTTGGAAGCCGTAACGGTGGTGCAGGAAGAGAAGTCGACATTGGTGAAGGACGTCGAAGCGTTGCGGTGCACCGAAGAGCAATTGGCTGCCAGCAAGGTGCAGCTGGAGACCAGGATTGCCGGATTAAAGGATGACCTGACGCAGTCTCAGGACAAGCTTCAGCAAGGACTCGCGGTACGCCAAGGGCTGGAACGTCGACTGCGTGACGCGCAGAAGATGGAGGCGGTTGGGCGGATGGCTGCCGGGATCGCCAAAGAATTTGGCGAGCTGTTTTCGGCGATTGGAAAACAAACCGGGGTAATTCTGGCGCAGTTGCCGTCCAACGATCCCGCGCGCGCGGCCGCTGATGAGATTTTCAGGACCGGAGAGAAGGCTGCCATGCTGACAGCCCAATTGATCTCCCTCAACCTAGAAGACAGGCAGGTTCGTCAGGCGCTTCCGGTGAAGACGGTCCTGTCGGATCTTCATAGTGCCCTCAGTAGTCTCCTGTCTGAGCCCATTAATCTTGCGATCCATTGTGACGATGTACCGATCTATGCCGAAGTGGATCGTGAGGGACTCGAAAAGATCTTGTTTCAACTGGTGGTCAATGCGCGTGATGCCATGCCGAGCGGTGGGCGGCTGGTGATTGAGGCTCGATCCGGCGCAGGACTTCCGGGTGCCACCCAAGCGAGCGGGATCGGCAAGAAGCCATCTCACGATGTGTTGCTGCAGGTCAGTGATACGGGAACTGGAATGAACCTGGACACACAGTCACGGATGTTCGAGCCATTTTTCTCGACGAAGGAAACGAATATCGGACTTGGTTTGACGGCGGTTTATGGGATTGTCAGGCAGAACGGGGGCACCGTCGAAGTTGACAGCCGGCCGGGGCAAGGGACCGTCGTCAGAGTCTGGTTGCCTGGCGCCAAAGTTACGAACGCGCAGGCCGAACAGATTCCCTCGTCGATGCTGGCGAAAGGTGATGAAACGATTTTGCTGGTTGAGGAGGATGAAATCAGTCGAAAGCTGGCCAGCTTGATGCTTGCCCGGTACAAGTACCGTGTGCTGGAAGCGGCGTCTTCTGTCGAGGCACTAATGCTCACCCAACGGTACCAGGGCATCGTGCATCTCACGGTGAGTCCCTTGGTTATGGGGGAGATTGGCGGACGGGAACTCGCGCGGCGGCTCCTCAATCATCAACCCACGATGAAGGCGTTGTTTGTGTCGAGCTATGACGATGAGACGATTGCGCACCATCGGATCAACCGGCGCTTTGTGCTCCAGCAGCCCTACAAGCAGGTTGGGTTGGTAGAGAAAGTCAGAGAAATGCTCGACGCGGCCTAGTGCTTAGGACCATCGGTTGCGGCCGGAATGCTCCGGAGCGAAGAAGGGCACGTCGCGGCGTTTGAAGATTCCTACCAAGGCCATGCCTGCCACGAAGCCTCCGATGTGCGCGAAGAATGCAATCCCTCCGCCGTGCGATCCGAGTGAAAGCCCACCGCTGTAGAGCTGTCCCAAGAACCAGAATCCCAAGACGATGACGGCCGGGACCGAGGTGGTTCCCAAGAACGGGGGCGGGATCAGTACGAGCACACGGGCTTTGGGATAAAGCAGCAGATAGGCTCCCAGGATTGCAGAAATGGCCCCGCTGGCGCCGACCATGGGGATCTGAGAAGATGGATCGGTGAGTGCATGGCTCAGTGCCGCCAAGATTCCGCAAAGAATATAGAAGACTGCAAATTTTAGATGCCCCATCGCATCTTCGATGTTGTTGCCGAAGATCCAGAGGTAGAGCATGTTGCCAAGCAAATGCATCCAGCCGCCATGCAGAAACATGCTGGTGAGTAGGGTCAGTGTTGCAGGCATCGCGGCGGTGTCATTCGGAAGCACCGCATGATTGAAAATGGCGCTGGGAATCGCCCCATATTGAAAGACAAATGCCTCACCGGGCTTGTCAGGAAGCGTGAACTGGTAGGCAAAGACCAAGATGCAGGTTGCAATGATCGCGATGGTCACGATCGGCGGTCGTTCGGTCGGATTATCGTCGCGTAAGGGGAGCATGGAGCCCGCTAGGGCGTTCGCCGCCGATCAATAATAGGCCGCGGAAGGTTTGGGGTTGAGGGAAGCGATCCGTCGGGGTTGAGGGACACAGAGAATCCTGCCGCGTGGGTGTGGCCTCCGCCACCAAAGGAGGCCGCAATGCTTCCGACATCGGTACCGTCTTCACGGGATCGCATGCTAAAGTAGCGCCGGCAGTCCCGATCGTGCCAGATCAGGCAGAAGGGATGATCCGGCGAAAGCCGCTCTCCGATCTGACTGGTGAGGATGGCACTCTGTACGGCCGGGATGACGACGTCTTGAAATTCCACCATCACGGCCTGAGCGGCAAGCTTCCCAACCAGTTCCTGTTCGTATCGAAGAATTGCGCGACCTTCCTGTTCCAGCTCGGGTTGGGTGAACCGGCTCCACCGTTGAAAATCGAACGGATAGGAGGCGACGGCGGCATTGATTTCTCTGCTGCCAGGAAGCGCCCAATTCCATAAGTCTTTGTCCTGGATGTATTGCAACAACCACGGCGCTGAAGTTCCATGTGCCCATTCCCATCCTAACACCGCGCCGGACTTCTTCATGTCAAAGTAGGCATAAGGCAGACCGGCAAGAGATTGTTCGGCGGTGATGTGGTGATCGAGAATCAGCAGCTCTTTGGTCTCAGCGGCCATCGTTTCGAGAATGGGGCGTGTGTAGCTGAAGTCAACAATGACCACGCGCTGATCTTGCAGATCAGCCGGAGGAGGATTTCCGTGCTTGACGGGAATGAATCGGGCATTAGGATACTGCCGCCAGATGGCCCAGGCCGCGCCAAACCCGTCGGCACATTCGGCATGATAGAGGACAGCGCTCGGGGGATGGCTGAATTGGCGGCTTTGTGGCGAATCACTCATAGCTTGTTCGCCACAATACCATGCACGCAGGGTTGGACTAAAGGGGCGGCCGCTGCGATCTTCAGAGGCTGTTCACGTAGTCGACCAGTTGCCGAAGCCGCCCGGCGCTCCGACGGTTGAAGGGGAAGACCAACCGGGGAAGGCTCGCGATGGCTGGTTCGTCCATTTCTTCTTCCAGTGCGCTGCGCAGGTCAAAACGCCCTTCGGAGAGTAGATCGCTGTACCGAGTCTGGATGTAGTCGAGATGCTCCGCTGTGAGGGGGGATTTCAGTCGCATCGCCATCAAGCGCCCGACAAATCGAATGGAGTGATAGCGGTGGTAGAACCGCGAAATCTCTTCCACGGCCGCTTCTGCCGAGTTCACGATCTTGAAAAGGCTCAGGTCTTCTTCGTTGATTAGCCGTCGTTTCAAGAGTTGTTTCACAATGAATGCGGACCAGTCGTCCCAGTAATCACATCCGGGCGCCTGAAGGCAGACGATCGGCTGTGGGTCGCTCTTGCCGGTTTGCGCCAGGGTCAGAATTTCAAAGCCTTCATCGTGTGTCCCAAAGCCACCGGGGAAGAGCGCGATCGCGTTGGCTTCTTTCTGGAACATCAGCTTGCGGGTAAAGAAATATTTGAAGGTGATCAACTTAGGATCATTGGCAATCGTGGCGTTCGCGCCCTGCTCGAACGGGAGCATGATATTGACCCCAAAACTGTTCTCGCGCCCGGCCCCTTCCTGCGAGGCGCGCATAATGCCATCGGCGCCGCCCGTGATCACCATGTAGCCCGCTTGTACTACTTGTTCGGCAAACCGATGGGCTAACTGATAGTTGGGGTCATCCGATGGCGTGCGTGCGGAGCCGAAGATGCTGACTTTTCGCCGATCGTGATAGCCGTTGAAGACGGCAAAGGCGTGGCGCAGTTCCTTGACCGCGCGGTTGATGATTTTGAGATCCAGCAGGTCGAGATGCGAGTCATGGAGCTTCAAGACGCCGGTCAGCAGCTCCTTCATGAGTCCCGCCTGAAGGTCGTCTTCCGGGCTATCCAGGAGGGTGCGGACATGGGTCATGACTTCGTCATTCGACAGTATGGTGCGTGGGCGATTGGGTGTGGATTTCATAGAGGAGTCCATAGGTAGGCTATTAAATGATCAACAGTGATGGAGACAAAATTCTATCAGCCGTTCCTCGCGGGGTCAAAGAAGATCGCGAGTTATGCGGCGACTAGGACAGATCGGTTGATTTGGGGGAGTTCTGAAGGACCCAGGCCTTGATGCGCGACTGGTCGGCTGGGGAGAGTCTGGTGAATCGGACATCGACGCTGGGGCTGCCCACCGTTCCGGTCTTTCCTGATTCATACAGCGGATCGTGCTCCTCAAGAATCACTCCAGTCACAGTCAGAGGGGCAGTCAGATCGGGCAGAGAGAAGTTGAGAAATACGCGCGTGCCGGGGAGTAATAGCGTCGGAGTTTGAACCATAGCCCCGACATGGCTGAGTTGAACGATAACGGCCTGGTGTTGGGCCCCGGGTGAATGGGAATCCATCACGCCGATTGTTGCCGGGACGCGTGTATGGCAGCGCTTGGGGGATAAGACAAGATCTCGTGCGGTCAATACTCCCACCGGTTGTTCCTGTTTTGTCACGATAAGAATGGGGGCCCCCGATGACATCATCAGCGAGGTCGCCTCATCGGCCGCGCGGTCGTATTCAATGAAGTGCACGGGGTGGGACATGATCGTTCGAACTTCGATATCGTCAGGGGCAAGGCCCAGGGCCACGACTTTCTTGACGATATCGGAAGGGGTCATCAAGCCAAAGTGCAAGTCCGTGTCTTTCACCAGGAGACAAGGCATCTGCTCGCGCTCCAAGAGTGAAGCTGCTTCGGTGACGGTGACATCACCGGGAATTTGAACGACGCCTGGAGTCATCATGTGTGCGACCACTGTGATTTTGGGGTTCGGTGTTTTCTGTGGTTGATTGTTTGGGCTTACCATCGCATCGCCAGGGTGTTCAGGGTGACCGTTGATCGTCCTGGTTGCAGCGGTGTATGGCAAGTATAGCAGACGGATCCTGGCCCCTCCGTTTCGGCCAAAGCCTTGTCATTCAACGGTTTATCGGAATACACTGAGTCTGATTGATTCCAGGATGGAAGGGCGGGCGTATGACCCAGTCTCGCGATGTGTGCCATGATTTTCTGGACCGAGTGGCTCGGATCCCGGTTCAAGGGCTCGGGCTGTCGGTCGATGTCTATTCGCCCGACCTGGTTAGCTTGCTCGCAGACCTGACGCGCCGTCAAGTCCTTCCGATGTATCTGGAAGTCTTCCACGCGACCTCCAGTGCGTTGGCTGTAGTGCGTCATCACACTGATCTGTCGCTTCCCTATCACGGCGAAGGGCTCTGGGTGACACAACCGGGAGCTGAGTCCGATCCGTTGTTTCAAGAAGAAGCACGGGTGCTAGCCTCCCATCTCTCTCTACTTCGGAGCGCCTGGTCGAATCATGAATGTGCGACGAAGCATATCGCCGGCTATTCATTCGGGACCTACCTCCCTCCACTCTATACCGCTTCGAGCGCCGACGTAGTGGCCAAGAACATCAACATGGTCCAGGCGATTTTTGATCAACGAGCCGCGTTGCCAGGCGGTGGTTCTCCGCTCTTTCTTCTGGAGATGCCGCCCCTGACATTTTTTGTCGCCGGGACCCTTTCGATTCCGGCCTACTTTCGTCGTGTGACCGATCAGGTCGCCTGTGGACTGGTGCTGGATATCGGACATCTGTGGACGGTCTATCGCTACTCCGGGGCGTGGCGCTCTCAGTCCATTGGACAATTTCTCGAGGCCTTCCTGCAGGAGTTTCCGGTCGAGCGGGTGGTGGAAATCCATGTTGCGGGACTCGCCGTCCATGAATCCTTGGGAACTGAGGCGGCGATAGTAAATGGCAAGGGACCACATCATTTGCCGCGATGGACGGATGCTCATGCTGCGCCGATTCCTCCGGTGCTGTTCGAGATGCTCGATCGCATTCTCGGAGGTGGCCGGTTACAGCAATTGCGTGGGGTGGCGCTCGAAGTCGATACCAAGGCGAGTGATCTCATCGCCGACGAGTTGGCCTTGTTTTTGGAGCGGTACAAGAATGTGTTTGAAGTGAATGTGCCACAAGCCTCGGTCGTGGATGCAGCGACGCCTCCGCCAACCCATCCGCTAGCTTCACCCGAATGCCTCTCTCTTTCGAAGTCGCAGGATCTGGTCGAGGCCTATGACAAGTATGCGCAGGTTGTGTCTGGTCGAGCCGAGCCGACGGGACCAGAATGGACCGTATCAGTGGCCTCGTTTGAAGAACTCGATTGGTATCGAACGAAATACCTTCCCTACGAAATTCTGCACTGGGGCGGCGATGTCGAAGCCATGTTTCCTGAAACGTGCCGGGAGTTGAGAGAGAGGCATATCGTTCTCGATCGTTTCGTTTCCTTCTGGTTTCGCTTGCCGCATCCGGTCACGCGGTCCTATGATTTTTTCGACGTGAAGATCGATCGGTTCGTGGAATTTGTCAGTGATCTGGCGTCAGATCTCGTGCCGCTGGCGCAGCGGGAAGCGACTGAATTGCGTCAGGCGTACCAGGCGGCCAACGAAGGGCCGCTGCAGACGGCGAGCACCCACCCATGAGCTTCTGGCCAACATTGTCGCGTCCGATCATGGGGCTGTCGCCGATGGACGGGGTGACGGATGCGACGTTCCGTCGAGTCATCGCTCAGCACGGCCGGCCCGATGTGACCTTTACCGAATTCACGCATGTGCATGACGTGTGTCGCGGGCCGGAGTTCCTGCTGAATACGCTGATCTACAGTGAATTGGAGCGGCCGGTTGTCGCGCAGCTGTATGGCAAGGATCCGGCCTTGTTCTATCAGGCTACGCATGCGGCCTGCGAGTTGGGATTTGACGGGATCGATATCAATATGGGCTGTCCGTCAAAGAGTGTGGCCTCATCCGGCTCCGGCGCTGGGTTGATCAAGACGCCGGATGTCGCCCATGCGATTCTCCAAGCCACCAGCCGCGCCATTCATGATTGGGCGAACGGCCAGACGTTGGAGCAGGTTGGCTTCAAGCCATCCAGGATCGCGGCGATTCAAGCCATGGTGGCAGGGCGCCAGGGGGCCGCGTCGGTGCCGCGCCGTGTCCTGCCGCTGTCGGTAAAGACCCGGCTTGGGTATGATTCGGTGATTGTGGAAGAGTGGGTGACGCATCTCATTCAGGAGAGGCCGGCCGCCATCACTTTGCATGGGCGCACACTCAAGCAAATGTATCGGGGCGAGGCGGATTGGTCGGCGATCGCCAGGGCGGTCCAGTTAGCCAAAGGAACCGGAGTCTTGCTGTTGGGGAATGGTGACGTTCACAGTCTCGACGAAGTCGTGCATCGCGTCCGAGCCACACAGGTAGATGGAGTGCTGGTTGGGCGGGCGGTGCTTGGTGCGCCGTGGTTCTTTCAATCAAAAGAACAGGCCCGCAAATTAGCCCAATCGGACGCGCCGGGTGGCGGCATTGACGCGCTGGCCATGGGGATCGATCAGCGCTTTTCGCTGATGCTCGACCATGCGCGGCAGTTCCAGGCGATCTGCGGTCCGGGGCAGTTTCATCGCATGCGAAAGCATCTGGGCTGGTATTGCAAAGGGTTTCCTCATGCGGCGGCGTTGCGCGGCCAAATGTTTCGCGTGTCGTCCGCAGAAGATGTGGAGACCATGATTGCCCGGTATCGTGCCAATCAAATAGTTGATGGCCTGCCAACGGAAGCGGCGCCCGGCGATGACTTCTCCGATGAAGCCGCGAGCCTTGTGTCACGATGCAGTTGATCCTCGCGTCGACCTCTCCTCGCCGCCGTGAACTCCTCGCATTGCTGGGTATCCCATTCGAGATCGTCGCACCGGACTTTGAAGAACAGCCGCTGCCAGAACTGACTCCGCGACAACAGGTGGAGCGATTTGCCGGTGAGAAGGCCCGATCCATCGCGATCACGCGGCCGGACTCACTGGTGCTGGGCAGCGACACCGTGATTGAACTCGACGGGCAGATGCTGGGCAAGCCGGTGGATTTGGCGGATGCGCGGACGATGCTGACCAGATTGGCCGGGCGCCAGCATTTCGTCCATACAGCCGTGGCCCTGTGCCGTCAGGCTCCGCGGTATAAAGCGGCAGCGCTGGTGACTGCCGCCGTGAAGATGAAGATCCGTGACGCGAGCGTCATCGAGCAGTATCTGGCCACGCATGAGCCGATGGGGAAGGCCGGGGCCTATTCCATTCAGGGCGCAGGCGGTGAGTTGATCGAGTCGATCAGCGGTGATTTTCTTGGCATTGTCGGGTTGCCTTTACGCGCAGTGGCGACGTTGCTGGCTGGCGCAGGCGTGCCTATTCCCATCGATGTCGATGCGCTCTATCAGGACAAACCCTATCCAAATTGGTCGCGGTTTGCGCACGATTGAAATGACCTGGCACTTCCCCTACAATGCCCCATTCTTCTCTTGGCTTTATCTTCAGGGAGGCGGTTATGCAGAGCAGAGCCCATCGGCGTCAAGGAATGGTGGCGGTGTCAAGTCTCTTGGGAGTGTTGGTGCTTGCCGGAGCGCAGACTGCGGTGGCGATCGATGTGAAGCTGTCCGTGGACGACGCACAAAAAGCGCTCGAAGCCGGCCGTATTCCGATGGACAAAGCCAATTCTCCTGAAGACGTCAAGAAGGTCCTGCAGCAAGCATCCTTGGCTACCCGGGTCGGGTCAGATCCTGAGAAAGATCCCTGCGGTGCCAGTGCCATCCTCCGCACCAAGCGATTCCGGCTCGAAGCCTTTGGCCGCCAGGAAGCGGCAGAGTCCAAGAAGCAGAAGAAAGAGATCCGCATGCCGGACGAGTTCATCAAGAAAGTCGTCGACATGCCGAACATGGAAGTGGAAGTACAGCTCTGTGGGGACGACGAATACTTTGCCGAAGGGGCGCAGGTTGCCTTTCAACAAGGGAACAAGAATATTAAGTCCATCGATGTGAGCCCTGCCGAAAAAGGCCGCAAGAACGATGGCCAAGGCCCCGCCTTCCGATCGCGATTCACGGCGCGGTTTGCCTACGACAGTTTCGACCCCAACGCCAAGACGAAAGTCGTGGTGTTCTTCCCGGACGGCAAGACCAGCGAATTCGACGCCGACTTTTCCAAGGTTCGGTAAACGGGCCTGCAACGATATTTCATCGCCACGGCATCGGTTCATTCCGGCTGTGTTGGCCTGAGCGTTCAGTCTCTCATGCGCGAGTCTGCTCCGTGCGCACAGTATTGCCTTCATTCCTTTCACGTTGCAATTCAAACACAGGGTCTGTTTTCAGCTGGCCCCTGTGTTTCGGCTCAATCCTCACGGACCTAGCCGGGGCATATCCTGCAGGCGTCTCAAGTGGTGAGGGGAGCAGGTCCGTCGTGCGCTAGTACTCACCGTCCCAGACCTTGTCAGATAAACCCGTACAGGTTCAGACACCGCTAGCCCCTCAATCTCGTTCCCTACATTATAGTTAGCTTCACTTTCTTTAGGTATACCTATCAAGTTAGAGCCACGTGGTCCGATAAGGTTCACGGGACTTTCTTCAACCCTCGACGATGTGATTGGACGAACCTGAACATGAGCCACCTTCTGAATCTCAATCGCGTACTACCGTTCAGCCTCGGTCTCCTTGGAACCGCCTGTGTATTGCTCGACCGGGATATGAATGTGCTGACAGTTGCCTTGGCGATAGGCCTGCTTGGTCTTGGTCTTATGGCCGGCTGGAAATTGTCGGTTGAGCATGATCGTACGTTGGCAGCGGCGTTGGCCGCACGTGAGGCGCAGGATTTTGAGGCACGGGACGCGGCGATTCGCCAAGTCAGCGCGAATCTGCAGAAGTTAGCCTCCCAGGTGATTTCCGTCTGGGGGAAACAGATCGAATGCTCCCGAAAGAAAATGGAGGATGCGTTTGTGGGACTCACGGTCCGGTTCGCTGAAATTGTCCAGCGGTTGCACGATGCGGTGGGAGCGTCCCGTAAGGCCGCAGGTGGGGCGGCGGAACAACAGGAAGAGAACAGCCTCGTTGCCATGCTGTCGTCCAACGAAACCCGCCTTAATACCATCGTCGCGGCGCTCACCGAAGCTCGACAGGACAAGGAGCACCTCCTCAATGAAACTCGGAAGATGGTGGGGGTGATTCATGAGCTGAAGCAGATGGCGGAGGAGGTCGAAGGCATCGCGGATCAAACCAATCTGCTGGCGCTAAATGCCGCCATCGAGTCCGCCCGCGCTGGAGAAGCCGGACGCAGCTTCGCGGTCGTGGCGGATGAGGTGCGTAAATTGTCCACAAGAGCCGGAGAAAACGGCAAGCGGATTAACGGGAAAGTGGAAATGATCAACCGGGCAATTCTGAGTTCGACTGCAATGGTGGAATCGTCTGTCGAGCGGGATACTCGGTCACTCGAATTTTCCATGGCGAAGATCCGCGAAGTGCTCGATGAATTCGGGTCAGCGGTGAAAGGCTTGGAGCAATCGACGGGGCTCTTGCAGCAGGAGAGTGAGCGCATTTCGATCGAAGTATCCGAGGCGCTTGTACAGCTTCAGTCTCAGGATCGGGTCAATCAAGTGTTGATGCATGTGCAGACGAACATTGATCAGTTATGCAGCAAGCTTGCTCCGCCCCACGGACTCCTCCAATCGGAAGATGTCGTGGAGGTGGCGGGGGCGCTCCGGAGTTCTTACACCATGGAAGAAGAGTTGACGACTCATGGTGGAGAGGCTCCTGTGAAGGCAAGAGCCGCGGAGATTACTTTCTTTTAGGGGGTGTTATGGCAAAGACGGTATTGATTGTAGACGACTCGGCCTCCCTGCGACAGGTGGTAACGATCGCACTGAAAGGTGCGGGCTACGATGTCATCGAAGGTTGCGACGGCAAGGACGCGCTCACGAAACTGACCGGCCAGAAAGTGCATCTGATCATCAGCGATGTAAATATGCCGAACATGGACGGCATCACCTTCGTCAAGGAAGTGAAGAAGCTGGCGAACTACAAGTTCACCCCGATCATCATGTTGACCACCGAATCCCAAGAGTCGAAGAAGACTGAAGGACAGGAAGCCGGGGCGAAGGCCTGGGTGGTAAAGCCGTTTAAGCCGGAAACCATGCTGTTGGCCGTGTCCAAGCTCATTTTGCCGTAGCCGGTCCGCGTGTGTTGAGAGAGGGCCTATCTCATGGATGTTCAGGAAGAGACTAACGGATCTGTGTGCCAGTTGCGCATTGCTGGAGAGATGACGATTTACACCGCTCTCGAACTCAAGCCCAGGCTGCTCGGCTCATTGGCACAATGCGACCGATTAGAGGTTCAGGTTTCCGATGTCACCGAAGTGGATACCGCAGGTCTGCAGCTGCTGTTGCTTGCCAAGCGGGAGGCGTCTTCAGCCGGGAAGCAAGTACAGGTGTTGGCGCCCAGTCCAGCCATGCAGGAAGCGATGCAGCAGTTTTATTTGAACGCCAATTTGGAAAGTCTCTAGAGGGGACGGATTCTCACAACTGACAAGGATTCGTCCTTGATCGACAGACGGATTAACATATGAATCTCGATTCAGCCGTACAGACGTTTTTAGCAGAAAGCCGCGAGCTCCTGGATAGCATGGAAGAGCAGCTCCTGCAACTTGAAGCTAATCCAGGCTCGGGGGGAGACATCGATGCCATCTTCCGTGCCGCCCATACCATTAAGGGCTCGGCCGGACTTTTCGGATTCGATGACGTCGTTCGCTTCACCCACCGGGTAGAAAATCTGCTCGACCGGCTGCGAGGGAAGCAGTTGGGGCTGGATGCAGATTGTGTCGCGCTCTTGCTGACCTGTTGCGATTTCATTCGCGCGCTGATTGAAACAATCTCGACCGGCCAAACTTTGACCCCTGACGCGCAGACGACCTGGGATACCCTGGTTGCTCGCTTGGATGTTCATCTCGGAGTGAAGCCTTCAGTCGAGTTAGCTCAGGCGAGTGGTATGTCGGCGGCTCTTGCACCGGCAATTTCTGCAGAAGATGCATCTGAGCAGAACACTGCGGACTATGCCTGGCACATTTCGCTCCGGTTCGGTCGAGACGTCCTCAGAAACGGCATGGATCCGCTCTCCTTTCTCCGGTACCTGGGCACGTTGGGCGATGTGTTGCATCTTACGGTTATCACGGATGCCTTGCCGTCAGTGGACCAGATGGATCCGGAAAGTTGCTACCTCGGATTCGAAATCCGGCTCCGTAGTCAGGCGGACAAAGCGCAGATTGAAAACGTGTTTGAATTTGTACGTGAGGATTGCCAGATTCGCATCCTCTCCCCACGCAGTAAACACTCCGAGTACGTTCAGCTGATACAGGAACTTCCTGAAGATTCGATGCGGCTGGGAGAAATCCTGATAAAGAGCGGTGCGCTCACCAAGGCCGAGCTTGACCAGGCGCTCAGACAGCAATGTGAAGCGGGGCAGTCTGCCGCGCCGGCGAATTCTGGCCCCGCAGACAATCAGCAGCTTGGAGATATCCTCATCCAGAAAGGCCTTGTCACGCCGGGCGTGGTGCATGCCGCCCTGGAAAAACAACAGCAAACCAAAGATCACAAGTCGCAGGAAAGCCGGTTCATCCGCGTCGAGGCGGACAAGCTGGATCAACTCATCAATTTAGTCGGGGAACTCGTTATCGCCGGGGCTGGCACGCACCTCTTGGCCAAGAAAGCGGGACTCGGAGATGTGCTGGAATCGGCCTCGACGGTGTCGCGGCTCCTTGAGGAGGTGCGGAATAACGCTCTGGGCCTGCGCATGGTCCAGATCGGCGCGACGTTCCAGCGATTTCAGCGGGTGGTGCGGGACGTCAGTCGTGAACTCGGGAAAGACATTGACCTGGTCATTACCGGCGGCGAGACGGAATTAGATAAGTCCGTCGTGGAGCGGATCGGAGATCCGCTGATGCACCTGGTACGCAACTCCATGGACCATGGTATTGAGCCAAAGGACAGCCGGGTGGCCGTGGGGAAGCCGGCCAAGGCGAAGGTGACGCTGAACGCGTACCACGATTCTGGCAGCATCGTCATTGAGGTCTCCGACGATGGCGGTGGATTGCATCAGGATCGGATCTTGAAGAAAGCCCGCGAGCGTGGACTGATCAGCGAATCTCAGGTGCTGACGGAAAGCGAAATCTTCAACCTCATATTTGAAGCGGGATTTTCCACGGCTCAACAGGTTTCGAATCTCTCCGGTCGCGGCGTGGGTATGGATGTGGTGAGAAGCAATATCGAGGCATTGCGGGGCACTGTGGAACTACTCAGCAAACAAGGGGTCGGGACGACGGTGCGCATCAGATTGCCGCTGACCTTGGCGATCATCGACGGCTTTCTGCTGGGAGTCGGGGACAATCGCTATGTCATCCCGCTCGACATGGTGCTGGAATGTGTGGAGCTTCCGGAGGAGGAGCGGAAGGCCTCGCGAGGGGAGGGGCATATCAGCCTTCGCGGCCAGGTGCTTCCGTATCTCAGAGTCCGGACGCTGCTTAGTTTAAGCGGGCAGCCTGGTTTTCGGGAAAACATCGTGGTTGTGCAGTACGGCGGCCGCAAGATCGGACTGGTTGTGGATACGCTGTTTGGCGAGTTCCAGACGGTGATTAAGCCACTCGGCAAGCTGTTTGGGGAGCTCAAGGGATTCAGCGGTTTCACCATACTTGGCGGGGGAGACGTGGCACTGATTTTCGACGTGCCGGCACTTATTCAGAAAGTCGGGAGCAGAGAAGGTGCCTTGCCGGGCTGCGGGCGGCAACCGGATGCACCAACGACGGACATGGCTGTGGCGGCATAAACGGACGTTCATACGGAGGAGGGGCGATGTTACAGAATATGAAATTGGGCGTGCGGTTGGGACTTGGGTTTGCCGTGGTGCTGGTGTTGCTGCTGATCGCTAGCGGTGTCGGCATCACGAATCTGAGCGACTTCAAAGAGATCACGGCAAAAATCGTGGGGTGGAGCTATCCCAAGGTCGTGATGGTCAACGACGTAATCAAGAACACGCTCGACAATGCCAGGCAGATTCGCAACATTGCCTTGTCTTCAAACCAGGCGGAAATCGACGAGTTCTACAAGAAGATGGAAGATAATCGAAAGAAGAACGGAGAGATTCTGGATAAGCTGGACAAGCAATTGACCCTGCCAAAAGGGCGCGAGCTATTCAAAGTTATTACGGATAAGCGGGCCACACTTGGAGCCAAGTACGCTCAATTTTCGCAAATGCTCAAGGCCGGTGATCGGCAGGCCACAGGGACGTTCATTAAACAGGAATTTGGACCGGCGAACCTTGCCTTTGCGGAGTCGCTTGAGGCGATGGCGAATTTCCAAGCGGAGCTGATGGATAAACAGGCAAAGCAGATGGAAGAGACCTACGTCAGCGCACGGAACATGCTTGTGGGCATGGGCCTGGTCGCCCTGCTGCTGGGAGCTGCCATTGGCATATGGATTACGCGTTCTGTGATGGCCCAATTGGGCGGGGAGCCGGCGTATGCCGCCGATTGTGTCAAGCGGATTGCGGAGGGTGATTTAACCTTGGAGATTCAGACGAAAGAGAAGGACCGAGGCAGTCTCCTCTATGCGCTGAATCAAATGGTAAACAGCTTGACGCAGGTCATGACCCAGGTCCGGCAATCGGCTGATGCCTTGGCCGGTGCGTCGGAAGAGGTGAGTGCCACAGCGCAGTCTCTCAGTCAGGGGTCCAGCGAGCAGGCGTCGAGCGTCGAGGAATCATCGGCGTCCATCGAACAGATGACCGCGTCGATCAATCAGAACAGCGAGCACGCCAAGGTCACCAACAATATGGCGACACAGGCGTCAAAAGAAGCGACGGACGGCGGCAAGGCCGTTCAAGAAACGGTCACGGCCATGAAGCAGATTGCGAACAAGATCGGCATCATCGACGACATCGCCTATCAGACCAATCTGCTGGCGTTGAATGCGGCCATCGAAGCGGCGCGTGCGGGCACCCACGGGAAGGGATTCGCCGTGGTCGCGGCCGAGGTGCGCAAGTTGGCGGAGCGTAGCCAGGTGGCGGCCCAGGAAATCGGGAATCTCGCTGGCGATAGTGTCGGCATGGCCGAGCGAGCCGGCAAGTTGCTCGAGGAAATGGTTCCGGCCATTCAGAAGACTTCCGACCTGGTGCAGGAGATTGCCTCGGCGTCAAGCGAACAGGCCTCAGGTGTGTCCCAAATCAACACGGCGATGACTCAACTCAGTCAAACGACGCAGCAGAACGCGTCGGCGTCGGAAGAGCTGGCGGCGACCTCCGAAGAGATGAGCGGGCAGGCTCAGCAGCTTCAGCAGGCGATCGCATTCTTCAAGGTCGGCGCACAAGGCTCCGGACATGCGGCGATGCCTGTGGTGAAACAGAAGAGTCGGCAGCAGTCGCCTGCGGCATCCAAGCCCAGGGAGAGCAAGGCGTGGGCTCCGTCAGAGGGAGAGCCTGTTGCGGCAGCTGGACAGCCAGACTCTTCGCAGTTTGTCCGATACTAGGAGGCGACTATGGGAGCGTTGATGCAATCAGAACAGGCAGAAGAACAGGACGTTGCAGGAGAGGAGCAGCAGCAGCAGTATCTGACGTTTTTGCTGGGCAAAGAGACGTTCGCGATTGGCATTCTGGGGGTGAAGGAGATCATTGAGTACGGTACGCTGACGGCGGTGCCGATGATGCCGGAGTGTGTCCGGGGGGTGATCAATCTGCGCGGGCGTGTGGTGCCTGTGGTGGATCTCTCGGTGCGGTTTGATCGGGTCGTGACGGTGCCGGGACGCAGAACCTGTATCGTTATTGTGGAAGTTGAAGCTGAAGGTGAATATCGCGATATCGGGATCATCGTCGATGCTGTCAATCAAGTGATTGAGATTCCCCCGAAGGAAATCGAACCGGCTCCATCATTCGGAGCCAACTTGCGGGGTGAATTTATCCAAGGGATGGGAAAAGTCGACGGCCGGTTCGTGATTATCTTGAATATCGCGAGAGCGTTGTCGATCGAAGAGATGGCTCGACTGGGGCGAAGTCAGGACTCCCCTGGTCTGGGCCAGGCTCAGCCTGGCGGGGAAGCACCAGGGCCCGTAAGCCAGGCGGCGTGACTGGACGATGGCGCAAGGTGGACGGTTGTCTGCTTGGTAGTTTCCGATCCAGTAGCCAAGGCTGACAACAGGTCTGTGCTAGGGGGCCGTACATGAATGGAGGCGAAGTCCGTGGGATCAACAGCAGCCGTGCGTGTGGGGATATCGGATTCCGCCGGGACTGAATGTGCGATAACTGATCGAGAGTTCGCCGACTTTAGAGATTTCGTTTTTCAGGCGGCAGGGATCAGTCTCTCTCCGGCGAAAAAAGCCTTGGTGTCAGGCCGGCTGATGAAGCGGCTGCGGCACTACCAGTTGTCCTCCTACAAAGAGTACTTCGACTTTATCACGAGCGGGCGCGAGCCGGCGGAGCTACAGACGGCGTTGGATCTTCTGACAACCAACGAGACGTATTTCTTCCGCGAACCTCAGCACTTCGACTTCTTAGGGAAAACGATTCTGGCTGCGCAGCCACCTGGTCAAACGTTTCGAATCTGGAGCGCGGCCTGTTCGAGCGGGGAAGAACCGTATACGCTGGCCATGGTGTTGGCCGACAGCCTGAAAACCACTCCGTGGGAGATCCTGGCATCCGATATCAGCTCCACTGTGCTGAGCAAGGCTCAAACGGGTCATTACAGCGTGGAGCGCGCGGAAAAGATTCCGCCGGCTTTCCTCAAGGCGTACTGCCTGAAGGGAATTGGGCCTCAGGGAGGCACCTTCTTGATCGACCCGAAGCTGCGGAGCCGTATCCGATTCATGTCGGTCAATCTCAATGCGTCGCTGCCGCAAGTGGGAATCTTCGACGTGATTTTTCTTCGCAATGTGATGATCTATTTCAATGCGGAGACGAAGCGGCAAGTTGTCGCGCGCCTGCTCTCCGTGCTGAAACCGGGCGGATACTTTTTTGTCAGCCATTCAGAAACGCTCCATGGGGTGACCGACGCGCTGAAGATGGTGCAATCCTCCATCTATCGCAAGCTGTAGGTCATGGCGACTCCAGCGGACTATATAGAAATTTTTCTGCAGCCAGGGGAGTTTTACTTCGGCGATGCGAATACGCGGATCCGCACGTTGCTGGGGTCTTGCGTGGCGATCACGATGTGGCATCCCTTCCTCCGGGTCGGCGGCATGTGCCACTATCTCCTACCGACCCGCGAGTGCCGGATCGCGAAGGGATTGGACGGCCGATACGGCGATGAGGCCGTGCAACTGTTTCTGCGGGAAATGGCGGCACGGGGGACACAGGCCAAAGAGTATCAGATCAAGCTGTTTGGTGGTGGCAATATGTTTCCGGCGCTGGGGGAAAAGGGGAAAGGGATGGAGATCGGCGCCCGCAACATCACCCTGGCGCGAACGGCGTTGGAATCACTGGGTGCTCCGGTTATGGCGCAGCATGTTGGAGATAGCGGCCATCGGGCGATCATTTTCGATGTTTGGTCTGGCGATGTTTGGGTAAAACACCAGCGGATAGCCAACGGGTCCGAGGCGAGCAGAGCAGGAGCAATATGACTAAGAAGATCAATGTACTGGTTGTGGATGATTCGGCCACGGTTCGCCAGGTCATGGCGGGACTGCTGTCGAAAGATCCCGATATCCATGTCATGGCCACCGCCTCCGATCCACTGTTCGCGATGGAGCTAATGAAGAAGCAATGGCCGGATGTCATCACGCTGGACGTGGAAATGCCCCGGATGGACGGGATCTCGTTCCTCAAACACCTCATGTCGACGCATCCGACACCCGTGGTCGTTTGTTCCTCTCTGACTGAGCAAGGAGCGGAGACGACGATGCAGGCGCTCTCGGCCGGCGCGTTGAGTATCATTACCAAGCCGAAGATGGGGGTGAAAAG
The DNA here is from genome assembly GCA_040081095.1 of Nitrospira sp. Taxonomy (GTDB): domain Bacteria; phylum Nitrospirota; class Nitrospiria; order Nitrospirales; family Nitrospiraceae; genus Nitrospira_D. The sequence continues at coordinate 36,489 of JBEBHO010000177.1, forward strand.
CTTCCTGGAAGATTCGTCGGCCCACTTGGTGGATGCCGTGAAGGCGGCAGCCAAGGCGAACATGAAATGTGTGAAGGCAGGGACCGCCCCGGTCGCTCCCGTTGCCCAGAAATTGACGGCTGACGCCGTGCTCTCGGCGAGCACTCATGCGATGGCGCAGACAACCGATCGGTTGGTGGCGATCGGCACCTCGACAGGTGGGACGCAGGCTCTGGAGGCGGTGCTGAGGGCCATCCCACGGATCTGTCCAGGGATGGTGATCGTCCAGCATATGCCGGAGAAGTTTACGGCCGCGTTTGCCGAACGGTTGAACAGCATCTGTCAGATCGAAGTGCTTGAAGCGAAGACGGGAGACCGCGTGATCCCTGGACGAGCGCTCATTGCCCCAGGCGGGCGTCATATGATGGTGAAGCGGAGCGGGGCGCAATATCATGTGGAAGTTGTCGAGGGGCCGCTGGTGAATCGGCATCGCCCGTCGGTGGACGTCTTGTTCCGGTCGGTCGCCAAGTTTGCCGGACGCAACGCGCTCGGTATCATCATGACCGGCATGGGAGATGACGGCGCGGCAGGTTTGTTGGAAATGAGGAAAGCCGGAGCCAAGACCATCGGACAGAATGAAGCGACCTGTGTGGTCTATGGCATGCCGAAGGAAGCGATGAAGCGCGGGGCGACCGAACGGGAGCTGCCCTTGACCGCAATCGCGCCTGAGATTCTGGCCTTTGGATAGCCGTCGTATTTCCGGAACATCTGCAATGTTTCTGCTGGGCGTCCGTCAGGGTTCCTCTCTCCGGCGCCAGCGTGAATCTCTCCTGTAGTCAGCGTTTGTTTGGATAGCGTCCTGCTATCCCAGTTCCTTTCACCTTCCCTCAAAACATCCAGTAGAGAAGTGCAGGCGGGTATGCCCGCTCTCTGTTTGGTGCGTTGTAATTAGATCAGAAATCCCTATAGATTTGTCGCGATCAGATTGTGGCGCCAGTTCGGCGGATGGGAAGAGCGAGTGCCGAGAATCATCGTACATTTCGATATGGATGCGTTCTATGCCGCGATTGAGGAGCGGGATACGCCGGCGTTTCGAGGGCTGCCTCTCGTGGTGGGGGCCGATCCGGCGCAGGGGCAGGGACGTGGGGTTGTCTCGACTGCGAATTACAAGGCGCGCGAGTACGGGATTCATTCTGCCACGCCGATTTCCACGGCCTGGCGTCTTTCCGAAGAGGCCCGTCGAAGAGGGCAGCCCCCAGTCACCTTCGTCTCCGTCGATATGCGCAAGTACGCGGCGGTCTCAGCAGCGGTGATGGCCATCGTTCGCCGTGCCATGCCTGCGTTTGAGCAGGCGAGCATCGATGAGGCTTACGGGGATATGTCCAGCGCCGGGTCCTTCGAGGCGGCGGCTGAGTTGTGCCGGTCGATCAAGGCGGCGATTCTGTCCGAAGAACGATTGACGGCGTCGGTCGGAATCGGACCCAATAAACTGCTCGCCAAGATTGCATCAGGTCTCCACAAGCCGGATGGGTTTACGGTGGTCCCTGAGGCAGAGGCGGAAGCGTTGCTCGCGCCGCTCTCGGTTCGGGCGATCCCGGGAATCGGACCGAAGACGGGCGCGACGCTGGCGGCTCAGGGGATCCGGTTGGTCGAGGATTTAAAGCAGCTCAGTGTGCTTGAAATGGGCGCACGCTTCGGGAAGCGGGGCGTGGACTGGTACGCGAAGATTCGTGCACAGGACAACTCGCCGGTGGTGGAGCATTGGGCGCCGAAGTCGATTAGTGAGCAAGAGACGTTCGATGAGGATACATTGGACTCACAGGTCCTCGTGGCGCGGCTGTCGCAGTTAGGTGACGGGGTGTTTGCGAGTCTAGTGGAAGAGGGATTTGAGGCCTGCCGGACGGTGGCGATCACGGTGCGGTTTTCTGATTTTACCACGGTGACCAGGGCTCACACTTTTGCTGATCCTGTGCGTGAGGGGTCGGTCATACGACGTGAACTAATCAAAATGCTGTTGCCGTTTCTTGACCATCGGGAGAATCCGCGGCGTCAACGGATCCGCCTCTTAGGCGTGCGAGTGGAAAAGATGCAGTAAGAGAGCGACGTGGATTGAGTGTGTGGGCTGAGGATGACGCGGCTGGGGCTATGCTTGTTCGCTGAACCG
>JBEBHO010000084.1:0-11329 GCA_040081095.1 Nitrospira sp.
TTCCCGATCGCCTTCGTCGTAAAGAACGGCGTAAACGCTTTCTGGAGATCCTCCTCCGGCATACCCGAGCCCGTATCGCTGACGACGATCGTGACCATCGTGGTGAACGTCGCATTCCCCACGCGCAGGCCCACCTCGATCTCGTCCGGCGTGGCCGCTCGGCTGCCGGCGCTGATGGTCACAGTCCCGCCCTCCGACGTTGCCGCAATGGCGTTGGCAAACAGATTGACCAGCACTTGATGCAGCTTTTCGGCATCGGCCCAAACCAGCGGCAACGCGTCTCCGAGCTCAACCCGGAGCGCCACGCCCTTCGCTTGAAACGCCGGCTCCATCAACGCCGCCACAGGCGTCACGACATGGTCGACCGGCAACCAGGTGGGATCGGGCTTCCGCTGCCGGGTCGAGGACAAGAGGTCCTGAATAATGCCGACCACACGCGTCAGCTGCCCGTCGATCACATCGATGCGCTTCTTCATATCCGGCGTGACCGTCGGCTCTTCCGCCAAGGCCTGGACGTGCCAGGCGATCGAATGCAACGGCGTGCCCACCTCATGCGCAACCGACGCCACCAGTTGCCCGACGGCCGCGAGCCGTTCAGACCGGTTGAGCTGATCCTTCACGTCGACCAACTGCGCATTGGCGCGCAACAGATTTTCCGTTTGCCTGGCCAGCGCGGCGCGGGCCGCTTCTTCCCGGGCCTTCCGCTCCTCCCAACTCATGCCGATATAGGCCACAATCAGCAACACGCCGACAACCACCGTGCGATTAATCACCGCGGATTGAAACCGTCCCGGCTTCGTCGGCTGGAGAAGCCCGGCATAGGTCGCTACCACGCAGGCCAACACCGTCACCAGCATCAGCGTCCGATTGCGCAGGATCGCCACGAGGAGAATGGGCAGCACATAGCCGTAGGCGCCGACGACGTTCGCCGGCGCCAGCTTTTCGATAATAACGATGGTGAGAAAACAGGCGCCGGCAATGCTCAACACCAGCCAATTGCGGGTCTTCATCGTGCAGCACTCACTCCGGTGGAAGAGGCGGAAGGACCGATGCGCGCGCGCCCCTCGTTCTTACACAAGTGGACGGGCTGAACGCAACTGCGCGGCAAGCGACGCGAAGCGGGAATCCTGCACCATCTGCTCGACGGTCGCAGTCAACTTCCTGGACCAGTTGGGATGCTGATCGACGGTGCCGGGCACATTGGTCTGCGCCCGTTGACCGAGCACATCTTCCACGTTCGCGAGGACGACCCAGGAGGGCGTGCGTGCGAGATAGAGATGCAGCGCTGCCGTCAGCTCCGCGGTCATCACCGGACTCTGGGCCGGATCGTCCGACAGGCCATTCGGCAGGAGGCCCTCGGATCTCAACGCCGCGAGCAACCGAGCCTTGTCGACTTGCCGTTCAGCGAGCGCGCCCCGACGAGCCTCCTCGCTCGCACAAAGGCCAAGGGTGACGCGCGTCTCGATATCGGTGCCTTCCCAGTAGCCGCTCAGTGTCGGCAAATCATGGGTCGTCACGACCCCGAGCGATTGAGCGGGATAGGCCGAAGGGGACTTTAGACTGCCGTCCCCGTTTCGTTCGAAATAGAGGACACGATACGAAAGCACGCCGACTGCGGACAACCGGTCACGCACCCAATCCGGCACCGTCCCCAGATCTTCGCCAATCACCAACGTTTTGGCTCTCGTACTCTCCAACGCGAGAATCGCAAGGAGATCGTCTGCTGGATAATGCACATAGGTCCCCTTGGACGCCGGCATCCCGCGAGGAATCCAAAAGAGCCGGAATAAGGCCATCACATGATCGATACGAATCGCCCCGCCATACCGCAGATTCGTCCGGAGCAGTTCGATGAAGAACTGATAGCCGCTGGCGCGCAGCTTCACCGGATCGGACGGCGACAACCCCCAATTCTGCCCTTCCGGCGCAAAGGCATCGGGCGGAGCACCGCAATCGGCCTGGTGCGCCAAGACCTCCTGGAATCGCCATCCGTCTGCACCGTAGCGATCACTGCCCAGCGCGAGGTCGTGATACAAACCCAACGGCATCCCGGCCTCGTCGGCTTGCAACCCCACAGCGATCAGTTGCTCAGCCGCCACCCATTGCACATACTGAAAGAACCGCACCCGCTTCATATGCCGGCGCTTGAATTCGGCGACCGCGTCGCTCGCGGGCGCGCGATAGACTTCCGGCCAATCCGCCCATACGACTGAGCGGGACTGCACAAATTGCCGCTCATCTTCGAGCGCCTGAAAGAGCGCATACTCAGCCAGCGGCGTCCCCTCTTGCTGAACGTAGGAATGAAAGAACCAGCCGCGGGCGGTCGTCGGCTTCAGATCCGGCTCCATCCCCTCGAAGTTGTCACGCAGAAAGGTCCGATAGCAGAGATCCAGCACCGTCCGCTTGAGTGCACCGACCGCTTCGTAGTCCACATATTCGCTCGTTCGAGCTTTCGTCAGTTGTGCGCGAAAGGAGGGATCGGCCAGGCGCTGCTGCACATCCGGCGCCGTCTTCGCTTCAGCCACCCGGTCGATATCGATATAGAGCTCGTTGAGATAGAGCCGACTACTCGGCGAATAGGGACTGATGTGGTAGGGCCTGGTGTTCTTCAAGGCGTGCAAGGGGTTCAACCCGATGACACCGGCGCCCAACTGCCTGCCCGCCCACTCGACGAGCGTGGACAAATCTCCGAAATCTCCGATCCCCCAGTTCCGTTTGCTGCGCAGCGAGTACAGTTGCAGGGCGAGCCCCCAAGTCCGCGTGCCGGCCTGAAACGATTCAGGGACATAGCATCGCGCCGGAGCCACGATCAGACGGAACTGAAGTTCGACCGTCGCCGGTCCTCCCTGCACCCAGATTTTCACATCGTAATATCCGATCGGCAGATCCTGAGGCAGGGGAAGCGCCACCCGGACATAGCGACGATTCTGGATCAACCGCTCTTCTTGGATCGGAAGACCCGGCCCCTCTTTCCACTCACCGTGCTTGTCGCCGCTTTCACCGGACACCATCCAATGGATGTGAAGCTGCCCGTCATCGGAGGACTCGCTACGCACGTGCAACGGCCAGTCGCGAGGCGCTTGACCAGTCCGCACCACACAGACCTGGTCGCAGCCCTGCATCCATGGCCGCTGATCCCAGGCGGTGAGTTCTTCAATCAGCGCGGTACGATCACCCACGCGAAACCCCATGGCCGAAAGAATGGCTCGACGGGTTTCATCGGTCGTCACATGGCGGGTCCCGACAATGTCGTGGTAATCTGCGGCGATGCCGGCACGGTCGGAAAGAAGGTACAGAAGTTCAGCTTCCGGCAGGTCGTACATGTCGGAGAGTGTGCGTGACGACCATCAGTAAGTCAAGCTATCCTATTGTTTCCGTAGACTATTTTTGACTATTAGGAAAGCCATTGGATACGACGGTCCCCCGCTTCGGCACAAGTTCATGGGCCTACGAAGGCTGGCAAGGACTCGTCTACCATCGAACCTATCCGAAAAGTCGGTTCAGCCAGGACACGCTCGTAGAATATGCCGCGTATCGCATACACGACACGCCCCTCTTCACCACCGTCGGCATCGATCATTCATTTTACCGACCAGCCAGCGTCAAGCAACTCGCCCACTACGCCGAGCAAGTCCCGGACGAGTTCCGCTTCTGCCAGAAAGTGTGGGAAGAGATCACCATCCCCGCCTATGCCAACCTTCCGAGATACGGCGCGAAGGCGGGCAAACCCAATCCGCGGTTTCTTGAGCTCGGCGCCTTTCGTGACCTCGTCCTGCAACCGGCCTTGGAAGGCTTGGGCCAAAAGCTCGGCCCCTTCATCTTCGAGTTTCAGCGCTGGGGGCTCGATCTAGCCACCTTTCTGCAACGGCTCGACCGGTTTCTCGAACAGCTGCCGCCCGGCCCCGCCTATGCAACCGAAGTGAGAAATCCCGCCATCCTCGGCCCACGCTATCACGACATGCTTCGAGCGCACGGCGTGGCCCATGTCTACAATCACTGGACGGCCATGCCCCCGCTGTCCGAACAACATCAGAAAATGGCCGGCACATTCACCGCCCCCTTCACCGTCCTTCGACTCCTGACCCCGCTGGGGCTGGCCTATGAAAAAGCGGTCGAACGCTACGCCCCCTACGATCGCATCGTGCAACCGCAACCGCGTATGCGGCAGGAGACCATCGCGCTGGTGAAGCAAGCAGCGGCGGAAGGACGGTCCTCGTATGTCCTCGTGAATAATCGATCCGAAGGCTGCAGCCCGCTCACCGTCCAAGCGGTACTTGAAGCGCTCGCCAAACCGACCGAGCCATCGTTGTGAGTGCGTAACTCGCGTGGTAGCATGACATGTATCGGCGACGAAGGTTGAGTCGTTTCTTGTTTGTCCACCTCAGAGGAGGCGTTATGGTTGTCCGTCACTCCACAATCGGTGTCCTGCTCCTCTCCGCACTGATCGGCATTCCTCGTCCGGTGCAAGCGGCGGAAGTCACAAACGGCCGGCTTGAAATCATCGGCGAGTATCGATATGCCGCGCGCGAATCAGAGTCTGTCGCCGACGCCAAAGCGCTGGCCTGCCGGGAAGCCTGGCGCCAGGCCATCATCAGCTCGGCCCTCTATCGGGAGTCCACCGCCTCCGTGATCGACTCTCCTCTCTTGCGTGAGCTCTCGTATACCCTTGCGAATCGTCACGTTCACGACCCCCAGATCGTCGAACAATCTGAACAGGGACGAACCATCTCCTGCCGAGTCCATGGGTATCTCCAGACAGACGAGAGCTCACGCGTCATTCGCACGCAGCTGACCAGCGGCCCTTCGCCGGCTGAGGGGATCGACCAAAACCGTGTGTTGCGGATCCTTGCGGTGAAGGAAGACGCCACGGGCGCCATTGCGATTCAATACCAGGCCCTCAAGCGGCTGGACTGGCTCGGCACCCACTATCAGGGCGGGTTACGGGAATCGGCGGATATCATGGTGGATTTCTATGATGAGCAGGGCTTGCTCATGAAAACCGAGCGCTACCCCGCCAGGCGCACGGCAACCGGCGATGATGTCATGAATCCCGGAGCCATCGCCGTCCTCAAAGCGGCCAAACCGGCCGGAAGCAGAACCTATCGTGTCTGGCTGGTGAAATAGGCCGCATCACCAGCCATTTCCGCCACCTTCCACCCGCCTCCACAGATTTATTCTGCCTCCCCCTTTAGTTCGACTGGGTCACAACCGATAGAGATAGCCGAGAGCCTCTTCGAACCAGTCCCGCATCTATGAAGTAGGGAGGGTGCACGGCAATGTCGTCAGCACAAGAACTCGTCCAATCTTGCTCCAACATCTTCACGCTTCCAGAAATCTATTTTCGCGTGCGGGACGTCGTCGACGACTCGACCTCGACCATGGATGACTTGGCCAACGCGCTCAAGCTCGACCCGGCGATCTCCGCCCGACTGCTGCGCATCGTCAACAGCCCGCTCTACGGATTTCCCAAACAGATTGATACCATTACCCGCGCAGTGAATCTGATCGGAATGCAAGCCGTCAGCGACCTGGTCGCGGCCACCACCATCGGCCGTACGTTCTCGGGCATGACCTCGGACTTGATGGATCTGCCGGCCTACTGGCGCAAGAGCGTGCTCTGCGCCTTGCTGGCCGGTAAGATTGCGAAGGCCTGTGGAATCGAGGACAGCGAGCGGTTCTTTATCGAAGGCTTGCTGCGGGATATCGGCCACTTGGTGCTATATCAGACGATTCCGGAACGGGCTCAGTCGGCCCTGGTCGAAGCGGGCAACTTTGGCACCGCGCTGGCGGAAGTGGAACAGTCGAACATCGGCTTCGACTTCTCCGAAGTCGGCGCAGAATTGATTCGATTCTGGGGCATGCCGGGCCAGATCGAACAGGCTATTCGCCATCAACTGAGTCCAAATGAAGCCGGGGAGTACAATCTCCATGCGTCAATCGTCCACCTCGCAGGCGCCGTCGCCGATCACGCTGAATTAGACCCCATCCGTGCCAAGCAGCCTCCAGTCTTTGATCCCTTCTCACTCTCCTGTACGAAGTTCAATCCCGACGAGTGCCCGGCTCTGCTCACAGAAGCCCAAAGCCAACTGCAAGACACTCTCTCGTTCATCTATCCACTCGCGATGGCAGCATAGAGTCCGGAGTGACGGCCCACTCTTCCGCCGCGCCGATTCAATGCGCCATCGCAGACGGCCCACCAGCAGCCTCATCCCTCACACACAATCTGCCGGCATGGGGCGTCCGTGCCTTGGTCCCCATACCGTAATCCGCCCAAACCCTATACCTATAAAAACGCGCTCGTGCGGCTTCCACTCCCCTCTTTTGAGGAGTGGCCAGACGCAGTCCCAACGCGGTAGGGTATCAACCCCGACGGATATCAGTGACTGGAAGGAAAGGGATGATGACCGCATGAAGACGCATCGGTTCCGGCTGCTCGTAGCAATGGCGCTGCTCACCCTTGCCGTCCTATCATCCCGCCTGTTCGGAGGCCAACAAGACGACGCCCTGGAAACGGCTCGGCTGCTGGCGATCCTGCTGGATTCCGGGCGGGTCACGATCGCCAAGCACCAAGACCTCATCAATACTCCGAATCAGACAGACAAGAAATTCACGCCGGCATTATTTGAACAAGAAGTGCAGGCTGAGTTCCAGCGGGAGACCGGAATCGCACTCAACGCCCTTGACGGCGCGACTGTCCCGGCAATGGCCAAACCGCTTCTTGCCCAACTCCTCAGGGACAGCATCGGAACCATCCAAAGTTACCAACCCGTCCTCAGCCTTCCAGCGATGCGATACAAAGGCCTCATCCCGGCGACCTTCGGCACCGAGACCGCCGCCCGGTTTCAAAAGTTTTCACAGATCTATCTGAAGCAGACTGCACCCGCCCATCTGGTAAGAAATCTGAAAAACAAGCCCGACGACTATGAGACGGCCGCCTTCGAACGGTTCGGTAGCTCCTCATCTCCGTCCGGCAAGCACCAAATCATCAGTGAGCTAGTGGACGGAGGACGGAGGACGCAGTGCTCGCTTGATGCTCCCGCTCTACTATGAACAATCCTGCCTGGCCTGCCACGGCGAGCCGAAAGGCGAACGGGATATCTCCGGGTATGCCCGAGAAGGCGGGAAAGAAGGCGACCTCGGCGGCGCCATCAGCGTCATGATCCCCCTCAAGTAACCGAGGCTTACCGAGAGAAAACATTGCGGCCCACGAGCGCGATGCTGCTAGTCCTCCGCGCAGGAGGTCGCGGACAGCACAATCCGTCGTAGACCCATTACTCCAGCGTATTGAGCGAGCCGGTCGAGTGGGCGAGGTTGACGCGGGCGGCGTTGAGTTGGAAGAGCGCATTGACCAGACTCTCTCTGGCCCTGGCAACACTGGTCAGTCCGTTGGTCAACTCAAAGTAGCTGGCAGCGGTGATAACGGCATAGCGTTCACGGGCCAGATCAAGTTCCTTCGTCGCCATCTTCAGACCGGCTTGCGCAATCGCCACCTGCTCTCTACCCGCAGCGACAGCGGCTAAGGCATCATGCACTTCCATCTTGACCTGATTGAGCACCGTCCGCATCCGAAGAGCTTCCTGTCTCAGTTGGCTCCGGGCTTCAGCAATCCGCCCTTCCCGCTGCGCGCCATCAAAGATTGGAACCTGGAGCAAGAGCGCCATATTGTAGGTATCCAGCGTATTGTTCCAGCGGTTGCCGATCAGTCCGTAGTCTCCCTGGGCGACAAGCGAAGGAAGGCGCTCGCCGGTAATCGATGAGTAGGTCAGTTCCGACGCTTTCACACGGGTGAACTGCGCCTGCACTTCCGGCCGTACAGTCAAGGCGCTCTCCACCGCACCCTGCGTATCAGGAACGTCCCCGATCTCGCTTTTGAGATCATCCGTCAATGCCAGCTTGATGTCGTAGGGAATCGACAACAGATTCAGCAATGTGAGTTTGCTGTGCTCGACGTCGTACCGGGAGGTGGACGCCAGCTGCCGCTCCGTCGCGATCTGGGCATCGAGCCGGGCAATATCCAACCCCGTCGCGACGCCGCCGCGCTGCCGTTGTTTCACCAGCGCAAGCAATTCTTCCATCACCCGCTGATTGGCCTCATGCATCTTGACCATCGCCATGGCCTTCAGCCCCTCCATGTAGGCTAACGCGGCGCTGGCCATGACATCGTACTTCCGGCTGTCGGACTCAAACTCGGTCACATGCAGGGATTCGCGCGAGGCGCGCCACCGCTGGATGAGACTCACGCTGAAGAGATTTTGCGAGGCATTCACCCGCCCGTCGAAAATGCTGAACGGATCCGTCCGCTGAGGTGCCAGCCCGAAGGTCCCGAGAAACTGCGTTTGCCGCGTCTGGCGAACCGTGCCCGCGAGATTGGGCAGGAGGCTGCCCAATTGCGTCTGCACCTGTCCCTGCGCCGCTTCAATCCGCTCTTTATACAATTGCACGTCGGGATTGTTGTCGACTGCCGCAGTGAGCGCCCCACGCAACGTCAGATTGAGGACAACCGGTGAAGCGGGAATAACGGCACCGGGCGTCTCACCGGCCCACACTCCTTGATTCAGCACGAGGGCGGCGAGACCTACGGCCGCCGTCAACACACCACATCGCATCATCGTTCTCGCAGGCTTTCTTTTACGGATTTCAGCAAGGGGCTCAGCAGATACTCCATGATCCGTCGCTGGCCTGTTTTAATCTCGACGGTCACCGCCATGCCAGGAGTCAGATTCACCTGCTTGCCCTCTACTTGGATGGTGCCTCGATCCATACTCACACGGGTGGGATAGATCAAGCCGACTTTTTCGATCGGCGCGGCATCATCGGATATCGTCAACACACGGCCTGGAATCGTCCCATACAGCGTGAACGGGAAGGTTTCGACTTTGATCTCGACCGGCTGGCCTTCCGTCACAAATCCCACATCCTTATTTTCCACCTGCGCCTCGACTTCCACCGGATGCTCTTGCGACACCACGATCAACAACTGCTGCGCCGGGGTGACCACCCCGCCGACCGTATGGACGGCCAGCTGTTGCACGACACCATCGATCGGTGTCGTCAGCCGCTGCAAATCCGCCTTCTGCCCCGCCTTGGTCACGTCCTGCACCAGGGACGAGGCTTTGGTTTCGGTGGTGGAGAGTTCGACCTGCCGGGCTTGCTGGAATTCCGACACCATCGCGCGGTAGTGCTTCTCGGCCTCGGCCAGTGCCGACTGATCCTGCTTCACCTTATTCCGTTGGCCGGCCAACTCCTGCACCTTGTCGATGCGTTGCCCTTCGGCCTGCAGAAAATCCATCTTGGTGACGGCGTCATGTTCGAGCAGCTTCTTGTAGGCCTCGGCGCGTTCTGTCTCCATGGGGACGGTCGCTTCGAGACGGACAATATTCTCGCGGGTTTGCTCCAAGGCGGACCGGCGCTGGTCAACGAGGTGTTGTGCCGCCGCCACTTTCGCGCGATATTCCGCCAGCTGATCGACCAGCAACTGCTGTTGCAGCGCCACATACTTCGGATCGACATCGGCCGGTACCTCAAAGGTCGGCCTTCCTGCGATCAGTGCGCGCAGTCTCGCCGCCTCAACCCTGGCTGCACGATATTCATTGGAAGCCCGATCATGGTCCGCACGATTCTGCGTGGGATCCAGTTCAATCAACACATCGCCTTTCTTCACCACCTGCCCGTCCAGCACATGAATCGCTGCAATCACGCCGGTTTCATAGGGCTGGATCACTTTGGAATAGCCGCTGGCAATAATCTTCCCCTGCGCCGTCGCGACGATATCGATCCACCCGAGGGAGGCCCAGAGCACCGCGGAGGTGAAGACGGCCATGATCGTCCACAGAATCGCCCGGCCGATCGGCGAAGGTGGCGACTGCTGAATCTCAAGCACAGCCGGAAGAAACTCCGTGGCACGCCCGCCGGCGACGGCCCCAAGGGGCGCGCCGCGCTCTGCCTGCCAGGCCGCTTTCCATACCGCCCAATGTCGTGCCATCGCGCCGAACGCCATCTGCAATCCTCTGCTCTCCTGAGTCACGACTCCTTATGCCGGGACCGGCCGCACCCCATCCTGATGCTGACACAGCCGGGCATAGAATCCCTTGAGCCGCACTAATTCCTCATGCGAGCCGGATTCCACCACTTCGCCTTTATCAATCACATAAATACAATGGGTCGGCCGCACCGTGCTCAGACGGTGGGCGATAATGAATACCGTGCGCCCGTTGCAGATCTGCGCCATGTTCTGCTGAATGATCGCCTCAGACTCATAATCCAACGCGCTCGTCGCCTCATCAAAGATGAGAATGCGGGGATTGGCCACCAGCGCGCGGGCGATCGCAATCCGCTGGCGCTGACCGCCGGACAGCGAGCAGCCATGCTCTCCAACCAGCGTATCGTAGCCCTCGGGCAGTTCAAGAATGAACTCATGGGCGCCGGCTAATGTCGCGGCGTGCATCACCTGCTCCATCGCCAACCCCGGATCGGTCAACGCGATGTTGTCACGCACCGATTGATTGAACAAAAAGTTCTCTTGCAGGACGACACCCACCTGGCGGCGCAACCAGGCGGGATCCACCTGCGCCAGATCGACGCCGTCGACCAGAATGCGGCCCCACTCCGGCACATAGAGCCGTTGTATCAATTTCGCGATCGTGCTCTTCCCGGATCCCGACCGGCCGACGATGCCAACGACCTTGCCGGGTGCCACCGTCAACGACACTTTGCGCAATACCTCCGCACCGTCCGGACGATACCGAAATGTCACATCTTCAAATACGACCTGCCCGGCGACCTGCGGCAGGGTGGTCCGGTTCGGATTATAGGAAGGCTCAGGCTGGGTATTGAGCACATCCCCGAGCCGCTGCACCGAAATGCCGACCTGCTGGAATTCCTGCCAGAGATTGACAAGCCGCAACATCGGGCCGGTCACTTGGGCCGACAGCATATTGAAGGCGATCAGCTGCCCGATGCTGAGATCCCCTTCGATCACGCGATAGGCTCCGACCCAGAGCACCGCCACAACAGTCACTTTCTGGATGCAGGCGGCGACCTGGCTTGCCACTGTAATGAGGCTCGTGGCGCGAAAACTGGCACGCACATAGCCTGCCAGCTGTTCCTCCCACTTGCGTAGCAGGGGCGGCTCAACCGCCAGGGCCTTCACTGTCTGAATCCCGCTGATGGCCTCGACCAGGAACGATTGGTTCTCCGCGCCACGGTTGAACTTTTCATGAAGCCTGGCACGGATCGCCGGAGTAATGGCAATCGACAACACGGCATAGAACGGCAGCGACACCATCACGACGCCGGTCAACATCGGGCTGTAGAACCACATCACCACGAG
>JBEBHO010000365.1:0-11201 GCA_040081095.1 Nitrospira sp.
CCCCAGTCGTTTCCCGTCCGCAGCCTACGCTCACGCTCAACCGCGGCGAAGCCTCCGAGGCCCCCAAAACCGTGGAACGGGTCGAGGATAAAGTCGGCCGGAACGATCCCTGCCCCTGCGGGAGCGGCAAAAAATACAAGAAATGCCACGGGACCTAGCCGGAATATCCGGCTGATCCACGCCCATCCTTTCGGTCGAAATCAATCCATCGGCATCAGCAACCATCCGTCGAATCACGCCGCCTTTCTCGCTGATTTCGCCTTGACTTAGCGAAGCCTGGAAGGCTACTCTAGCCCACTTTTTGACCGTCTCGACGGGTGACGTCTACCTGTCGTGGATTGGTGTCTTCATTGACACGCCTTGTCAGCAGAGAAACGGACTTCTTTGTGACGATCGGGCATCCTGAACTTGTTGCCGCCATGACCGCCGAGATTGCCACCTCGGGTCCGATACCCTTCGTCCGTTTTATGGAACTGGCGCTCTATCATCCGCAATTCGGCTACTACATGCGTCCGCCGGAGTTCGGCGCCGAGCGCATCGGCTGGTCCGGCGACTTTTACACCAGTTCAGACGTCCATCCGATTCTCGGCCAGGCGCTGGCGAAACAGGCGCGACAACTCGACGCCATCCTCGGACATCCCGATCCCTTCACTGTCGTCGAAATGGGTCCGGGGAAAGGCTTGCTGGCCAAGCATTTCTTGTCGGCCTGCCGCGTGGCTTCCGACGACTCGTTCAGCCAGCGCCTCCGCTATGTGCTCATCGAGCGCAGCCCGGCGATGCGCGAGTTGCAACGCCAGAATCTGCTGCACGGACTCTGCGAGCCGGGCCGCATTACCTGGCTCGAAGGGCTCGATTCGCTGGCAGAACACAGCGTCACCGGCCTGTTGTTCAGCAACGAACTTCCCGATGCCTTTCCGGTTCACAGAATCCAGATCGAGCAGGGTGAGGCCCAGGAAACCTATGTCGATCATGACGGCACCAACTTCGTGGAATGCCTCAGGCCCCTGTCGTCGCCGGATGTTCAACAATATCTGGCCGACTTGAAGCTGACGCTACCGGATGGCTACCAGACCGAGATCAACACAGCCGCCGTGCGCTGGATGGAGCAGGTCGCGCGCGCGATCGATCGCGGCCTGGCGATTACGATCGATTACGGCCACACCGCGCAGGATCTTTATGGCCCCGATCGAGCGAAGGGGACGCTGCTCTGTTACTACTCGCAGATGACGTCGGAGAATCCTTACGAACGAGTCGGCCTCCAGGACATGACCTCTCATGTGGACTTTTCGACCCTCGCCACCGTCGGCGAGGAGCAAGGCCTACATGTGACGGGATTTACCAATCAGATGAGTTTCCTGATGGGGCTCGGCCTGGAAGACTTCCTCTCGAAGATGGACCCGGAAGGCGCGGAGTTTCGCGCGGCCATTCATCTGGTGCGGCCGGAAGGCATGGGCCGCACGTTCAAGGTGCTCATCCAGCACAAGGGCATTGAGATGCCGACGCTGGACGGGCTGGCGTTTAAGCCGTTCTTCGGATCCGCATTGACGTTGCATCGCGCCGCCTAAGGGACGATATGGGAAACGCCGCAGTGCCAGCGAACTATCTTCCGATCCTCCTGTTCATCGGGATCGCGATCGCCTTCGGCGCCGTCTCGCTAGTGGCCGGATGGTTCGTGAGACCGAGCCGCCCCTACCGCGCCAAATTGGCGCCCTATGAGAGCGGCAGCCCGCTGTTTCAGGACGCTCGAGTTCAGATCCCGATGCGCTATTACATCATCGCGATGCTGTTCGTGATCTTCGACATCGAGATCGTCTACATGTTCCCCTGGGCCGTGGCGTTTTCCAAGCTCGGGTTCATCGGACTGGCGGAAATGGTGACGTTCATCGGCATCTTGGTCGTCGGGTTCTGGTACGCCTGGAAAAAAGGGGCGCTGGAGTGGGACTGAAGGGCGGTGGGAAGATCCTTCGTGCTCGCCCACCGCGCACACAAGACTTAACAGAATGATGACCGTCGGCCGGTGCTTGGTGGATGCGCGCAGTGAAGGACCTCCCCACGGCCCTTCGCAGGTAAGGGAGGAGAGAGAATAACGGTGAGTTTTTTAGAACGACAGTTCGAAGCCAATATCCTTACGACGAATCTGGATGCGGTCGTCAATTGGGCGCGGAAGTCGGCTCTCTGGCCGATGACCTTCGGTCTGGCCTGCTGCGCGATCGAGATGATCGCCAGTGTGTCGTCCCGCTACGACCTCGACCGGTTCGGCGCCGGCGTGTTCCGCGCCTCCCCGCGCCAGTCGGATCTGATGATCATCGCCGGCACGGTCACCCGCAAGATGGCCCCCGTGATCCGCCGCATTTACGATCAGATGCCGGAACCGCGCTATGTGATTTCGATGGGCTCCTGCGCCACGTCCGGGAATCACTACAACAGTTATGCCGTGGTGCAAGGTGTCGATCAAATCATTCCGGTAGATGTCTACGTGCCGGGCTGCCCGCCGCGGCCTGAGGCGCTGCTGGACGGATTGCTGAAACTCCAAGAGAAGATTCAACGCGAAAAGGTGTTCGTCAAGTAATGTTGCAGGCGATTGTCGACAGGCTCGTCACACAGTTTCCGGAAGCCGTGCTCTCCGTCCATCTCGACCAGGGCCGCGGTGAAATGGCCGCCCAGGTGCGCGCAGCAGATATGTTGACGGTCGCCCGCTATCTGCACGATGCCCCTGAGATGGCCTTCGACCACATCACCGACATCTGCTCGGCGGATTACCCCGCAGACCAGAACCGGTTCGAAGTGATTTATCATTTGCTGTCGCTGCCCCACGGAATCCGGATCCGCGTGAAAGCCCGCGTGCCGGAGGACAATCCTGCGATCCCGTCAGTCACCAGCGTGTGGCGCGGCGCGGAATTCCTGGAGCGGGAAGTGTTCGACATGATGGGCATTACGTTTACCGGCCATCCGGATCTCCGCCGGATTCTCATGCCGGAAGACTATACCGAAGGCTACCCGCTCCGGAAGGATTTCCCCGCGGAGGGGCGCGGCTGGCGCAGCCAGTTCGACTTCATCCCGCGTCTCGACGAAGCGCCGGAGGAAATGACGGAAGGCGAGTATTCGGAAGCGGAGAAGAAACCGTTTATCGCCGTGAACGGCGCCCCAGGATCGCGCCGCAGGGAAGAATTGCTTTTGAACATGGGTCCGCAACACCCCAGCACTCACGGTGTGTTGCGCGTCGTCCTGGAACTCGACGGGGAACGCATCGTGAAAGCGACCCCGGATCTCGGCTACCTCCACCGCGGCGTTGAGAAGCTGGCCGAAGGCCTGGCCTACATGCAGGTCATTCCCCATACCGACCGGCTCGATTACGTCTGCGCCATGGCCAACAATTATGCCTACGTTCGGGCCGTGGAGAAACTGCTCGACATCACTATCCCTGAGCGCGCCGAATACATCCGGACGCTGGTCGCGGAGATGCAGCGCATCATCGGCCACTTGTTCTGGCTGGGCACGCAAGCGCTCGATATCGGTGCCATGACGGTCTTCTTCTGGACCTTCCGTGAGCGGGAAATCCTGCTGGATCTCTTCGAGCAGCTCTGCGGCGCCCGGCTGACGCTCAACTACTACCGGATCGGCGGAGTCGACAGCGACTTCACGCCGGAGCTGGTCCTGCGTCTGCGCGCGTTCCTGAGCACGTTCCCGCAGAAGGTGGCCGAATACGATTCGCTCATCGCGTCCAACCGCATCTGGGTCGGACGCACCAAGAACGTGGCCGTCATTTCCGGTGAAGATGCGATCAATTTCGGCCTTACCGGCCCCACGCTACGCGGTTCCGGAGTCGACTACGATATTCGTAAGCTGGAACCGTACGGAGTCTACGACAAGGTGGAGTGGGACGTGCCGCTCGGCACACATGGCGACACCTACGACCGGTACTGGGTCCGGATGGAAGAGATGCGGCAGAGCGCCAGAATCATCGCACAATGCCTGGATCAAATGCCGCAGGGACCCATCATGGCGGATGTGCCGCAATATATTCCGCCGCCTAAACAGCAAGTGATGCGGGACATGGAAAGCCTGATCCATCATTTCATTATTTTTACGCAGGGGTTCAAACCGCCGAAGGGTGAAACCTATTGTGCCACCGAAGCCCCGAAGGGCGAGTTGGGATTCTTCATCATCAGCGACGGCAGTCCCCGTCCCTATCGATTGAAGATCCGCTCCCCCTCCTTCGTCCATATGGGAGCCTTCGATCATATGGCGCGCGGGTATTTGATTTCCGACATCATCACGATCTTCGGCTCCTATGACATCGTGATGGGTGAATGTGACCGATGAAGAGAAACCGAACAGCGTCAACCGTCATGCGTCAAGCGGAGAAGCCCACTATCCTCTGACGGTTGACGTATGGCGAATGACGAAAGATAAGACCGGCATGACACTGCAGGAAAAATACAAGGACGAAATAGCTGACATTCTCAGCCGCTATCCGGTGAAGCGCTCGGCGCTGATTCCACTCTTGTACCTGGCCCAACGGGAGCCTGGCTACGTGACGGAAGCCGCGATGACGGAGATCGCCGGCTTGCTGAAGCTCACACCGCCGCAGGTCTATGAGACCGCGACCTTCTACACGATGCTGAACCTCAAGAAGGTCGGGAAGCACCATATCCAGGTGTGCAAGTCGCTCATGTGCGCGCTGGTCGGCTCGGATACCGTCATCGGCTGGATCAAGACCAAGCTCGGGATTGCTCCCGGCGAAACGACAGCAGATGGATTATTTACGCTGACCGCGGTCGAATGCCTGGCCGCCTGCGGCACCGCACCGATGATGCAGATCAACGACGACTATTACGAACGGCTCACGGAAGAGAAGATCGACAAGATCCTGGCGGACCTCCGGACCAACGGGACCAGCCCATTGAAAAGCGGCCCCTATATGTGGCCGGAACCGACGCGATAGGCACCTCAAGAATACTATGCCGAAATACGAACTCGTCCTGCTGAAAAATATGATGCAGCCCGGATATACCGGGTCCTTGGCGGACTACGAAAAGGCCGGCGGCTATCAAGCCTTGCGCAATGCGCTCGGCAAGATTGCGCCGACCGACGTGACCGCCACGGTCATGAAATCCGGCCTGCGCGGCCGGGGCGGCGCAGGCTTCCCGACCGGCGTGAAGTGGGGCTTCCTGCCCAAGGATTATCAGGGCCCGCGCTACCTCTGTTGCAACGCCGACGAGAGCGAACCGGGAACATTCAAAGACCGGCAGCTCATGGAGCGGGATCCACACCAGGTTCTCGAAGGTATCGTCCTGGCCTGCTATGCGATCGGCGCTCAGTCCGCCTATATTTATATTCGCGGTGAAATGGTCCTCGGGTCCAAGATCCTGGAACGGGCCATCGGGGAAGCCCGTGCCGCCGGATATATCGGCAAGAATATTCTCGGCACCGGCATTACCGTGGACGTCTGGGTCCATCGCGGCGCCGGCGCTTACATCTGCGGCGAAGAAACGGCGCTGCTTGAATCCTTGGAAGGCAAGCGTGGCCTGCCGCGGGTCAAGCCGCCGTTCCCGGCTACCCATGGCCTCTATAACAAACCGACCGTCGTGAATAACGTAGAGACCCTGGCCAATCTCCCGCATATTCTGTCTCGCGGTCCGGAATGGTTCTCCGCCATCGGATCGCCGCCCAAGAGCACCGGCACGCGCGTCTTCTGCGTCAGCGGCCACGTCAAACGGCCCGGCAACTATGAATTGCCGATGGGCGTGACGATTCGCGAACTGGTGTTCGAACATGCCGGGGGCATGCGATCGGATAAGCCGTTGAAAGCATTCATCCCGGGCGGGGCCTCGGCCCCCTTCCTGACCCCCGATCACCTGGATGTGAAGTTGGATTTTGAATCCGTCGCTGCGGCCGGGTCGATGCTCGGCTCCGGCGGAGTCACGGTCATGGAAGAAGGCACGAGCATGGTCTGGGCCGCGCTCCGGCTGATGGAATTTTTCTATCATGAGTCCTGCGGCAAGTGCAGTCCCTGCCGGGAAGGCAGCTCCTGGCTGGTGCAGACGATGCGCCGCATCATGGCGAAGCGCGGCCAGATGCAAGACCTTGAAACCCTCACAGATCTGTGCAAGAACATCGCGGGCCGCACGGTCTGCGCCTTCGGCGATGCCGAAGTGTCGCCGATTATGAGCACGCTGAAACATTGGCGACATGAATACGTGACGTTGATTCACGAAGCCGAGGCGGCCAATTTGATCCGCCCGGAATCCGTCGGGACCAGACACTGAGACTATGCCGAATACGTCTGAAACAGTTCGCGTGACGATCGACGGCCAGACGGTCAGCGTGCCCAAAGGCACCCTGCTGATCGAAGCCGCACGACGCGTCGGCGCAATGATTCCGCACTTCTGCTATCACCCCAAGCTCAAACCGGACGCCAACTGCCGCATGTGCTTGGTCGAAATTGAGAAGATGCCCAAGCTCCAAACGGCCTGTAGTACGCCGGTCGCGGAAGGCATGAGCGTCCGGACCGCCACGACGGTCGTGAACGACGCCCATAAATCCGTGCTGGAATTCATTCTCGCGAATCATCCGTTAGACTGTCCCGTTTGCGATCAAGGCGGCAAGTGCGACCTTCAAGACTTCTCCCACCAGTACACCGCGACGACGAGCCGGTTCGCCGAGACGAAACGCATTTTCCAGAAAGAATATTTCAGCCCATTGATCGAAACACAGATGAACCGTTGCGTGCAATGCCTGCGCTGCGTCCGGTATTGCGACGAGGTCATGGACGTGAAGGCCCTGGCTCCGGTCGGCCGCGGGACCATGACAGAGATCAAGCATTTCGGCGCCCATCCATTGGATTGCGAATTCTGCGGCGGCTGCGTGCAGATCTGCCCGGTCGGCGCCATCACCAGCCGCCTGTCCATGTATGAATACCGCCCCTGGATGCTGAAACGCGCCGAAACGGTCTGCGGCTATTGCGGCGACGGTTGCCAGATTACTGTCCAGACAAAGACCAATCAGTTGATCGAAGTGAACTCGGCCTACGGCGCAGGACGCAACAACGGCGATCTCTGCGCCAAGGGCTTCTTCGGCTTTCACGCCACCAGTCATCCCGAGCGGCTCACGCATCCCTTGATCCGCCGAAACGGCACTCTCGTCCAGACCACTTGGGAAGAGGCGCTGGAATTCATTGCCGAGCAAGCCGGCCGGATCAAGCAGGCGCATGGGGGCCAGGCCTTCGGAGGGCTGATTACCGCCCGCTGCACGAATGAAGAGCTGTATCTCTTCCAGAAGTTCATGCGGCTGACGATCGGCACCAACCATCTCGACAGCAGCGCCCGGTATGGGCAGATGAACAGCGTGCAGGCCCTGCGCCGGGTGCAGGGCACCCATCGCTGGACGGTGACCTTCGAGGATCTCGGTGCTGCCGACGTGCTGCTACTTGTCGGAACCAACATCACGGAGACGAATCCGATCACCGGCCTCGCGATCAAGGAAGCCGTCAAGAAACGCCAGGCGACACTGATTACCGTTGAATCGCTCCAACCGGCGATCGGCACGATCAGCAATATCGCGAATCTGTCGCAGCACCATTTCTGCGTGTCGCCCACGCTGTTCCGTACCGCCATCCTTGGCTTACAGAAAGCCGTGGTCGAACAGAATCTGGTCGCTCCAGATGTGACCCAACAGCGATCAACGTTCGTAACCGCCGTGGCCGCGCGGCTGCAACCACTACCCTGGCAGGACATCCAGGCCGCCACGGGAGCAAGCCAGGACGCCTATGCCGCCGCCGCGCAGGCGCTCGCCAAGGGAAAGCGCGTCGTCATCGTCACGGGACAGGGCCTCTTGCGCAGCGACCAGGGCTATGCCGGCGCCATGAATCTGCTCGATCTGCTCATCCTCTTGGGCAAACTCGATCAGCCGGGGAGCGGTCTGGCTCCGCTGGCGGAAGAAAACAACGACCAGGGCGCGATTGAAATGGGCGCGGTCGCCGAATTCCTGCCGGGACCTGTCGATGTGACTGATAAGAGCGGACGAGACCGGGTGGTGGACATCTGGAAAGAAGCGCCCCCGGCAACCGAGGGGACTGCGCTGGTCGAGATGCTGGCCCGCGCCAAATCAGGCCAGCTCAAAGCGATGTTCATCGTCGGCGAAAATCCTCTGGCCAGTCTGCCGGCTCCGCTGCACGTGCGCGAGTCACTCGAAAAATTGGATCTGCTGGTCTGCCAGGAACTCTTCCTGACGGATACTGCCACGCTGGCTCATGTCGTCCTACCGGTCTGTTCATCGCTCGAAAAAGACGGCACCTTTACGAATACGGAAGGCCACGTGCAGGCAGTCCGGCAGACCGTCGAGCCGGTCGGCGAGGCCCGCCCGGACTGGGAAATCTTCTCCGCTCTCTCGGGACTGCTCGGCACACCGCTGGACTATACCGAGAGCCGGGAGATCCTGAAGGAGATTCGCAGCCTCATCCCGGGATACGGATCGCTGGGCCCGGCGCCGATGCCCACCAAAGTCGATCGCGCTGCACTGGATCGCTATCTCAGCCAGGGCTTTGAACGGGACCTTGTCGCGCGCTATCAGATGCCCCGCACGCCGTCCCGTCCGGACGGCACCGTGCAGATTGAACTCGTGCAGAGCTTGTTCCATTCAGGCAAGTTATCGACGAAGTCAAAGGGGCTGATTCAGATCGAAGGCCGGAGTTATTTAC
Organism: Nitrospira sp.; assembly: GCA_040081095.1. Lineage (GTDB taxonomy): Bacteria > Nitrospirota > Nitrospiria > Nitrospirales > Nitrospiraceae > Nitrospira_D. The sequence continues at coordinate 8,699 of JBEBHO010000365.1, forward strand.
GCATCAGCCCGCGGGATGCCGCCCGCTTTGCCCTGGTCGATGGCAACCGGGTCCGCCTTTCCAATTCGCAGGGCGAAGTCACCGCGGAAGTCAAAGTTGTGGAACGGGTGCCGGAAGGCCACGCCTGGTTCCCGGACCATTTCAGCCAGGAAGTGAATCGGCTCTTTGCCTGCGTGATGGACACCGAAACCAAGGTCCCCTATATCCGGACCACCTCGGTCTCAATGGTGAAGGTATCGTGAAAAAACCATGTCGATGTGTACGATCGCTAATCCAGGGGTGTCATCGTGACTGAACTCAGCTTGCGTCTCGCTGTCTCACTTGCACAAATCGCCGCGGTCATGGGCATTGTGATGCTCACCGTGATGATCCTGACGCTCGCCGAGCGAAAAGTGCTCGGATGGATGCAGGATCGCATGGGCCCGATGGAAGTCGGCCCCTACGGCATCCTTCAGCCGATCGCCGACGGGCTCAAACTCTTCTTCAAGGAAGATATCGTTCCGGCCGGCGCCAACAAATTCATGTTCAGCCTCGCGCCGATACTGGCGATGGTTCCCGCGTTAATCGGCTTTGCGGTTATTCCCTTCGGTCCGAATGAAACCATCCAGCTGTTCGGAATGACCATCAAGCCGTTCGTCATCAGCGACATCAACATCGGCGTGCTCTATATCCTGGCCTTTGCCTCGATCGGCGCCTACGGCATCATCCTGGGTGGCTGGGCTTCCAACAGCAAGTACTCGCTGCTCGGCGGACTCCGGTCGGCCGCGCAGATCATCAGCTACGAATTGAACGTCGGCCTGGCCATCGTGGGTGTCCTCATCATGGCCGGCTCACTCAGCCTCGTGAAGATCACCGACGCCCAGGCAGGCGGCTTCTGGCATTGGCACGTATTCGCTTTCCCGGCTCCGCAGATCTTCGCGTTCGTCGTCTTTGTGATTTCCGCCGTCGCGGAAACCAATCGCGTGCCCTTCGACCTACCCGAGGCCGAGAGCGAGTTGGTCGCCGGCTTCTTCACCGAATACAGCGGCATGCGCTTCGCGTTTTTCTTCATCGCGGAATACGCCAACATGGTCCTGGTGTCCTGCGTCGCCGCGGCCCTGTTCCTCGGCGGATGGAATGCGCCCTATCCAGGCACGATCCTCGCCCATATCGGGCTGGAGCCCTTTGCCTGGATCGAAGGGGTGGCCTGGTTCACGGTGAAGGTGTACGGATTCCTGTTTCTGTTTTTCTGGTTGCGCGCCACGCTGCCGCGCCTGCGCTACGATCAATTGATGAAATTCGGCTGGAAGGTCATGCTCCCGATCGCGTTGGCCAACATCGTGGTCACGGCCATCGCCATGTATATCTATAACCAGTTCAAGTAAGCCAGACGACGACTATGGCCCAGGCAACGACCACAGAGCGCTTCATCGACTGGCTCAAGACCATGACGTTCTACGAACTCCTGGTCGGGATGAAAGCCACGATGTCGCATCTCATTCACTACAAGCCCATCACGCTGCAATACCCGCACGAGAAGCGGACCTTGCCGGATAATTATCGCGGCATGCTCGCCCTCCTGCGATACGACGACGGGACTGAGAAATGCGTGGGGTGCGATCTCTGCGAGGCCGCCTGCCCGTCGCGCGTGATTCGTGTCGTGAGCGCGGAAATTCCCGGCGAGCCCACGAAGCGCTACTCCAAAGAATATTACATGGATATGACGCGCTGCCTGTTTTGTGGGATGTGTGTCGATGCCTGTCCCGTCGACGCGCTCGGCATGACCCGGGAGTTTGAGTGGGCGGTCTACGACAAGCGGGACTTGCAGTTGAACAAGCAACAGCTGCTCGCCATCGGCGACCGGTCGTTCCCCGTCCGCGAGAAGCGCCTGGAGCTTCAGCATCCGAACGTCGCCTTCTTTAACGTGGCGTTCAAGCACGTGCCGCAGAAACCGAATTGAGGCGGGGCCGTTGATGTCGCCGCGGCCTTTCAATAGAGAGGCCGGGCTGTGCTGAATCTGTGCCCGTCACCAGACGAGGCACGGTCATTGAGGAAATGACGTGGACCACTTGTTTTTCGGATATTTCGCCGGTGTGATCGCCCTCACGGCGGTGCTCGTCGTGGCGTTTAGAAACCCGATTTACAGCGCACTTTCGCTACTCATCATGTTTTTCCATGTGGCAGGACTGTACGTGACGCTGCACGCGGAATTTCTGGCGGCTGTCCAGATCATCGTGTATGCCGGCGCCATCCTGGTCCTCTATCTTTTCGTCGTCATGCTGCTCAATCTCAAGACGGATGATCGTTACCACAGTCAGTGGCGGGCTGCCGCTTTTGTCGGCGGGCCCTTGCTCATCGAATTCCTGGTGCTGCTGGCCGGCAGTCTGGCCGCTCCGCCCGCCGCCTTGCCGCGCGTGGATATCGAAACCGGGGACAATACGCTGGCCATCGGAGAAACGCTCTTTTCGACCTACTTGTTTCCGTTCGAAGTGGCCTCGCTCATCCTCTTGGTGGCCATGATCGG
>JBEBHO010000186.1:0-2977 GCA_040081095.1 Nitrospira sp.
GTTTCGATGGCCCGCTCGGGCGTCACATTGACCTGGTCTGATAGGTCGATCACGAGAGGGTTCGGTGTCTCGTTCCCGCTTGGCGTATGGGTGATCGTGACGACAGGTCGATGCAACGCCGACGGGTTCAGCTCGGTCACGACGGCGTGCTCTTTCGTATTCAATCGCACACGGCTGTGAACCGGGTAGATGCCGATCAACTTGATGAATCGTGAAAGAATAGCCTGGTCGAAGAGGCCCTCTTGGGATTCCTGAAAGAGGCGTTGGAGGGCTTGATGCGGCGCCAGCGGCGAGGCTCCACCGAAGCCGGTAATCAGCTCGTCATAGCAATCGGCGATCATCAGGATGCGCGACCGTTCCGACGTAAACTCGCCTTTGGTTCCTTGAGGATAGCCTGAGTCGTCGAGGCGGATGTGGTGTTCCCCGATCATCTGCAAGACTCTGGTCCCGAATCCCCCCTGTTGCTCAAGCGTCAGGATGCCCAAACGCGGATGCGACTGAAGCACTCTCCGGTCGTGTGCGGACAGCGGATTGGAGGTGTTGGCGCTTCGCTGAATGATCGTGGCTGGGATCTGGAGCAAGCCGACATCGTGGAGGAGCGCCGCCATGGCCAGTTCCTGCAGTTCCAGCGGGTTATAGCCGAAGGATTGTCCGACCACGAGCGCCAGCGTGCAGGTTGAGAGGGCATGCTGGCTCAGCGATGAATCGCCTGCGCGCTGCTGGCTGAGGGCCATGAAGATGGCCGAGTTGGGGATGGTTTTCGCGACGATCGAGATTTCCTGCACAGCCTCAGATGCCAGCTGAGGATCGACCGCTCCCTGTTCTGAAATAGAGGAAAAGACGGACCGGACGGTCTGCTCCAGTTGCTTTCTGGCGACCAGAGCCTGCGCATATTCTTCGTTGAGTTGGGTCAACGGTTTGGGGATTGATCTCGACGGAAGGGGGGCCTGGGACATGGTGATCTCATATGAGGAGATCGATGCATCGTAGTCCGCTGACGCTTCGACGTCATCTCCACGGGACGGATCGATCTCGACGTGTTTCGCTCCGGCGCGGAGAAGTTTCTCAATTTGGATGGTCTGCTCGATGAGCAACGAGCGCCGGATGAATGGCGACTGAAACCAGGAGAGGTCGATCTTGGCGACATACATCCCGACGCGCAGTTGATCGATCGAAATCGTTTTTGTGGTCATGGCTATGGGCAATGTAAAGAGTGAAAAGAGTTCACACTCTTATCGGTTGAGGCTGTGGGAATCTAAAGAGCGTCGCTAGGTGTGTTGGGGCTGCTATTTATTGAGCGGCCAAGGAGAGCGAAATCTGGATGCGGGGGTTGGTTCGATCGACATCCTTGTAGAGATGGGTTTCCACAATCCGATTGTCATTGAGGCCGATCCCTTCACAGAGGGCATCTTGGGCGATTTTGAGACCGCCATCGACGTCACGGCGGAGTGGTGAGGTGAAATAAAAGCGAATGGAGAGGGCCAGGGGTTCCGATTGAAGCCGATGCATCAGCGCTCGCTTGTGAGGGGATTGGGACAGTGCCAGCCAGAGTTGTTGCCCGACATGCTGCTTAAAGATTCGGCCGGCTGAAGACAGCACCCGGCGGCCTTGGACCGTGGCGTATTGATGATTGATGCTGGGTGGAACCGGCAGCGTGATCGCGATGGATTCAGCCGTCACGACTGCAGAAGGCGCAGGGATATGAAGCGGCGTTCGGGGACGTGACTGTCGAACGGTTGGACGTAGATTGGCAACGGCCGGCTGTTTTGAAGTCGGTTCAGCTTTGGCGGCTGGTCGATAGGAAGTAACGCGGATGGCGACGTTTGATTTACGGGAGCCTGTGCGACGAGGTCCAGCAGGCATGGAGCGAACTTACAGGAGGTTCTGGATTTTCGACATGTTCTGTTCGTAGCGGTCTTCGGTGCGGGCGATGTAGCGGCGCCATTCGCTGGGATTCCAGACTTCCATCCGGTGATACATCCCGACCAGGATAATTTCGAGGTCTTCATCCAAGGGGATCTGTTTGCGCAAGCGGCCTGGAATGAGGATGCGGCCGGTCTTGTCGATCTCGGAGGTGCCGGCTTCAGAGACCACAAAGTGCATGAAGAGACGGCTCTGGTCTTCGTCCAGCGTGGTCTTGGTCCGGTCTAAGACCTTTTCCCATTCCTTCAGCGAATAGATGAGGAGGGATTGCTCCGGGCCTTTGAGAAACGTGACGGCCTGGCCGTCGGCCTCAATCTGCTCACGGATCGGCGAGGGGACGATAAAACGTCCCTTCTCATCCACTTTGCAGAGATATTCGCCAGCGAACATAGGCTGATCCTAGTTTATGAGGGGAGGACGCTTCTGGTCCGGTCGTGGATCCACTGCTCCAGATCCGAACGTACGAATCGCCATTCTTTCCCAAGCTTGAAGGCTGGAATCTGTCTGTTCTGTATATAGCGATAGAGGGTGCGGGTCGTAATCTTCAGGTAGAGACAAGTCTCCGCCACCGTCATCAATTCGCTCTTCGGGGCTGTCCCCATCGTCCCACCTGTTCTGAGAGGGTCTGTTTCTCATAAGACTCCAGAAGGTAAGGGCCATTTTAGAGAGTGAGGCCGAATTGTCAAGCTAAAATACATGACAATGTATGTCATAGACTGTCAGTGCTCCCGTCGTCGGACACCCCAGCGTCCGTCGAATCCATCATGGCCTCAACTTCCTCGCCGACATCTTCGCCCATCTCGTCACCCATTTGTTTCATGAAGCGACCAACCGACTCCGGATCGTTTTCATCCAGCCCGTCAAGGCGGTCTGGATCCGCGAGCGCTTCGAGCCTTGTTTCTTCCGACTTTGGGGAGGAAAATTTGGACATCAGGCGGTCAACCGACTGGCTCCCGCACTGTTTGCAGGCCGGCGGAGTCGAGCTGGCCAGGCTCAGCACCAGCAAGGTGCTTCGCTTTCGGCAATCGCGGCAGAGATATTCATAGATCGGCAT
>JBEBHO010000062.1:0-2969 GCA_040081095.1 Nitrospira sp.
GTGGGCTATCTCAAAATGCGCCCGGAATATTGGCCGACCTGCCAGAAGCTGGTCGGGTTCGATCCGGCGCGCGCGCTCTTTGTGGATGACGATGAGGGGTGCCTCCATGCCGCGCAGCGGTTCGGCCTGACTCAGATTATCCATAGTGCCAAGTCCAGTTCTCAATTGCCTGCCGAGGCGTCGAGCACCTTCACCTCGATTGAGCACATGACGGCGCTGCTCAACGGCCATCCGTTTCCAACGGGGCGCTGACGCCCGCGGGGTTTGGCGTGGCGACTCCGCGGTACAGTTCTCCGCCGATACGCGGGACTCCTTCCATCACAAATCGATCGAGTTGCAGAATGTGCAGCCCTGCCTCTTTGATGAGCCGGTCGATCGGCCGGTTCAGGTTGCACCCGCACCCGATCACCTGCTGAATCGGGTTCAACCGGTCCTGCCAGATCGCGGTCCGGGCGTCATCGCTCCGGCCATGTTCAAGAAATAAGAATTGTCCGGTCGGTTTCAGCACCCGCCGCACCTCCCGTAAGGCCTGCACTGGATCCGAGATGGTGCAGAGGGTCCAGGTACTGACTACGCAATCGAAAGATTGGTCCTCGTACGGGAGCTGTTCGGCACTGGTGTGGGAGAGTTCAACGGGAAATGGCGCGCTTGCGCTCCGTTCCGCCACGCGATCCGGGAGCAGGGGCGCCGGATCGACGGCCCGCAGCCGCAAGACGCCGGCGGGGTAATGGACGAGATTCAATCCCGTCCCCAGCCCGATTTCCAGCACCTCGCCTCGTGCAGCGTGCAGTAAACCGCTCCGGAGGCGCTGAAAGCCAGCCCCACTCATCACCCGATCCATGATCCGGGGGAATATGCATGTGGAATAGAATCCCATGTCAGTCCTGGCTACCTCTTTCGTAGGAGGTCATTCCATCCATCTGAACGATAGGCAAAGGCAGGTTGCGCCAGTATTCTTACATCATCCAGCAAGCAGAATGCAGGTCTTGGATGCGGAGTCCATGAGGCGCGGGAAGATTTGTGTCGAATAGAATCCCATAGCTCCTTTGCAGGGTACGCCAACCTTCTTCTGGAGCATATACAGAGTCTAATCCCTGGACGATACTCTAGTCCTTTGGTTAGTAACGTAGGCCGTAGTACTTATTAGATGGAGGATTTTATGGCGCAGTGCAATCCGCAGGGAGTCGGGCGAATGAAACCATGGGTACTGGCCAGTATGAGTCTGGCCGTATTGATGAGTTTAGCCGTCTCGGTTTCTGCGGAAACGTATGTCTCCGGCATGGTGGGATACACGGTGGCGCTGGACACGACGCAAGGATCCTTGACGAGCCCTGGACTCACGGGGCTTTCACCGGGGACGAGCGTCTCCAACACGAATCTGAATAATTCTCCGATGTTTGGAATGAAGCTGGGACACTATTTTGAGTCGATGTCCTGGTTGGGCGTGGAGCTCGAAAGTTTCATGACGAATCCCCATGTCTCGCAACAGCGTCCCCGGCTCGAAGTTCCAGGGGTTGGGTCCGTGATTGTGCAGGAAACCGGGGCAATGAATCGACTCGTGGTCCTCGCGCCTAATCTTATGGCGCGCTACCAAGCGGGCTCTGTTGAGCCGTATGTCGGCGTTGGTCCGGGTATCTTCTTCTTGCATCAGCGGCAGGCCACCCTGACGCCAGGAACAGTCGATTACTCCCAGTCGAGCACGCGCGTGGGGCTCAATACACAAATGGGTCTTCGGTATCGGCTGACAGAGCAGCTTGCGGTGTTTGGTGAATGGAAGTTCAACTACGTACCCTTCAACCTTCCTGGTCAGGTCGATGGCGCGTATGCTGGCACGAAGGGCATCGCGACGCTCCATCATTTTGTCTTTGGCATCGGCTACCATTTTTAGGATTTCTTCGGGGGCCGGCCAATCGGTTCAGGCAGGCCCCCACCCGCTCCACGCTCCGCTCCTCATTGTTGTTGCCCCTGCTGGTCTGTGCTAGAGTTCCCCCGCTTTTTTAATCCCCCGGAGAGTCATGGCAAAAGGGTACGATCATCACGCGCTGGAAGTGAAGTGGCAGGCCTATTGGGAGACCCATCGGCCGTTTCGAGCCCAACAAGATACCACCAGACCGAAGTTTTACTGTCTCGACATGTTTCCCTATCCTTCCGGGTCCGGCCTCCACGTCGGACATCTGGAAGGCTATACCGCGACGGATATCGTCTCCCGTTACAAGCGCATGAAGGGCTTCAATGTCCTCCATCCGATGGGGTGGGATGCCTTCGGCCTGCCCGCCGAGCAATATGCGGTGAAGACCGGCGTGCATCCGGCCCTCACCACGGCGCAAAACATCGCCACGTTCAAACGGCAGATGAAGCGGGTAGGGCTCTCCTACGATTGGGAACGGGAACTCAGCACGACCGACCCCGACTACTACCGCTGGACGCAATGGATTTTCCTGAAACTGTACGAGCGGGGACTGGCCTACGTGGCCGAGGTCCCGGTCAATTGGTGTCCGGCGCTCGGCACCGTGCTCGCGAACGAAGAAATCATCGACGGTAAGAGCGAGGTCGGCGGGTTCGACGTCATTCGCAAACCCATGCGTCAGTGGGTGTTGAAGATCACGGCCTATGCCGATCGGCTCCTCGAAGATTTGAAGTTGGTCGAGTGGCCCGCCAGTACGCTCGAAATGCAAAAGAATTGGATCGGCCGCTCGATCGGCGCGGAAGTCGACTTTGCGCTGGCCGATGCGAAGGGCGCGATCCGGGTCTTTACCACCAGGCCGGACACGCTCTTCGGCGCGACCTATATGGTGCTGGCGCCGGAACATCCGCTGGTCGATGTCGTGACCGGCGCCTCCCAGAAAGCCGCAGTCGGAGCCTATCGTGAAGCGGCTGCGCGGAAGAGCGATCTGCAGCGACAGGAACTGGACAAGGAAAAGACCGGCGTGTTCACGGGCGGCTACGCGATCAATCCGGTGAACGGCGAA
>JBEBHO010000182.1:0-11070 GCA_040081095.1 Nitrospira sp.
ATGGACGCCTATGCATCCGCGCCCCCGAATTGGGGTAAACATCTGTCGGTCAGCTGCAGCTCCTAGCAGGCTGCTGAAAACCCCTGTTAGCGGCGTTCTCGCGGCCTCAGAGACTCCCCATACAAAACGAGGATGCATCGTCTCTTTGCTTGCTGCGGCCTTGCTGAACGGCCTTGTTGAGCAGCCTGCGGGAGGTAGTCATCTCGCATCGACAGGTTGTCGATGGCCGGGAAGTGTATCGATGCGTTCCCGCAATCTGCTAAACAGAACCTTCGTAGCCGTTCTGCATTGCACCCGACCTTGCAGTGTCCCTCATTGTTTGTTGTACAGTGGCTGAACCATCCCCCTCTTGAGGAGTCCGACCTGTGGCAAAATCTCACGGTGATTCAAAGCTGGCAGTGGCAGGAGCCCTCACGCTGGCTCTGGCGATTGCCGGTGTTTTGCTGGTGAAAGAGCCCCTGAAAAGCTCCCGCCCGGTCGGGACCGGGTTGGAATTGAAGCAGACCACCGGCGAGCAGCTGGTGCGGGCGCGGCTCTGGGAAGATCCGATCGCAGCGGTGCAGCGGGCGGCGCGTGAGGCCAAGGCCTCTGGGGCCGGAACGGCCAAGTCCGGTGCCGGTCGATCGGGCGATTCGACGCTCATCGAACGGCTGCGCCCGCTCCGGCAGGCGATCGCTGAGCGTGTGAAAAACGGGCAGCGCGTCACGGTCTTGCTGACGACGACGAGCGGCGGCGGGTATGTCGAAAGCACCGAGTCCCGCATTCGCGACCGGTATGCTATCGGCACGGCGCTCGGCGTCGCCTGCTACGTGCCTGAAGACGAGGGCCATCTCTCGTTCGTCGATTGGGATCCCCAAAGCCCCGTCCAAGCCCTGCCCTATGAATGGTATCGCTTGCGAAAGACCCGTGTCTGTGGAGAAGAAGGTTCGCGCGCGAATCATGTGCTTGTCGTCTGGCTGCCGGATGAAGTGCTCAGCCGGGGATTCTTTGCCACGTTGACCTCTCTGTCGCAAGCGCTCATCTGTCAGCTCTCACCGCAGCGGAGCGAGTGCCAGCTCACCGACGGCGCGCCGAAGCTGGTCCGGCTGAATCCCGCGTTGCGCCAGGCGGTCACGTTCAAGATTGTAGGCCCTCGCAGTTCGTCAGCCTTTCGGGCGCTGCTCGATGAGGCCGGTGACGCCTATGCCGATCCGCATGAGGGGGTCGGCGTCTGGCCGAACGCCGACGGCATGATCGATCTCTATTCGCCCTGGACGAGCGCGATGAAGGGGCTGCTCGCCTATGGGCTCAAGACCGAGTCTGGAAAGGGCCCGGCCTGCGCCGGCTACGAGTCCTGCGAGCGGGAGTTCCACCACCGGCTGGCGGCCGCGAATGTCCGGCTGGCCTACGATATCGGATCGGATGACCGGCTGTTCGAGTCGCTGGTCGAAGAACTCGAACGGCGCCAGGTCCGGCTCGGCTGGGATGCGGTGATTCTCATCGGAGAATGGGATTCGTTTTATGGACGGGCCCTGCCGATCGAGTTTCGTGCCGCCGCCTGCGCGAAAGTGGCCACCTATCCGGAGGCGGATCTCAAGCAGATCCAAGTGCCGGTCGATATCAAGCAATGGTGTCCGACCGTGCCTGACGCGGTGGATCTGCAGATTCAACGCCCCGTCGACTATGAAGCGCTGACCCTGAATGTGTTTCGTTACAGCTATTTGGGCGGCCTGGATGGTGAGGTGCCCGGCGATGACGGAGGGAAATCCGCCAGGGCCGAGAAAGCCAAGGCGGCCGAGCAGCTGAAGGAAAATCAGCGAGACCGTCCGGAAGGCACGAGCCAGCTCGACTACGTGCGCGCGCTGGCTGCCCGTATTTACGACGAGGGCGAAGGGGCCCGGGCGATCGGCATTCTCGGCACGGACCCCTACGACGCGCTGCTCATCATCAAGGCGCTCCGGCCGTCGTTTCCCCATGCGATTTTCTTCACGGTCGATCTCGATGCGCGCTATCTGCATGGCAGCGAGTACAAATCCACCCGCAACATGGTGATCGCCTCTCCCTACGGCCTCCAATTGGATGGTGGCCTTCAGCGCGATGTGCCGCCGTTTCGGAGCAGCTATCAAACCTCCGCGTACTTCGCCACGCTGCAGGCGGTGGAGCATGTGACCTGTGAGTCCAATGGGCATCAGAGGCCGACGGGGCCCTGCACCTCGGCCTACCACGTATCGATGACCCCCGACGATCGCCTCTACGATGCCGGTTCCCACCCGCGGTTATTTGAAGTGGGGCGGAGCGGCGCGGTGGATCTGAGCGTGGTGGATCGCGAACTGGTCCGGACCGTTCACCCCTTGAGGGCCGACTTGGCCCATGCGGATGATATGAGTCAGCTGAAGCAGGGAGTCGGATTCGATAATACGGCAGTAGTCGCGCTGATGGCGGTGGGGTTGCTGGTCGGCACGGTCATCGCGTGGAGCAATCAGCGGTTGTGGCTGTGGGTGTTGAGAAATCCGCGTCTCTTGGCGGTGATCGGACTCGGCGTCTTTGCCGGATTCATCCTGTTCCTCGTGTGGGGCGGCGCGGTGGGGCTGTTAGCGCAGCATGACGAGGGCGAACCCTTTTCGCTGACGGCCGGAGTGAGTGTCTGGCCGAGCGAACTACTCCGGGTGTTGGTCGTGATTCTCTGTGCGGTGTTTCTCGCCAAGGGTTCGCGCGATCTCACCAAGAACGGCGAGTTCATTTCAGAGGAATTTCGTTTTGAAGGCGGGTCAGGCCGCCGATGGTCGCTGAGCGCATTCTGGACGAATCTTCAGCGGGTGTATCACCCGGCCGCGACGATGACGGCCACCTCTGTCGATCAAGCGTGGGCCTGGTATCGCGAGGCGAGTCAGCCGGCACAACGGACGGCGCGGGCCGCGCTCCTGTTTGTCGTCTATCTCGGCATCATGGGGTCGGTGCAGCATTGGATTCTGGACGAAGAATTCATCCATCCCTGCCGCGGCTGGCTGAGCTGCCGTGTGGATTGGTTCATGACGCTGAGCAGCGTCTCGTTCGTGGTCCTGCTCAATCTCGCGGTCTTCGATGCGGTCATGCTCTGCCGGCGCTGGATCGGCTGGGTGACGGCTTCCACCGGCGGCTGGTCGGATCAGGTACAGGAAGAGTATCTCCAGGATTATGGGCTGGGGGCAGCGCAGAAGGCCGAGTTCGAGAAGTTAAAATATCTGGCGGTGGTCGATCTGATCGGCCAGCGCACCGAAGTGGTCAATCGCCTGATTCGCTATCCGTTCATTGCCTTGTTGATTATGATCGCGGCGCGAAACGATTATTTCGACGTGTGGAATTACCCGATCATCTTGATCGTCACGTGGTCCGTGAACATTCTGCTCGCGCTGATGGGCGCGTATCTGTTGTATCAGGCAGCGAATAAGGCGAAGCAGGCGATGCTGGAGGGACTCAGCCGGAAGATGGTTCAGGCGCTGGGGCTGGGCAAGGAACACGAAGTCCGCGTCAAACAGATTCAATACATCATCGACGAAGTGGAAGAGAACGAACAGGGCGCGTTCGTCCCGCTGTATCAGCAGCCGGTGATTGAATCGTCGCTCTACGGCCTCGTCGCATTGTTGCAATATTTGTATATGGGATAACGGGTCACTCATGCGTGAAGAACAGATCGGTGGGTTACGGACGCGAATGACGGGCGGTACGGACGGCAAGGGGGGAGGGCGAGGGCCTCTCGTCCTGCTGCTCCATGGTTTCGGTGCGCCGGGCGACGATCTTGTGCCGTTGGCCGATGCCCTGAACGTGCCGGCCGGTACGAGGTTTGTGTTTCCCGAAGGTCCGCTCTCGCTGAGCTTTGGGCCGGGCGATGCGCGAGCCTGGTGGTTGATCGACATGGCGCGTATTGCCCAGGATCGGGCGGCCGGACGGGTGCGCGACCTCTCGCAGGACGTTCCCAAGGGTCTGGCGCCGGTGCGTGAGACGATGCTGGCGTTCTTGAAAGAAATCGAGCACAAGTTCGACGCCGATCCGAAGAAGACCGTGCTCGGCGGATTCTCCCAAGGTGCCATGCTCTCCTGCGATCTCATCCTTCACACCGACCAGCCCTATGCCGGACTCGTCCAACTGTCCGGCAACATCCTGGCGCAGCCAGTCTGGGGGCCGCTCTTGCCGAAGCGCAAAGGCCTGCCGGTGTTTCAAAGCCACGGGGTGCAGGACGAGATCCTGCCCTATGTCGGGGCCGAACGGTTGCGAGACACGCTGGTCCATGCGGGACTGTCCGTCGAATGGCACAATTTCCGCGGGGGCCACGAGATTCCGCGAATGGTGCTGCAGTCACTAAGCCATTTCCTCCAACAACAGCTCAAGTAATTCCGAAACCGCTGCGGTAAAATGGCGGAGCATGAATATGATCCTGAGAGAAATCGCCATTCTCTGTGCCTTCCTCGTGCTCAACGGATGTGCAACGATTCGTGATACTGAAGGAATCCCGCCCGTCGTGTTTGCTGATGAAGGTCCGTTTACAAAGAAGCCGGGGAAGATCGGAATATTGCACAAGGACCTAGAGGCTCGTACGGCTGTTTTGACGAACGGCCAACTCTTCAGAAAAGAAATGTGGAGCAAGATAGCCCATGGATCAAATCAGAGCTTTGCTTGGTACGAACAAACATTCCGGCCCATGGAATTTGTTGCGAAGGAATGCAGGAAGTCTGACGAGAAATGTAGAGACGCACAGATAGCAGTAGGAGCTTTCGCTCTGGTTGCTATGGCAGTGGGAGGGGTTGTTGGTGGGTTAGACGCAGAATACTCTGAAACTCTTGAAGAAGATTTCAAGGAAGCGTTGGTCAGGCAGGTGCAAGGAGTCAATGACCAACTACAGAAGTCGATCCTTCCTTCTGCAAGTGCGCTGATATTTGAACAGGCGCGGGAGCATGACGGAAGTGGAGATTGGGCGAGACAAGCCTTTACCGCGCTGGAGTCGAAACCACTTGTAGACATGGCCTCATCGGGAGCGCACATGTACCCAGGAACGATCGATACACCCGTCCTTTCTCAGGACAGTGACATTGGATCCTTCTTGCAGGCGACCATCACACGTATTCATTTTACAGATGACGACCAATGGTTTTCTTCAGGTGTCGAGCTGCGGGTCGAAGCCGTGGCACACGTGACCACTAGCAACGAGGCGATGGGCAGCGAAGAAAGGCAGTACGAATGTGTGAGTGTCCCACGACCGATTAAGTATTGGTCGTTCGAATCCTATAGACATGTACGGGAAGAGATCGACCGTTGCAGTCAGCAATTGGGCCGACAGATCGCGAGCGATTTATTGGGGACCAGCATAAGGATTGGCGCCAAGTAAGCTTTCGGCAAGATCCCAACCATTATGACCTTATTCGACGTCATAGGTTCAGATGGCAAGCTGATCCGTGGGAGTCGGGCGGAAGGCTCAGATCGCCAGATTCTCTTCATCACCGGCTTCCTTTCTAAACGCTGGGGCAACAAGAGCAAGGCTCTGGCTACTTGGTGTGAGGAGCAGGGCTGGGGATTTTGTTGCTACGATGTGCGCGGGTTTGGTGATTCAGGGGGCAGGTTCGCGGATTACACGCTTTCGGATTGGATTGCCGATGCGCGGAAGGTCGTCGATACGCTCAAAGGAGGACCGCCAATGACGATCGTTGGCAATTCTTTGGGGAGCTGGATCGCCTGGCTGATCGCGCAGGAATTCAACCTTGCGGATCGGCTCATCCTCATCGCGCCGGCGTTCAATATGATGGGTGTGCGCGCGAAGCAGATTCCTGCTGAACGACGACAGGCCTGGCAGAGCACCGGCTGGATGCCCTGGGACGACGAGCCGCTGCACAAGGACTGGCCGTTGTCATGGAAGTGGGTTGAGGAGAGCGAAGCCTATTGGCAGACCACGTTCGACCGGCTCAGGCCGGTGCAGACGACGATTCTGCACGGTTTACAAGACACGGTGATCCTGCCCGAGGGGAGCAAAGAGTTTGTCCGACTATTGCTGGAGAAAGCGCCGACGTTCCCGATCGACTTGAACCTGATTCCCGGCGACCATCGACTCAGTAGCCCTGAACATGTCGAGCGGTTTCATAAGCTGGTACTGGGACAACCATAAAGGAATCACGATGCTGACCCTGATCCATAAAGAATGCGGCGGCCCGGCGCTCGATGAGTCGCCGGTCGGCGAAGTCTGCGCCATTCCCGTCAATCAGTTCCCCTTTCCCTGCTTCACCTGCCTGGAAGAAATCGTGGATGAATCGGAAGTCCGGCTGTCGCAGGAAATGGGCTTCTGAACGGGCCGGTCCGGTCATGGCGACGGGTGGGAAGTCGATAGGGGTTGAGTTGTGCGGGAATGAGGCGGTCTGCTAAGTTGTGCGGCTCAAGAACGTGAATTACTAGCGGAGGATTCCAAGGATCATGGCTACGACCAACGACAAACAAGTCATTTTCTCTCTCGTGAATGTCGGCAAGGTATTCCCGCCGAAAAAGCAGGTGCTGCGGGAGATCTACCTCGGGTTTTACTTCGGCGCGAAAATTGGGGTGCTCGGCTTGAACGGATCGGGCAAGAGCTCGCTGCTCAAAATCATCGCCGGCGTGGATCCTAATTTTACCGGCGAGATTACCCGCTCCAAAGGCTACAGCATCGGCTTGCTCGAACAGGAGCCGCAGCTCGATCCGAACAAGACGGTCAAGGAAGTGGTTGAAGAGGGAAAGGCCGAGCTGGTGGCGTTGCTGAAGGAATATGAAGCGGTGAGCAACAAAATCGGTGAAGTGGGTCCCGACGAAATGGAAAAGTTGATCGACAAGCAGGCGCAGATCCAGGAAAAGATCGAGGCGGCCAACGGCTGGGAACTGGAAAACGAACTTGAGGTTGCCATGGATGCGCTCCGCTGTCCGCCCGCGGACGCGAAGGTCGGGGTGCTGTCCGGCGGCGAAAAGCGCCGCGTGGCACTCTGCCGTCTGATGATTCAGGAGCCGGATATTCTCCTGCTCGACGAGCCGACGAACCACCTCGATGCCGAATCTGTGCAATGGCTGGAGCAGCATCTGCAGCAATACAAGGGCACGGTCATCGCGGTCACCCACGATCGCTACTTTCTCGACAACGTCGCCGGCTGGATTCTGGAACTCGATCGCGGGCACGGGATTCCCTTCCAGGGCAATTACACCTCCTGGCTGGAACAGAAGAAGGACCGGCTGGAAAAAGAAGAGAAGGCCGAATCGAAGCGGCAAAAGTCCCTTGAAAACGAGCTGGAGTGGATCCGCATGTCGCCGAAGGCGCGGCAGTCGAAGGGCAAGGCGCGCTTGAACCGGTATGAGGAACTCGTCAATCAGAAGCAGGACCAGGTTGCCGCAGATCTTGAAATCTATATCCCGCCGGGACCGCGCCTGGGCGATGTGGTCATCGAAGCCAACGGCATCGGCAAGGCGTTCGGCGACAAGGTGCTCTATGAGAATGTGAACTTCAGTTTGCCGAAGGGCGGCATCGTCGGCGTGATCGGACCGAACGGCGCCGGCAAGACGACCATGTTCAAAATGATCCTCGGCAAAGAAAAACCGGATTCCGGAACCATCAAGATCGGCGAGACCGTGAAGCTCGGCTATGTGGATCAGGACCGCAGCCTCGACGGGGACAAGACGGTGTACGAGGTGATCTCCGACGGACAGGACACGATCAAGCTGGGCAAGGTCGAAGTGAATGCCCGGGGCTACTGCGCCCGCTTCAACTTCGCCGGGACCGATCAGCAGAAGAAGGTAAAGGAGCTGTCCGGCGGCGAACGCAATCGCGTACACCTGGCCCGCATGCTGAAGGAGGGTGCCAACCTCATCATCCTCGACGAGCCGACAAACGATCTCGATGTGAATACGTTGCGCGCACTCGAAGAGGGATTGGAGAGCTTCGCGGGCTGCGCGGTCGTCAGCAGTCACGATCGCTGGTTCCTCGACCGTCTGGCCACGCATATCATGGCTTTCGAGGGCGACAGCAAAGTGGTGTGGTTCGAGGGGAACTATAGCGACTACGAAGCGGACCGCAAGCGGCGCCTGGGCAAAGAAGCCGATCAACCGCACCGGATCCGGTACCGCAAGCTGACCAGAAGCTAGATCGCGTCAGCCATCCAAACCCCCTGCTGCCCGCGTAGAGCTAGGCAGCGGGGGATGACTCACCAGCCTGTGGTTTCCTTTCGAGCGAGGTGCCGATGACCGTCCGGTCGGTCTTCCTGTGCATGGTCACGCTGTTGGCTTTCGGTTGTGCCCACCGCGCGCCGGCGGGTCGTACTCCCTCTGTATCTGTCCCGAGCTCGACCCATGCGAATGTACGGCTCGATGAACCGATCCAGCGCGACGGGCGATTCATCGGCCTGGCCATTTCCGGCGGAGGGAGCCGGGCGGCCGTCTTCGGCGGGGCGATGCTCCTGGAATTACATCGGCTCGGATTGTTGCAGCAGGTTGATGTGCTCTCGGCCGTGTCGGGCGGCGCGTTGCCCGCGGCCTATTACGCGCTCGATGGATATCGCACGATCGATTTCCAGCATGGATTTCTGGAACGGATGGGCCGCAATTTCCAACAGGAAGTGCGGGGCCGATTTCTCTCGCCCGGCACCATGCTGACATATTGGTTCACAGACGCAACCAAGTCGGACACGGTCGTGCAAGTGCTCGACGAGCAGCTCTTTCACGGCGCAACCTATGCCGATCTCAATCCGGCCCGCCCCAAGCTGCTGCTGAACGCCACCAACGCACTCACCGGCGATCCCTTCGTCATTTCAGACGAAGGCTTTGCTCCCCTGTCCTCATCGCTGGCGTCGCTCAGCGTCTCACGGGCGGTCTATATGTCAGCGGCCTATCCCGGGGTGTTGGACCCAGTCTCCTTGGCCTCTTCCGAACCAAGTTCACAGCCCGCCGTGCTGGTCTATGATGGCGGGCCTGCCGACAACCTCGGGATCAAGACGCTGGTGAATCTGCTGGTGAAGGCGGACAAGCGAGCTCCCCTGACCGCACAGTTTCCCAAGGGCTGTCTGATCATCGCGGTCGATGCAACACCACGGATCGCGAGCGACACGAACCAACCCCTGTCGGCCTCCACAATCTTGCTGAAAAGTCACCGGCGCGAGGTGCTGGAGCGAGTCGGGATGACGGAAGACCAGCAAGACAGCGCCATGTTCAGCACGTTCGCGGTGAATGGGAGCCAGAGTGCCTGCACGTTCTGGCATCTCGCCCTCAAACAACTGTCGGATGACGATCCGCTTGGAGCGAAGGTCACCAGAATCAAGACCAGCCTTGGGTTGGAACGGGCCGATCAGGATGATTTGATTCGCGCGGCCCATCAACTCATGGAGCAGGGGATGAAGAGTCTTCGTGATGAGGGAGTGGGTCCTGTGTTCCTGCGCGAGCTCGCCAACCGCGCTCCCACGAGTCGGTGACACACGATGTCATCCCATCATGTCGTTGTGATTGGAAGCACCGGATATCTGGGATCGCGGCTCATCCCGCGGTTGCTTGAGCGCAGCCATACCGTCACGGCGGTGGTGCGACCGGGGTCACAGGCGACGTTGATACCAGGATGTCGTGTCGTACAGGCCGATCCGCTCGATAAGGCAAGTCTGACACCTCACTTGCATGCCGGCGATACGGTCGTGCAGCTCGTCGGCGTTCCGAAGCCGGCTCCGTGGAAGGGTCCGCAATTCAGAGCCATCGATCTCGTGGCCGGTCGTGCTTCTATCGATGCCGCGCAAGCTGCGGGGGTCGAACATGTCGTTTATGTCAGCGTGGCCCATCCGGCTCCCATCATGAAAGCCTATATCGACGTCCGATGCGAGTGCGAAGACCGGCTGCGAGCCAGCGGGCTGCGTGCGACGATGCTCAGACCCTGGTATATCCTGGGCCCGGGCCACTGGTGGCCGCTGGCGTTGCAACCGGTCTATCGGCTGATGGAACTGATCCCTTCAACGCGTGACGCAGCCATGCGTCTTGGCCTGGTCACTCTTCACGATATGCTTACGGCGCTGGTCTGGTCTATCGAGCATCCGCCGGTTTCTCATTGCGTGATCGATGTGCCGGAGATCAGGCGATTGGGAGGCACCACATGAAGCCGGTTGTATGGGTTACCGGCGCGGGTGGATTGGTCGGGGGTTATCTCGTGCGGACCGCCGCGCGGTGGGCGCCGGGCTGGGATGTGCGCGGGTTGGCGCGGCAGGACGTTGATCTTACGGACGAGTCAACCGTCCGCCGGCTCTGGCGGGAACATCAACCGGCTCTGGTCATCCATTGCGCGGCGATGAGTCGTACTGCGGCCTGTGAGCAGGATCAGGCGCTCGCAACAAGAATCAACGTGGGCTCGACGGCTCTCCTTGCTTCGCTCGCGGCGGATCGCCCGCTCCTGCTGTTTTCGAGCGATCAAGTGTTCGACGGCCGGCAAGGCTGGTATGTCGAAACGGACTCGGTCAACCCCGTCAACCGGTATGGAGAGACCAAAGCGGCGGCAGAACAGGTGGTCCTCGCCAACCCTCGTCATACGGTGATTCGCCTGGCCCTGACGGCCGGCACCTCACCGACCGGCGACCGCAGTTTTGTGGAAGAGATGCGGCGCAGCGCCGGACGGGATCAACCCCTCACGCTGTTCACCGATGAGTATCGCAATCCGGTGCCGGCCGGCATCGTGGCGCGCGCGGTTTGGGAACTGGTCGGCCAGGAGCGGTGCGGCCTGTATCATCTCGGAGGAACCGAACGGCTGTCACGAATGGAAATCGGTGACGCGCTGACGATGAAGTATCCCGAGTTGGCGTCACGCCTTCGGCCGGGATCGGTGACCGCGTATCACGGGCCGCCACGGCCGCCTGATTTGTCGATGCGCTGCGATAAGATTCAGCGGCTCCTCTCATTTCCGATTCCCGGATTTCGTTCCTGGCTGGAGACTCGATCCACGGCCGGCGCAGATTTGTGGGACTATCCGCCGGCGTAGTCACGCGTTCGTTCGTGAGGTTTCGATGGCTCATGATCCCCTTACTCTGCTCCTGTGGGCCTGGATCGCGATGGCGGGCTGGATGGCGGTGCTCTGGCTGGTTGAGCGGGGGCAGC
>JBEBHO010000025.1:0-11000 GCA_040081095.1 Nitrospira sp.
ATGAACCGCCGCAAGTCTCCGTCGGTGATAATCCCGGCCAGCTTCCCGGCTTGATCGACGACCGTCGTCATGCCGAGCTTCTTGGCGGTCATCTCCAACATCGCCGTCGTGCCGGCCACCGTCTCATCGACCTTCGGCAAATCGGCTCCCGCATGCATGAGGTCTTTCACCCTGACAAGCAACCGCCGTCCGAGCGTGCCGCCCGGATGGAACTGCGCAAAGTCTTCTTCCTTGAATCCCCGCTTCTGCAGCAGGGCCACCGCGAGCGCATCGCCCATCGCCAAGGTCGCCGTCGTGCTGGCCGTCGGCGCAAGTCCCATCGGACAGGCCTCTTCCGACACCGACACATCCAGCGTCACATCACTCTGCTTGGCTAACGTGGAGGTCATGCGGCCCGTGAGGCCGATGACCGGAATGCCCATGCGTTCGACATAGGGAAGCAGTTGCAGCAACTCCGCCGTTTCGCCGCTATTCGAAATAGCGATCAACGCATCGCGACGGGCCAACATCCCCAGGTCGCCATGCACGCCTTCGGCGGGATGGAGGAAAAATGAGGAGGTGCCGGTGCTCGCCAGCGTCGCGGCAATCTTCTGGCCGATCAGCCCGGATTTGCCCATACCGGAGACCACGACCTTGCCTTTGCACTGGGCCAACAGATCCACGGCTTTTTCAAACTTGCTGTCCATGCGATCGACGAGCGCCTGTACCGCACGCGCTTCGATTTCGAGCACACGTTTTCCATCGCCCAGGCTTCCCAGACTTTTGACGGTCTTGGGTGCTGGCGACGCGGCTAGTTTTGTTACTTTCTTGGTTGTGCTGCGTCGCATATCCGCATGACCCGTTCGAGCAAGGTTTTCAGTTGATGCAGCGGGACCATGTTCGGTCCATCGGAGAGCGCCTCATCCGGATTGGGATGCACTTCCATGAAGAACCCGTCTACTCCAGCGCCGGCTGCCGCGCAGGCCAATGGCTCGACAAATTCTCGCTGACCGCTGGACTTGGTGCCCCCGCCGCCGGGCAATTGCACACTGTGAGTTGCGTCAAACACAACCGGATACCCGAAGCTGCGCATGATGGGGAACGAGCGCATATCGACCACGAGATTATTGTAGCCGAACGACGAACCCCGTTCCGTCAGGATAATCTTCTGGCTTCCGCACTCTTCTACCTTTTTCACGGCGTTGGCCATTTCAGGCGGCGACAGAAACTGGCCCTTCTTCACATTCACCACTTTGCCGGTCTTAGCCGCCGCGATAAGCAAATCTGTTTGGCGGCACAGGAATGCCGGGATCTGCAGCACATCGACCACCTTTCCCGCTTCCGTGGCCTGCTCTTCCGTATGGACGTCGGTCAGGATCGGAAGCCCCAGTTGCTCCTTCACCTTCTTCAACACCGCCAAACCGTTCTCGATGCCGGGGCCGCGATAGGACTTGATCGACGTCCGGTTGGCCTTGTCGAACGATGACTTGAAGACATAGGGAATGCCGAGTGCCTTGGTGATCTCTGCGATCTTCCCGGCCGTATCCAGCACCAGCTGCTCGCTCTCAATCACGCAGGGACCGGCGATGAGGAACGGACGATTCCCCCCGCCGACTTTGAATGAACCGATCTGGACTTCGTGACTCATTTAATGACCCAGCTTTTTCCGCAACGCCGCGCCGACAAACCCGCTGAAGAGCGGATGCGGGTGGTGCGGACGTGAACGATATTCCGGATGGAACTGCGTCGCGAGGAACCAGGGATGCTTCTTGAGCTCGACGATTTCGACCAGCCGCCCGTCCGGCGACAGACCGCTCAGCACCAATCCCTTGGCGGTGAGCTGCTCCCGATAGGCGTTGTTGAACTCATACCGATGCCGGTGCCGTTCACCGATCTCGTTGACGCCGTACATCTTCTGCGCCAGCGTCCCCTCCCCGAGCTTGCATAGGTAGGAACCGAGTCTCATCGTCCCGCCCTTGTCGCTCACGGACTGTTGGTCGAACATCAAATGAATCACGGGGTGCGGCGATTGCTCGTCGAACTCCGAGCTGTTAGCTCCCGCCAGCCCCGCCACGTTCCGCGCAAACTCGATGGTGGCGCATTGCATGCCCAAGCACAGTCCGAGGAACGGCACTTCGCGCTCTCGCGCATACTGAATCGTCAGAATCTTTCCCTCGACCCCGCGCGTCCCGAACCCGCCGGGAATCAGGATGCCGTCCGCTTCGCGCAAAATCCGCTCAGTTCCCTGGCGTTCAACATCCTCGGACTCGATCCAGGTGATGTTCACCTTCGTCTCATGATCGATGCCGCCATGGACCAGCGCTTCGGCCAGACTCTTGTAGCACTCCTTGAGCCCCGCATACTTCCCGACCAGCGCGACGGAAATCTCGTGTTTCGGATGCTTGATCTTCTGCACCATCGCATCCCATTCGCGGAGATTGGGAGGACCGGTCTCGATATGCAGCAACCGGACGATGAGTTCATCCAGACCTTCCTTCCGAAAGACGATCGGCACTTCGTAGATCGTCTCGACATCCTTGGCGGTGATGACGGCATCCTTCTCGACGTTGCAAAACATCGCGATCTTCGCCTTCATCTCCGGCGGAATATACCGGTCGGTGCGGCACAGCAGGATATGCGGCTGGATACCGATCTCGCGGAGCTTGTTCACCGAATGCTGTGTGGGCTTTGTCTTCAATTCGCCGGCGGCGCCGATGTAGGGCACCAGCGTCAGATGGACATACAGCACATTGTCGCGGCCGACATCGTACGGCATCTGGCGGATGGCTTCGAGAAACGGCAGACTTTCGATATCGCCGACCGTTCCGCCGATCTCGACAATCGTGACATCGATCCCCTGCGAGATCCGCATGATACATTGCTTGATCTCGTCGGTGATGTGCGGCACCACTTGGACGGTGCCGCCGAGGTAATCGCCCCGGCGCTCTTTCGTGATGACGGAATTGTAAATCCGCCCCGTGGTGTAATTGCTTTCCTTGGTCAGCGACAACGAGGTGAACCGCTCGTAATGCCCCAGGTCGAGATCCGTCTCGGCGCCGTCTTCGGTGACGAAGACTTCGCCATGCTGATAGGGATTCATCGTGCCCGGATCGACGTTGATGTAGGGATCGAGCTTCAAGAAGGTGATCTTGAGCCCGCGGCTCTCCAGGAGATTCCCGATCGACGCCGAGGCCAATCCCTTCCCCAGCGACGAAACCACTCCACCTGTAACAAAAATAAACTTGCTCATGGTTGCCCCCATGCATTCCCGATCGATGCCGAGGCCAGTTTTTTCTCTTGCAACAAGACCACTCCACCTGTAACGAACATACACTTGCTCATGGTTGCCCCCACGATCGGCGACTGGCCCGCTGCTGATCCTGCGTCATCGGCCCGGTGCGATTCGGTTAAGATTGAGCTCCCGCTTTACGGATTCGTATTGTTGCAATTTCTCCTCGGCCTCAGGAACATCCTCGGGCGTATCGATACGCAGCGAGGCATATTGCGTGTCCCAGACCCGAACGCGGACTCCGTTTTCGAGCGCGCGCAACTGTTCGAGCTTCTCGGCGTCTTCCAACGCGCCCGTATTCATGCCGGCAAAGCGCAGCAGGGTTTCCTTGGTATAGATATAGACCCCGAGATGAATGTAATGCAGCCCGCTCACCACACGCCGGCTCGGGTCATCCCGCACCAGCGGAATCGGCGCACGCGAGAAATAGAGCGCGTGCCCACGAATATCCGTCACCACTTTGACGATCGCCGGATTCTGGAGATCGTCCGTGGGGTCCATCTTGCGCCTCAGCGTGCCCATTTCGGCGCCGCTTTGGAGGAACGGATCGATGAGATCCGACAGCAGCTCTGAATTCAACGGAATCTCGTCGCCTTGCAAATCGACGAAACACTCTCCCGCAAACATCCGCGCCACCGCCGCCACCCGATCGGTCCCCGTCCGGTACTCACCGCCCATCATGATGGCCCGGCCGCCGAACTGCTCGACCGCCTGCTTGATACGCTCATCATCGGTCGCCACCAACACTTCGTTCACGGACCGGCAGGCCCGCGCACGTTCATACACATGCTGGATCATCGGTTTGCCAGCCAGCTTCACCAGCGGTTTCCCGGGAAACCGCGACGAGCCGTAGCGTGCCGGAATCACCACGGTGACCGACGACACTGCTTTAGCCATTGCCGACCGCCTCCAGGAGCTGCTTGGGCGAGACCGTCGCCGTCCCGACCATGCCGACGACGATTCCAGCCGCATGATTGGCCAGCGTCGCCGCTTCCCGCATGCTCGCGCCGGTTGCCAGCGCCAGCGCCAAGGTGCCGATGACCGTATCGCCGGCCCCTGTCACATCGTAGACTTGCCGGGCTTGCGTCGGCAGATGCCAGGACGTGCCCTCGCCCTCATACAAACTCATTCCTTTTTCGCCGCGGGTGATGAGCACAGACTGGCACCCCAGCCGCTGGCGGATGACCGCGCCGGCCTGATCGATGGTCTGATCATCATCGCCATGCAGGCCGGCCGCCTGCGTCGCTTCCAGGTGGTTCGGCGTCATCACCGTCACCCCTTTGTAGTAACTGAAATGCTCAACCTTAGGATCAACGATGATCGGGATCTTGCGCAAGGCCGCCAGCCGCGTCAGTTCCGTCATGAGCGCCGCCGACACGACGCCTTTGGCGTAATCCGACACGACAATGCAGGACAGCTCGCGAATCCGCGATTCGACGTAGCGCAGCAGCCGTTTCTGAAGCGTTCCTTTCAGTTCCTGACGGCCTTCCATGTCATAACGCACGATCTGCTGATTGTGGGCGATGACCCGGCTCTTACGCGTGGTCGGACGATCGTGATCGATGATCACCCCGCCCCGGCCTGACCGCGACTTGCCCAATTCTTTCAGCAGCAACCGCCCGCTCTCGTCGGCCCCGATCACGCCGCACAAGTCCGCCTTCCCGCCGAGGGCGAGAATATTATTGAACACGTTGGCCGCGCCGCCCAATCGCAGCGTCTCCGACTCGACATGCACGATCGGAACCGGCGCCTCCGGAGAAATTCGGCTCACCCGCCCCATCACATAGTGGTCAAGAATCAAATCCCCGATGACCAACAGACTGGCCTGGGGAAACCGCTGGAGATACTGGCGAAGCGCCTTCTGCGACACGGAATGCTGTTGCGTGGTCTGCGAAGCCATGACGTGCGCGTCCTTCTATTGGCAGATCATTGAATGGCCTTGCCGAACCGATCCCACCGGACCCACTCAGTCCACTGACCGTGGCCGCTCCAGGACCAGTAGATTCTGAATGCCTTCCCGCGGATTTTTTCCTCCCGCACGTAGCCCCAGAACCGGCTGTCGAGGCTCTGATCGCGATTGTCGCCCATGACAAAATAGGATCCTTCCGGCACCGTCACCGGGCCGAAGTTGTCGCGGGGATTGATCGTACTGTCGATGATGCCGGGATCGATCCGCTGCGTAAACGCCCGATCGTCGAGCGGCTCACCGTTGACCAACACCTGCTTGTTGCGGATCTGCACCGTATCGCCCGGCGTGCCGACGATGCGCTTGATGAAATCCTTTTCTTCATCTTCGGGAAAGCGAAACACAATGACATCGCCCCGCTGCGGCTTGCTGAACGGCATCACATTGGTGGAGGTGTAGCAATTCACCGGCGGAAAGTTCCATTGCAATTTGCAATCGGTCGGCCACTGAAGCCCGTAGGACAACTTGCTGACGAGAATATGATCGCCGATCAACAATGTCGGAATCATCGACCCGGAGGGAATTTTGAAGGCCTGCACGACAAACACCCGGATCGCGAACGCCAGCAGCATCGCGACGACGATGGCTTCGGCATATTCCCGAACAATAGATTTTCCGCTTGGGCGCGCCTCGGCAGCCGGAGCCGCGGCCGGAACAGGGCCCGACACCTCATCGAGATTGGGCGGGGTCGGCTCAATACTCATTCATCCCCCACTTTCAACAGCGCCAGGAAAGCCTCCTGAGGCACTTCCACGCTGCCCACCGACTTCATCCGCTTCTTGCCCTCTTTCTGCTTTTCCAGCAGTTTCCGTTTGCGCGAGATGTCGCCGCCATAGCACTTCGCGATGACGTTCTTCTTCATCGCGCCGATCGATTCGCGGGCAATGATCTTGGTCCCGATCGCCGCCTGAATGGCAATTTCAAACATCTGGCGAGGAATCAGCTCTTTCATCTTTTCCGCCATCTGCCGCCCTCGATGGATCGATCGTTCTTTATGGGTAATGAACGACAACGCATCTACGGCTTCACCGTTCAGAAGAATATCAAGCTTCACGAGATCGGATTCGCGATAGCCGAGCAACTCATAGTCCAGCGACGCGTAACCTTGCGTGCGCGACTTGAGCTTGTCGTAAAAATCCAGGATGACTTCATTGAGTGGCATCTCATAGCTGATGACCACCCGTGTCGGATCGAGGAAGTGGATATCCCGCTGAATGCCACGGCGTTCCTGACAGAGCTTGAGGATCGCCCCCATGTAGCGCTCCGGCGTAATGACGGTCGCCAGGATAAAGGGCTCCTCAAACGACTCGATACTGCTGGGTTCCGGCAGCTCGGCGGGATTGTCGATCTCCAGCACCTCCCCTTTAGTCGTCATCACGCGATAGACGACGGTGGGGGCGGTCGTAATCAACGTCAGGCCATATTCCCGCTCCAGGCGCTCCTGAATGATTTCCATGTGCAATAAGCCCAGAAAGCCGCAACGAAACCCGAAACCCAGGGCCAGGGAACTCTCCGGTTCATAGACAAATGAGGAATCGTTTAAACGCAGCTTGATGAGGGCATCCCGCAGATCTTCATACTTGGCCGTATCGGTGGAATAGAGTCCGCAGAACACCAACGGCTTCACTTCTTTATATCCGGGGAACGGCGTGCTCGTCGGACGCACCGCATCGGTCAGTGTGTCGCCGATCTTGACATCGGCCACTTCTCGCATATTCGCGCAAAGATAGCCGGCCTCGCCGGTCAGCAACTGTGCGGTCTTTGTCCGCTTGGGCGAAAATTTCCCGACTTCCATCACTTCGAATGTCCGGTCGTTGGACATCACTTTGATCTTCATGCCGGGCCGGACTTCGCCGTCGACGACACGGATCAGCACGATGACGCCTTGATAGTTATCGAACCAGGAATCGAAGATCAGCGCTTTCAGCGGAGCAACTGGATCTCCGGATGGCGGCGGAATTCGCTCGATGATCGCTTCGAGCACTTCCGGCACCCCCTTGCCCTCTTTGGCGCTGATGAGCATCGACTCGCTGCCATCCAGTTGCAAGACATCGGAAATGGATTGCTTCGTCCCGTCAACGTCCGCACTCGCCAAATCGATCTTATTGATCACGGGAATAATGGTCAGATTGTTCGCCATGGCCAGATTGACGTTGGCGATGGTCTGGGCCTGCACCCCCTGTGTCGCATCGACCAGGAGTAATGCGCCTTCGCAGGCGGCGAGACTGCGCGAGACTTCATAGGTGAAGTCGACGTGCCCCGGCGTATCGATCAAATGCAAATCGTACGTCTTCCCGTCCTTAGCCTTGTACCGGACTGCCACTGCATGGGCTTTAATCGTAATACCACGTTCCCGTTCAAGGTCCATGGCATCGAGGATCTGCTCTTTGGCCTCTCGTGCAGTGACTGCACCAGTTGCTTCCAAGAGCCGGTCCGCGAGGGTAGATTTGCCGTGATCGATATGGGCGATTATTGAGAAGTTTCGTATAAGGCTTTGCAAATCCTGCTCTTTTCAGAAAAAATCGGTTCATTATAGTAACTGCCCCCCGGGTTGTCAAAGCGAAGACCCGCCCGTATAATCCGTCACACGCGCGCGTCGACGCCCCGTCATACGTCATGCGTCAAACGGGAGAACAAGCTTCCCTACATTCACGATTGACGACTGACGATTGACGAGCGCTTGATCGCCATGACTCAACACCCATCCCCCCACCAACTCGCAGCCTGGGATCACCGGTACCTGTGGCACCCCTTCACCCAAATGCAGGAATGGGAACAGGAAACCCCGCTGATTATCGAGCGAGGGAAGGGTTCTACCCTGATCGATACGGAAGGCCGGGCGTACCTGGACGGCACCTCCTCGATCTGGGTCAATCTTCATGGGCATCGGCATCCAACGCTCGATCGCGCCATCAAAAACCAACTCGACAAGATCGCACACTCCACATTCCTCGGCCTGTCCAACCCGCCGGCGATTCAACTGGCGTGGGAACTCATCCGCATTGCGCCGAAAGGATTGCGCCGGGTTTTCTACTCCGACAATGGCTCAACCGCCGTGGAAGTGGCCATGAAGATGGCGGTGCAATACTGGCAGCAGCGGCACCCGGAAGCCGGTCCGAAACAGACTTTTCTGCATCTGAAGCTGGCCTATCACGGCGACACGATCGGAGCGGTCAGTGTCGGCAATATCGAACTGTTTCACGCCAGATTCAAACCGCTCTTATTTCCAACGCTCGACGCAGAGCCCCCCTACTGTTACCGCTGTCCACTCAACCTGACCCATCCCTCTTGCCGGATGGCCTGTCTTGATCCGATCGAACAGCTGCTCAAGACCCGGCATCGAGAGATCGCCGGATTCGTGATCGAACCGCTGGTGCAGGCCGCGGCCGGCATGATCATATCCCCGCCAGGCTATCTGAAACGCATCCGTGAACTCTGCACTCAATATAATGTGCTGCTCATCGCCGACGAAGTCGCGACAGGGTTCGGGCGCACAGGAAAGATGTTCGCCTGTCAACACGAGGGCGTCACACCGGACCTGATGGCCATCAGCAAGGGCCTCACCGGAGGCTATATGCCGTTGGCCGCCACATTAACGACCGAAGAAATCTATACCGCCTTCCTGGGAAAGTATGAAGAATTCAAGACCTTCTTCCACGGGCACAGCTATACCGGCAATCCGCTAGGCTGCGCCGTTGCACTGGCAAACATCGAGATCTTCCGCAAGGAAAAGACTCTCGCCGGACTACGCCCGAAGATCTCGCTGTTAAAACGCCTGCTCAAGCCGTTTGCTGACTTGCCGCTGGTGGGAGACATTCGCCAACGCGGCATGATGGTGAGCATCGAACTCGTTCAAAATAAAACTACCCGCGAAGCCATCCCGCTTCAGGCCCGGATCGGCCATCGCGTCACCATGGAAGCGCGCCGCCTTGGCTTGCTCCTCAGGCCGTTGGGCAACATCATCGCCTTGATGCCGCCGCTGTCCGTAACGCCACGCGAGCTCCAGCGCATGACCGGAATTCTCCATCAGGCCATCACGAGGGTCCATGCAGACCTGTGACTTTCTCATCATCGGCGGTGGCGTGATCGGATTGAGCATCGCCCGAGAGCTGAAAGCCCGCCATAAGGACGCGCGCATCACATTAATTGAAAAGGAATCGTCCTGCGGCGCCCATGCCAGCGGACGCAACAGCGGCGTGCTGCACGCCGGGTTTTACTATTCTCCCGACAGCTTGAAAGCCAAATTCACCAAACTCGGCAATGAGCAGATGACGGCCTACTGCGAGCAGAACAACATCCCCCTCAATCGCTGTGGGAAACTCGTGGTCGCCAAAGATGCCGGCGATCTCCCCTCCCTCGACGAGCTCGTGAAACGCGGCAAGGCGAACGGGATTGAAATCCAAGAGCTGACTGAAGCAGAAGCCCAGCGGATCGAGCCTCGCGTGAAAACCTTCCAACGCGCGCTGTTCTCACCACGCACCTCGACGGTCAATCCGCAGTTCGTCGTCGATGCCATGCAGCGCGACGCGATTAAAGAAAAAATCGACATTCAGCTGGGCACGGCCTACATGCGACGGGGAAAAACCGGCGTCAACACGACAACCCATACCATCTCCGCTGGCTATGTCATCAATGCCGCCGGCTTGTACGCCGACAAGATTGCGATCGATTACGGCTTCTCAAAAAACTACCGGATCCTTCCCTTCAAAGGGCTCTACCTCTATTCGAACGAACCGCCGGGCTCCATCCGCACCAATATCTATCCGGTTCCCGACTTGAACAATCCGTTTCTCGGTGTGCACTTCACCATTACCGCCGACGGCAAAACGAAAATCGGCCCGACGGCGATTCCGGCCTTTTGGCGTGAAAACTACGAAGGATTCGGCAACTTCAGCATGCCCGAATTGATGGAAGTAGCCGGGCGCGGACTGAGCCTGCTCACCAACGCACAGTTCGACTACCGGCGCCTGGCCATCGAAGAGATTCGCAAATATTCTCGCAGTAAGATGGTTGAGCTGGCGTCGGTGCTCGCCGAAGGCGTGGAGGAATCGAACTATCAGCAGTGGGGACGGCCCGGCATTCGGGCCCAGCTACTCGATATCACGAAGCGGAAGCTCGAAATGGATTTCGTTCTGGAAGGCGATCATCGGTCGATGCATGTGCTGAACGCCGTCTCACCGGCCTTCACCTGCGCGCTCCCCTTTGCGAGCCATGTGTGCAATCTGATCGAGCAAGCCCAACACTGATTGATTCACAGAGAATTCCCTGCGTAGATGCAGACCCCAGTCAATTTCGCCAAAGGGCGGTCCCGACTGACTCTGCTGGTCAGGCTGCATGTCGAAATTCCCTGACCGCCCGTGCCGGCTCCAAAGAATGCAGGAACACAGGGAGCCCCGTCGTAAGAACTCGTGACGCCCTATAGCGCTGACACAGTCTCGCCAATACCCAGATCCCCACTAGCGAAAGCAGAAACGCCGATCCGGATACCATTAATGGCACTACCGCTCCCTTCGCCACCAACAGGTCGCAGGCTGCGAAGTAGAGAAAAAACTGCACGATAAAGATAGCGAGAGAGTTCTGGCCGATCGGCTCAGCGAGAGAGACGCACGATTTCAACCACGACGGCTGCTTGGGCGAGAACAAGACGCTCAACAACACCAGCGCCGCGCCTCCCATTGCCAGCATATAGATCGGGCCAGGAGGATATTTCTGAAGAAGGGACACGTACGAGTCCCAATTCGTATCAAACGTCGCCCCAGCGAAAGA
>JBEBHO010000298.1:0-2906 GCA_040081095.1 Nitrospira sp.
CATGAGAGCACTCGGTGGACCGGTCTTTTCTTCCTGCTTTTTCGGCCGATCCGCTTCAGGGATAAACTTCTCATATGACTTCACAATCTCGTCGAAGGAGGGAGCATCCCGGCCTTCGCGGACATACAACCACGTATCGACGGCTGCCAGCTCATCAAGGCTGAGCGATATTGGCGGCTTGTGAATCGCCGGCATCGGGCTTTCCTTGTCATTGGTTCCCTTTACGCCGAAACCAGCCACCACGTAGCAATTCGGACAGGCGTGCGATTCAGCAATATACTCCTGGCCATTTTCCGCCGTGCCTGATCCAGGGAACGCTTCCTTTTGGGCATAGTCACGCTTGGCGGCATTGCCCTTTGAATATTTCGGATCTTCAAGACGCTCTTTGCCGGCGCGCTCGGGCAAGCCGTTCAGATTGGGAGCACGTTCGCCCAACATACCAGCGTGGAATGCGTGACAGAGCGGGCACTGGCCCTTGCCGATGGCACCCTGCTCTTTATTCTTCCCAACCCCGCCGAAAATAATCTTTTCACCTTCATCGGCCAACTGCTGCGCCGTCATACCGCTATATTCGAGCTTCTCTTCCTTTGGCGGAAAGCCACCTTCGACCTGTGGCAACCAGTTTCCATAACCAGAAAGGAAGGCAGCCACGAAAAACATGAGACCGCCGATTTTGAGCAAGGCTCCAAAGTTTGGGAAATAGACCGCCACCATGAATGCAGCCACAGTAATCATGACGAGCGAGACAGGCAAGAGCCGATTCTCACCGTAAAAATTACCTGTGTAATTCACGATCGCAATAAACAAGAGAAACGTCGCCGCCATCCCGATGATGGTCTTGAGCGTAGCCCGCTTCTTTGCCGTTGGATCGCTGATGGAGAACTGAAAATACACCAAGAGGCCGGCCAGCAACGCCAGTGCCGGCCACCCCATCGCTAGTGCTTGATTAATCAAATCGCCCACGGTTTTAACCTCCTGCGGCTACACCGGGGGAAGGCGTTGACGACCTTCCCCCTGAGCCAGTTGCTCAATAAGATGGTTAGTGGCTACCTGCCGGCTGAGGCGCGCTACCAGGAACCCCCGCCTTTTCACCAGCCGGAACCTTCTTTGCCGCTAAGCTTCCAAGCCAGAATACGAAAAGAATGCTGATCCAGAAGAACAGCACGTTAAAAGAAATCATGTTCGCAGCAAATCCAACCGTGTGCGTATAGGCCCATGGTGAATTGTCCCGCATGATTTCATTCACGTGCCAGAAAAGGCGAACCGATGAGCGAATGTAGCCCATCAAGCCCATCATCCAGGTGAATGCTGTTGCCAACATGATCAGCGCATACTGCGAACGGGCAGAGATCTTGCCCCACTCGATCGCACCCGTCTGCTTGGCGCCCTTCATCATGACGCTGTTTAGAGCAAACATGAAAAAGAGACAGGAAAGTGTGGTCGCCACCTGCGGCACGGACAATCCGACTCGAACGTTTGCCGGGATGTAGTATCCGTAAATCGCCAACCCAATAATATTGACGTATGCAAAGAAGAAGAAACATCCCATAAAGATGTTCCCGAATTTCGACCAAGAGACCGTCGAAACCTTGTTACCGCGCATATACCAGACAAAGCTCAACACCGTGGTGGTAATGATGACGTTGATGCCGCCGTTCTTCGCGGACATGACGCCGTAGTTACCCAACACTGGGTGCTGCTGTCCGCCCATGGCCTTTAATTCCGCCGGAGTCATGACCATCGTGTGCGGCGTAATAAAGACCAGGTAGCCGCAAGCAAGGATAAACACCAGATACTTGATGTAGCGTTGATACTTTTCCGCTCCACGCATGCGCCCCATCGCCTGCCACAAATAGTAGTTTGTGCTCAGGAACAAGATGCCGATCATGGTGGCCTGAATAATGAAGAGCCAGGCCAACAATCCACCCATGAGGGTGATGCCCATCTGCTGGCGATAGGCATAGACTTCACGCATGAGCCAGTAGCCGGCAAACGGCAACGGGATTAAGAAGGCAACACCGAGCGCCATTGCTATATAGCCCATCCAATCATAATGAGCCCGATCCTCATCGGTCTTCGACGCCAGGAACTTATACGCCGCGTACGCCGCAACCACACCACCACCGAAGGCCATATTGCCAAGGATGCGATGGAGGTTAAGCGGGTTCCACAGTGCCGTATGGAGAACGTGCCAGATATTCCCGAGGAACCGCCCCTGCTCGTCGACGCCAGCGGGAGACATCATGAATCCGATCCACGAGTTTGCCAGGAACATGAGCAAGGTCCCGATGATATTCAAAATCACCGACATGCTCAGATGGATCCACTTCAGGAATCCCTCCTTCATCTTGTCCCAACCATAGTAGTAGATGTAGAGGGTGCCGCTCTCAGCCACGAACATCAACGCATAGATGTGCATGACCGGACGGAAAATACTGGACAGATAACCGAAAAACGCAGGATAGAGCGTGAGGAAGGTGAAGATCAGAATACCACCAAGCACGGCTGTCAACGAGTACGCCGTCAGACTGATCTTAATAAAGTCATAGGCTAGCTGATCATAACGCTTCGCCAGCGCCTTATCCTTCGTCACCACCCCCATGAATTCGACGACCATACAGAAAATCGGAACGGCAAGCACGAAGCTGCCGTAATAGAGATGCTGCTGGTTCGCGAACCAGAGGAGCACACGGCTCTCGAAGTTATACCGGGGATAATCCCTCGGGCCGTCGACCGTCTTCGGGGCAGGCGCGCCAACCACGATGCCTTCCGTCTTATAATAGACGTCACGCCCCTTCTCAACCTTCGACTCCTCCTTCTTTGCCGCGTCAGGCGCATCCGCACCGATTGCCAGTGACGGAAGCGACACCACCACAGGAAACAGGAGGAGGCCAACCATCGCGCAG
>JBEBHO010000323.1:0-10783 GCA_040081095.1 Nitrospira sp.
CAGAGGAGGTCGTCGATGTCGGTGTTGATTCGAAAGTACAAAGGGAACAATGGGATGGTGCAGGAAGAGCGCATCGATGACGAAGATCGCATTGAACGGTATATGCGGCTTTTCGACAAGGATGACGTGAAAAAGTTGGAGACCGGGGTGAAGGTCGTCATTGAAAAAGACGAATGGATTCTCATTCCGTAGCGTGATTGTCGGGTGGGATCCACGAGGGGTTGCTATGTGCCGCCAGGTGCGGATCCCACCCCGTGTTTTTGTTCAGTCTTGAGATTGAGATAGATTGGCGGCCATGGTTTACTGGGTCCACATCGCCCGTTCCATCGACCGGGTGACGCTCCATAAAGAACGCTGTTCCGAAGTTCCGGCGAATGTCTTCTCCAGTGACTTTTGGGAGGGCGGTTGGTTCGACTATCCCGATAAAGAGCGGGCTCTTCGGGCCATGGAGCAGGCCGGGACCAACCTGCAGCGGCGCTGTACCCTGTGTAAGCCGTAGCGAATCTCTTCTGGTTCTCGCCGTGTCCCTCACCGTTGATCCATAATTTTCCATGCCTCGATTTGCGCTATTGCTGACCACTCTCATTTGGGGCGCGACCTTTCCTGCGACGAAAGCGGCGCTCGACCAGATTCCGCCCTTGTCGTTTCTGTTCCTGAGGTTTCTGCTGGGAGCGGCGCTGGTAGGCCTCTGTCTGGTTCTGATGGCCAGACCGGTTTCGACCGACCGAGCGGTGCTTCGCGCCAGCGCGATCGCCACGGGCTGGCTCTTTCTAGGGTATGTGCTGCAAACGGTAGGGCTGGGCTATACCACGGCATCCAATTCCGCCTTTATCACCACGCTCTACGTTGTCTTCGTCCCGTTAATTTTGAGGCGCTTCGGCCTGCGGTCGTGGGTGGCGGCGGGGATCGCGACCATGGGGTTATGGTGTTTGGTTCGACCGACGACGATCGTCAATCTGGGGGATCTCTTAACTCTGGGGTGTGCGCTCGCGTTTGCGGCGCATATGGCTTGCCTGGAGCGGTACACGCGGGAGCTGGATGCCACGTCGCTGTTCGTCTGGCAGCTCGTGGCAATGTCCGGTCTCATGTTGCTGGCGATGGCGTGGGAGCATCCACCCGTGAGCGCGTTTGAGCCGACGACGGTCTTATTGATCGGCCTGGCGGTCACCGGCGTGCTGGCGACCCTGGCGTTTGCCGTGCAGATGTGGGCGCAGCAGTTGCTTCCCGCGCAACAGGTGGCGCTCATATTTTCACTCGAACCAGCCTACGCGGCCTGGCTGGCCTGGTATTTTCTCGGGGAGTCCCTGGATTGGCTCGGGTGGGTCGGGAGCGGATTGATTTTGGTCGCCGTCGTTGTTGGTTCGCTGGGGCAGACGGTGGCGGAATCCGATCATCCACTCCAGACCTCACCGGCTGCATAATGGAAGGCTGATAGCATGGCGCAGAAATTCGGGAATGGCCGGTGGGTGCAGGAAGGGTTTTTGGATAATCGAGTCGAGGGGACGGTGGTCGGCCGCATCACTTTTGCCGTGATTGGGCCCGTCGATATCTATTTGCGCGGAAATTTTAAGGGCGAGATTGCGGGGCAGATGATTCAGTTCCGCAATCGCCACTTTGAGGATGACGATGTGGCCGGGCAGGTCATCGGTGATATGGAAAACCCGCAGATCGGTGAGGTGAATCTCATGTCATTCGACCCGCATCCCAATCTGGTCCCGCATCCCTACATCGAGTGGTTTTCGATTCGCAAGAACCACTACCGGTTCGAGTTAGAGCCCGGAGATGCGTGGATTGTGACGGGAGAGGCGGCCGCTGTATTAGACGCGCAGAGCCGAAGCATTCGAGCGCACCTGGTTGGTCAGATGACCGCGCGGCCGGCGCGTGAAGAGTCCGATTGGGTGTAGCGGCGAAGAAGCGCCTGCCTGTTAGGCCGTGAGCGTGTCTTGTTTGTTCTTTCCGTCCCGCACGTAGTCCGGCACGTCGCGGATGTCCCACACGAGCCCGACTTTCTCCATCATCTTCAGGCAATAGTAGGTCATGTCGATTTCCCACCAATAGAATCCCTGCCTCGTCGAGGCGGGATAGTAATGATGGTTGTTGTGCCAGCCTTCCCCCATCGTAATGAGCGCGAGGATGAAGTTGTTGCGGCTATCGTCGCCCGTCACGTACCGCTGTGAGCCGTAGACGTGGGACAGCGAATTGATCGTGCAGGTGCCGTGGACGAGCGCGACCGTCGAGACGAAGAATCCCCAGATCAACATCTGCGGGCCATTCGTGCCGAGGCTTGGCGCATAGGCTTCGAGCAATTTCCCGAGTCCGAACATGCCGAATCCCGCGATGGTCGGCATGAGGATGTCAAACCGGTCGAGGAAGCGAAGTTCAGGGAATTTTGCAAAGTCCTGAATGTTTTTCAAGCGCGGTGCAAAGTGTGTCTGCGACGTAAACCATCCCATGTGGGACCAGAGAAATCCTCCGTGACGGGGAGAGTGGACATCGTCCGGCGTATCCGATGCGATGTGGTGATGCCGGTGATGCCCCGCCCACCAGAGCGGACCGCGTTGGGCGCAGGACCCTCCCAGCAGGGCGAAGGCGAACTGCACGGCACGCGATGTCTTAAACGTCCGGTGCGAAAAGTATCGATGGTACCAGCCGGTGATGGCGAACATGCGGAGATAGTAAAACGCCACGGTGACGGCGACGGCCGTCCAGCTCCATCCGACCCAGATGATTCCGAGGCACATCAGGTGAACCGCAATCAGCGGAAAGCAGCGGACCCAGTCCATCTTTGGCACGCCGTCCGATTTCATGTACTCGAGCCCGGCCCAGGAATCGAACCAGCGAAGGACGGTCAGCCACAGATCCTGGCCTCTAGTCGGTTGTAAGGTGCGCACGTCGGACATTCGCTACCTCCAGGTCAGGGATGCGTTGGCATGGCTGCTATGACGCCATGCGGCAAGATCCCGGTTGAGCTCAACGTGATCGGGGCACTTGGGAAAAACTGGATAAGGCAGGCCGCCGATGCTGGACGAATGTTCACACGAACAAAAGCCAGCTGGATGCTTAAAAGGTTATTATACGTGGACTGCTAAAAAAATGAAACAATCGCCACCCTCGCTCAACTGTATTGTACGTGAACGGCGAGAGGTGTCTATTGTTTTGTGCAGGTGATCCATCGGGCTCGGTTGCATTTGACACTCTTGCCCCTGCGTCTCTAAAATGCGCGCCTTATGAACGATCGATTTCTCAAAGCCTGCCGGCGTGAGCCGGTTGACTGTACGCCAGTCTGGTTCATGCGCCAGGCTGGGCGATACATGTCTGAATATCGCGCACTGCGAGCCAAGCACTCCATGCTGGACTTGTGCAAGACGCCTGAACTGGCGGCGCAAGTCACGATGCAGCCGATCGACCGCTTCCCGCTCGATGCCGCGATCATCTTTGCCGACATTCTCCTGCCTTTGGAACCGATGGGGTTGAACCTGGAGTTTGCCGAAGGGGAAGGGCCGGTGATTCACAATCCGGTCCGCGACCGCGCCGCGGTTGAACGGCTGAAAGTCGTGGATGGCAGCGAACTCGACTACGTCGCTGAAGCGATCAGGCAGGCGCGTCGCGCATTGAACGGACGTGTGCCGCTCATCGGATTTGCCGGCGCGCCATTTACGCTGGCGAGCTATGCGATCGAAGGCGGCGGATCGCGGAACTATCTCCACACCAAGCAGATGATGTACAGCGATCCATCGAGCTGGCATACGCTCATGGATAAGTTTGCACGGGTTATCACCGGGTATCTCCGTCGGCAGATCCAAGCTGGAGCACAAGCCATTCAATTGTTCGATAGCTGGGTCGGCTGTCTGTCGGCAGGGGACTACGCCGAGTACGTGAAGCCCCACGTGCAATTGATTTTCGACGGGCTGAAACACGAGGGCGTTCCGCTCATCCACTTCGGTACCGGTACCACGGCGATTCTTCGGCAGATGCGCGAGGCCGGCGGCGATGTCATCGGCATCGATTGGCGCATTCATCTTGATGAAGCCTGGGCGATGGTCGGACATGATCGCGCGGTTCAGGGGAATCTCGACCCGCTGGTCCTGTTTGCGCCGCTCCATGAAATTGAGCGCCGCGTCGAAGATATCTTACGGCGGGCTGGTAATCGGCCTGGCCATATCTTTAATCTTGGTCATGGCATCCTTCCGACTACACCGGTCGATCATGTGGCGGCGACGATCGACATGATCCACAAACTCAGCCAACGCTAGTCCAGAGTCACCTCATGGCGGATGCACAAGGTCCGGTCGCTGTCTTGCTCATGGCGATGGGGGGACCGGATTCCCTCGACAACGTCGAACCCTTCTTGCTGGATGTCCGTGGCGGGCGTCCGACCCCTCCTGAACTTGTCGAAGAAATTCGCGAGCGCTATCGCGCGACCGGCGGAAAGTCGCCAGCCGTCGGGATTACGCAAGAGGTTGCGAAGAAACTCGAAGCCCGATTGAACGAGTCCGGAGCCGGGCGCTACCGGGTCTACGTCGGCTTGCGGCATTGGCATCCCTTTATCAAGGAGACCTATGCCGAGTTGCTCGCCGACGCGCCTCGACAGATCATCGGCCTCTGTATGGCGCCCCAGCAGTCTTCGTTGAGCACCGGGGCCTATCGGAAGAAAGTGGAAGAAGCGCGATCCGCGCTTCAGCATACCTGTGGGATCAGTTATGTCGGGAGTTGGAACCGCCATCCGCAACTGATCGCGGCGATCGTCGAGAATATCCGGCAGGGGCTGCTGAAATTTCCCGCCGACATCCGGAATCAGGTTCCGATTCTGTTTACGGCCCACAGCCTGCCGGAGCGGATTGTGGCTATGAAGGACCCCTATCCAGATGAAGTGAAAGGCACGGTCGATGCCATCACGGCCTGTTTGGGCCAGCAGCCGTCGCGGTTTGCCTATCAGAGTCAAGGGCGATCGAGTGAACCGTGGCTGGGGCCGACCGTAGAATCAGCGTTAGAGGACTTGCATCGTGAAGGGCATCGGCATGTGCTCGTGGCTCCGATCGGTTTCATTTGCGATCATGTGGAAACGCTCTTCGATATCGACATTGAGTTGAAGCAGTTGGCCACAAAGGCGGGGATGCAATTGGAACGGGTTCCCATGCTCAATGCTTCACCAGCTCTGATCGAGACCCTGGTGTCAGTCATTGAATCCCATCAATCGTCATTGGCCAGTCATCCGTGAGTACTCCTCGCACAGTGGTGATCGTCGGTGGCGGCATCTCCGGGCTGGCCACGGCGTTGTCCCTTCAGGAGCAGGCAGCAGCAGCCGGCCATTCCATTCGCTGTATTGTGCTGGAGTCCGGGCCATCCTGGGGCGGCAAGATCGTCACGCATCGAATCGGTGAGCTGACCACCGAAGCCGGGCCTGACTCATTCCTCTCGCAAAAGCAGGCGGGGCTTGAGTTATGCCGCAAGCTGGGGCTGACCGATCAACTGATCAATACCAATGAAACTGCCAAGCGCGCGTTTGTCCTCTCGCAAGGGCGGTTGCACGAATTGCCCGAGGGGCTCATTACCTTTGTGCCAAAACAGTTGGGGCCGTTTCTCCGGAGCGGTCTGCTGAGCTGGACCGGACTGGCGCGTATGGGATTGGACGTGGTAGTGCCGCGTGGTTCCGCAGAAGGGGATGAATCGCTCGCATCGTTTTTCCGGCGACGATTCGGATCGCAAGCCTTTGAGCGCGTGTTGGAGCCGCTCATGGCCGGTATCTACGCCGGCGATGCGGATCAGATGAGTGTGAAAGCCACCTTCCCTCGATTTGTCGAGCTGGAGCAGGAACACGGGAGCATCATCCGCGGCATGATGGCGGCCAAGAAGAAGCAGCCGCCCGCTCCGGCCGGCGGGGCGAAGCGCACCATGTTTGTGAGTTTGCGCAACGGGCTGGGCGATCTGGTGACGGCCTTGACGGCTCGTCTCTCGCAGCAGGGCGTCGAGTTACGCACCAACTGCCAGGTCGAGGCATTGCGCGTGCGATCTCATCAGCTGGGTCGGTGGATGTACGATCTCATTCTCAGCGATGGATCGGCGCTCTCAGCCGAGAGTCTGGTACTGGCGACGCCCGCGTATGTCTCCGCCGAGCTGCTTCGTCCCCTGACGCCGATTGCCGGGGGGTTGTTGGACATGATTCCCTATGCATCGACGGCGACGGTTGCGATGGCGTTTCCCGCTCAGGCGGTCGCGGGTGCGGTGGAGGGATTCGGATTCATTGTGCCGCGCGCGGAGGCCCGGGATCTGATTGCGGCGACCTGGACGTCGCTGAAGTGGCCTCATCGGGCGCCGGCGGATCAGGTGCTGATTCGCTGCTATGTCGGTGGTGTCGGGCGGGAAGCCATTCTTCAGCTGAGCGACGACCAACTCGTTGCGAAGATCCGCGCGGATTTGGCCGCACTCTGCGGCATCAAGGCTGAGCCAACCTATGTCGAAGTGAATCGCTGGTGGAAAGCCATGCCGCAATACACGCTGGGGCATCTGGATCGGCTGACGCAACTCGATGCGGCATTAAGCCGGTACGGAGGATTGGTGTTGACGGGAGCGGGCTATCGCGGCGTGGGCATCCCGGATTGTATCCGCGATGGAACCATCGCCGCGGAAAAAGTGCTAGGCTATCTGTTCAAGTCCCGCGACGCCGCTTCGTCCGGTCAGGACCGGGCATAAGGGGCTTCGTACCGGTTGCGCGTAGTTCACCCTGTTTCGATGGGATGAGGTGTATGGAAAACAAGCTGACCATTTTCGATGTAAGCGGGCCGTTTCGGGAGCCACGCGAGCCTGTCTTTTCCTACGATTACTCTGTGCAGCGAGCGAATTGGGCGACGCCGGTTGGCATCCGGGTCAAGGTCTCGATTCCCGATGAACTCGATGTGTTGCGTGAACGGTTGTTGGGGCCGGTCGCCGGATCTCCCGGACAGCAGCTGGTAGCCGGCAAGGTGCTGTCTCGCACCATTGCGGATTGGAAAGTGAAAATTGCAGAAGCTGAGGGGATGCTGCTTGAGCGGCGCGACGTGATGCTCGCTCCATTCGTGGGGCCGCTGGTCCACCTGTTCCAAAAGCTGGAAACATTGTTTGAAGAGGAAAAAGCGACGGTGCGGGAAGAGATCAGAAAACGGGTTGGTTTGTAGCGGATCACTCCTCCTCAACAGCGCAATTCTTCGCAGTCTTCCGGTCAGAGCGCCTCACGCACAGATTCTGTGGACAGTCTTGTGGATAGTGCAGTCCAACGAGCAGGATCTGCCTGTGAGAGCAGCCGATGAGCTCCTTGCCCGTGATTTAGGCATTGGGGTGCCTATTTCCTATGCCCCCACAGGTTGTAGGGACAACACACGACTGAATGGCTCTTGACAGGGGTGCGAGGCCTGTGGACAGGCAGCATGTCGAAGCCCTCAAATCCACAGGGTTTTGTTAGAAAATTGATCGATACCGCTTGGAGTGGACACCGGAATCGTCCGTGTAGCCCAGCGATCCTTTGTCCGGTGCGCCCGTATCGTTGAGGTCGATCCGGTAGTGGCCGCGCACTTCTTCCATGGTCACCTCGAATGGAATGGCCCGCGGGAGGAGTGTGCCGGGTGCGTGGGCGCCAAGCGCCAAGGTTTTGAGAGCCTCCGGCGCAGCATATTGTTTATCTGAAAACACATAGATGTCCGCGACCGCATGATCGCCGAGCGTGTGGCCCGGCGTCGTGGCCGGAATATGATCGCTCAGTGTGCCGGCGAGCCGTTCGTTCTTGAGCTGTTTGAGCAGACCCGCGACTTGGCTATCGGTGGCTTCTGCCGGGACAACGATCCCCACAACATTCATCTCGATAATGCTGGTCTGGACTTTGAAGATGACCGGCGCTGCTTCCGGATCTTCCACCACCGGACCTGCGGGGCCTTCCGTCCCGGCCGCTTGTTTGTTGCGCGAGCTGGGTACGATCAAGGCCACGAACAGCCAGAGACCCAGCAAGATGGCGAAGACCACCACGAGCGGGTGAGCGCCGGCACGTTTGCCTTCCTGATAGGGATTCTGCTCGTCGCTCATGAGGGGAGATCCTTTGTCGTGATTGGCGAGTCTGGCTGGGGGGCGGTTTCGCGAAGACGGCGTTTGGCTGTTTCCCAGAGCCCATCCAACTCGGCTGCCGTCATGCCGGACAGTGGCCGCTGTTGTTCGGCAGCCTGGGATTCCACCAGGACAAACCGGTCGACAAAGCGGTTGGTCGAGAGCCGCAGGGCATCTTCGGGATTGACCTTGATAAAACGGGCGAGGTTGACCAGCGAAAAGAGGAGATCGCCGAGTTCTCCCGCGACGTCGTCATGGCTCGCGGTCGAAGGAGATGCGGCGGCTTCTGCCGCGAGGGCGGCTTGTAGTTCGCCGATTTCCTCCGCAATCTTCTTAAAGACCTCGGCCAGCCCGGTGGCATCGTGCGACCAGTCGAAGCCCACTCGTGAGGCGCGAGCCTGGACTTGATACGCACGGAGCAACGCCGGGAGGGCTTTGGGAACGCCGTCCAACGCCGACTGTGCGCCGCCGGCAGCTTGCCGTTCGGCCCGCTTGATCTCTTCCCACTGGCTCAGGACCTGTTCGCCGTTGGCCGGTTTTGTCGCCGCGGCTTGGTCTCCGAAGACATGCGGATGCCGCCGCACCAGTTTGGTGGCGAGATGGTCGACGACATCGTCGATGGTGAACGTGCCGGCCTCGGTGGCAATCTGGCTATGAAAGATGACTTGGAGCAAGACATCGCCCAGTTCTTCCTTGAGCTTGGCCATGTCTTGGTGGTCGATCGTCTCCAGGGCTTCATAGGCTTCTTCGAGTAGATAGGGCTTGAGCGATTCGTGCGTTTGTTTGCGATCCCATGGGCATCCGTTCGGAGCCCGGAGGGTGGCCATGAGGTCGATCAATTTTGAAAAGCGTTCGGACATAGGTGCCTCTGGTGAGGGCTCACTCTATACCGATGGGAACACCGGCTTCAACGGTGGTCCGTCGCTTGCGAGCCCTGGGGTCCTATGGTAGGGTACCGCGCACAGATGAAGGGGCGTTGGCGAGGGAATTATGGCGGAACAAGAAGAAGGATTTGTCGTTCGGGATCGGCGCGGTGGAAGCAGTGAAGCGGCCGCGAAAGCCTCTGCTCCGAGTGAGACTCAGAAGCCGGCAATGCCTTCAGCACCCGATGCCGCACATCAGGCTCCTGCGTTTCCCGTCACCTTCTCCTCCTTCGTGATTTCCCTGGGCTCCTCTTCGCTGATGCTCATGGGCGAGAAACTCGATCCTCAGCAACAGACCGTTCCTGTCAATCTTCCGCAAGCCAAAGAAATTATCGATTTGCTCTCCGTGCTTGAGGAGAAGACCAAGGGCAATCTCACCGCCGAAGAACAGACGGTCCTGCGAGACATGCTCTACGCGCTTCGCATGAAGTATGTCTCCCTCTCATCCGGCAAATAGGCCCGAGGGGGCGGCTCTCACCAGTGTTTTGCGGATCCGCTCATCCCTGAACTTTTGAGACGGCCAGCTAATTCCGTTATAGTGGGCTCAGTGTTTCGTGCAACGAGGCGAGGAGCGTAGGCGACCCCATGCCGGATTCGGAACAGCCACTGCGTGCGTCATCCACTGCTGGGCCTGGCAGGGTAGAACGTCGCGTGTCCGGCACAGAGTCTTCCGGGTCTGCCGACTCCAGCAAGTCCCCCCGTTCCAACGAGCCCGAGCGCAAAGCTCCCCATCTCCGTCCCGTCTGGATTGTCCTCATCTTACTCATTCCCAGCCTGGCGCTGACGTTCTACTATTCTCAAATGGCTGTGCCCGGTGGGGACGAGGTCGATTCGTTTCTGCCGACGACCAGCTATGCCTTTGTCCTGCTGCTTCTGAATCTCGATTTGATCGGCTTCGTCGTGCTGACGTTGCTGCTGTCGCGCAACCTGATCAAAGCCTATTTCGAGCGGCGGCATCGGTTGGTCGGATCGGGGTTTCGCGCAAAGTTGATTGCCTCCTTCATCGGGTTTTCGCTGATCCCGACGATTCTGTTGGCGATTGTGGCGAGCGGATTGGTCAATAAAGCGGTCGATGTCTGGTTCAGCGATCAGATCGATCGGGTGATGAAGGATTCGTACGAAGTCGCGCGCATGCAGCATGCCGGGCACATCGCGCTCGCGGTCAACAGCGCGCGCGCCATCGGGCAGGAGCTGTTTCGTGAAGATATGTTGACGTCCGAGCAGCGCGATCTGCTGATCGCGGCCATGGCCCGCAAGCGGATGGAATACGGCGTGGCGGGCATCGAAGTGTTCTCATCGAAAATGGAGACGCTGACCAAAGCGCTCGATGCGGAAA
Organism: Nitrospira sp.; assembly: GCA_040081095.1. Classification (GTDB taxonomy): domain Bacteria; phylum Nitrospirota; class Nitrospiria; order Nitrospirales; family Nitrospiraceae; genus Nitrospira_D. Next base: position 10,327 of record JBEBHO010000323.1, read on the forward strand.
TTCCTGCCGGGGTATTGGATCTTCCGGTCAGCCAGCTGGTGCTGCAGGTCATCAACGGGAAGCAGGAATTCACATCGGTGCAGGAGGCGCAGACCGGCCGGTTGGTGCGGGCGGGGGTGCCGGTTGCGGCCGGAAATAATCGCGGCGAACTGGCCGGAGTCGTCGTCGTTGAGGCCTATGTGCCGGAATCATTGCTCACCAAGATGGAAGGGATCGGGCGGCAATACGAAGAGTATAAGCAGATCAAGGCCATGAAGAATCCGATCAAGGCCGGCGCGTATCTCTTTGTGGCGGTCGTGACCGTGATGATCCTCTTTAGCGCCACCTGGTTCGGGTTTTATGTCGCCCGCAGCATTACCGTGCCGATTCAGCGTCTGGCTGAAGCGACCGAAGCGGTGGCGCAAGGTGACTTGTCGGTGAAGATCGATGCCAAGGCGACCGACGAAATCGGGACGCT
>JBEBHO010000230.1:0-10728 GCA_040081095.1 Nitrospira sp.
ACGCACAGATCGCTATCAGCGAGCGCTGGGCTATCTCTTTTTCCAGGATCAGTTCATCAACGAAGAGTTAGTAGGCAGAGGCTTGTGCTACACCATGACGGTTCCGCCGAATGTCCGCTACCGTGATCGACTCCGGATGGCTCTCCGAGATGCCCAGCAACATCGTCGCGGCCTCTGGGATCCGAGCGCTGAACCTATGACTCCACCGGCCTGTCATCGGCACCCCAGCGGATCACGCCTCTGCCAACAGGAACGCGCTGAATAACCTCAGCCACCGCTTCCATCCCGGACGTTTCTGCCCAGACAACTCGGTTTCTGCACCCTACAACCTAAGGATTCTCTATGTCTGTCCGCATCTGTGACTTTTGTTCTTCCCCGTCCCCAACGCAGCAATACCCCTGTGAGGATTTTCGACTCGCCGGCCAGATCCGAGAATCAGATCCTCTCCAGCTTCGATGGAGCCCACCGGCACCTGACCGGACCCCACCAGCTGTCACCTTTGAATCCGTCAGTTCTTGGGCAGCCTGCGACGACTGCCACCACCTCATCAGAGGAGAACACCGCAACGCCCTGGTCGAGCGAGCCACCCGCCGTTTTCTCGGCGAAAATCCATCACTCATCGACATCCAGGAAGACCTGCGTCTTCTCTTCGACTGGTTTTTCGAGTCCAGGTCCGGGCCTGCCATTCCGATTCCTCATCCCCAGGCGCCTACCGCTGACACACACATGAGCCACTCATGAAACCGGTCCCGATCCGACTCGGTGACCAGTTCGTTCGTCACGGCCACATTGTAGAAGTCCTCATGATTTACCCGGGCGGGAAAGTCCTGCTCGTCGATCGCGCGCGCAGCCGCTCTGTCACCATGTATCATCGAGACATCAAAGACTGGCCACGCGTCCCTCGGAAGTAAGCCCTCACCCCTACAGTACCAACATTCCTGTGTACACTGGAGGCCTGATCATGCCCAATTGTCCTTGTCCTGTTTGCCGTGGCTTCCTTGCGCCAGCCGATTATGAAGACCATCGCTGGCGTTGCGTCAATTGTGCTCGGCGATTCCACGATCGGGATCTCCCCGGCAATCAAACAATGACTTCACCCCCGACACGATCTTCCTCAAGAAGGAGCCCTCATGTCTCCCACATTCCTCCGCACGCTGAAGCCGGGAACCCCGTATCGCGTCACCATCAAAGGTCATCGCTCCACACTTCGAATCTTTAAGTATCTCGAACGCCGCTGGAAATCGATTCCCTGCGCCGTCTTTACCTCACGTGTCCACAGGCCTTTGACGATTGAGGTCCTGGGCAAAGGACGACTCCGCTTCACCGGGAAACACGTCCCGCGCAGCGAATGGAGCATTCCCCACTACGACCTGGAACGCTGCGAAGAAGCCTCAATTCACCCTCACCCCACACCTTCAGCGAGCACACGATGACACCGGCTCCCACACTTCTTTATGTGTCCTACGGCAATCACGTCGCGGAAATGGTTCTGCTGAATGGGGTCCCGATTTATCAGGTCCATAGCAGACAACACCCTTCCCAGGCCTCCGCCTTGTGTAAGGCCCTCCAACGCAGTCTCCAGCTCCCGGCCTTTCAGCACGTACAGATCACGGGCGACGAGCTTCCAGTCAAGACATGGTCTTTTGAAGCCCTCACGTCACTTACTCTTGAACGGAGTCGATCGCTCACAACGACGACCTCCCCTCAAAACGTCCTGCTGTTTCCTTCCTCTCCAGACTCGACGATCAAAACCTGGCTGGTTCCGGTCGCCATACAAGAACTCATCGATGGGTCATTCGACGAATTCCTCGATCTGGTAGCCGACCGAGTCGGGAAACCGTTGCTGTCCGACATCACCTACACGGCGACCTCCGTCCTGGACGAGGGAACCATTCTTTTTCAAGTCAGCGGAGAGGATGCCGCGTGAAAGGATTTATGCCACACCCCATCCGATATGAACGCCGCGGAAGCATGCTATACGCGTTTCACAAAGAGCCTGGCCGGTCCCGATTGCTCTGCGAATGCGGCGATGTAGCCACCGCCACACAGCTCCTCGCAGCTCTGACTGTCTCTCCGGTGAATCTTCAAGCACACCCTGAAGCCGCATCCAGTCAGGCAACCCACGCCTTACTTCAAGAAGTAGTTTCACAATTTGAGTCGGCCATCGATCAGGATGAACCCATCAACGGCGGGGATGCGGTCGACTTTCTTTCTGAGTTTGTCCCGCGCGCCCGACAGGTACTCCGTCAATCAAAGAATCCCCAAACCAAGAAACGATCCAAGACCAGGTCACGGTGACCGCCAGCTCTACACATCCGGTCGCTTGCCCTTTCTCGTCGAGAACGGTACGATACTCGGTATGGGATTGGCTGAACTCTATATTCACTTGATCCTGATCGGGAATTTACGCCTCCAACAGCAACAACTTGCCCTCCTGTGCACGCGAACCCCTGATCCTGTCGCTTGCATGGAAGATCTGTCGTCTCGCCGCGACATCGAAGACAGTCTCGAGTACGCCGTCAATCCTGACGTCCGCTTTACCAACGGGCAGTTTTATCACTACCAAGATCCCCAAGAATTGACGACTGACCTGAATCGAGCTTGCCTGCCGACTCGGACCACGACACAGATCTGCCGATAACCGGGCTGACGGTTTCTCCGACGCAACGCCGTCCATCATTCCTCAATTCCCTCACGAGATACTTGAAATAGTATCGCTATCTGCTTGCATTTATTCATCTAGTCAACGCGCAAAGCATGAGCGCTCAAGACGCCTTCCGTCAGATCGACGAACCGTAATACTCCATCAGAAATGAACAGCTTCTCAGGCCTTTGCCTTCTCTCAACGCTAAGGAGTATCCAGCATGCTACCTCTTCGATTATTCGAATTTATCTTGGCGATCACATGTCTCTACGTTGCGCTCAATGAACTGATTATCCCACTCATCAGGAAAACCACCCTCTTCCCGATGTTTCGGAAGGAAGCCCAGCTAGAAGACGAACTTCGCGAAGCCAAACAACGCCGCTACGAGGAAGATCTCAAAACTCAAATCAAGAACGAAGAGAAGAACGAACATCCCCATTAACCCATCAGGAGCAGCATGCAAAAATACTTCGGACATCTCGGCCTCGTCATCCTTCTCGCCATTTTCATCACCAGCTTTCAGCTGTTTGAGAATGTCGACGCTGACAAGATCTTAGTCGTGCAGAATCCGGTCTCCGGTAGCTTAACCTGGTTTACCGACCCGGGAATTAAATGGCAGGGAATGGGGAAGCTCACTCAATACCCCAAACGCTCCCAATACCCCTTCACCATCTTGATGCGGTTCAATGACGGCGGACATGGCGTACTCAAGGGCTCGATTCAGTATGAAATGCCTTTAACTGAAGGCAGACTCACCGCCCTTCATACTCGATTTGGTAGCGCCGAGGCGATCCAACGACAGCTCATCGAAACCGTGGTCAATAAGAGCGTGTACATGACCGGCCCGCTGATGAGTAGCAAGGAATCCTACGCTGAGAAGAGAAATTATTTAATCAGCTACGTTGAAGACCAGATTACGCACGGGGTCTATCGAACCACTCAACGCGACATCCGAATCAACGATCCTCTAACTGGCGCGGAAAAAACACAAACCGTCGTCGAAATCGTCTTAAAAGATGGGCAACCTGCTCGACAAGAAGAACCGGTCCTGGAAGAGTTCGGCATTAAGACCTTCAATTTCTCCATCGACGAACTCAAATACGAAGATGCGGTCGAACAGCAGATTCAAGGGCAGCAAAAGATCACGATGCAGGTCCAAACTGCCATCGCCGACGCGAAGAAGGCCGAACAAGAAGCGATTACGGCTGAGAAAAATGGGCAAGCAAAAGTGGTCTTGGCCAAATACGAAAAGGAAGTCGAAAAGATCCGCGCGGTCACGGAAGCGCAACAAAAGCTCGAAGTCGCGACGCTCATGGCCAAAAGCGCCGAGCAGTACAAGCGGCAACAAATCCTCGAAGGCGAAGGCGATGCGGCGAAAAAGAGACTCATCATGGACGCAGATGGCGCCCTCGAAAAGAAACTCAATGCTCTGATTGAAATCAATGGCCGCTATGCGACGGCTATTTCTGCGTATCAAGGCAATTGGGTCCCGTACTATGTCGGCGGCAGTGCCAACAGCGGAAAGGGGGCCGGCAACGGGGCCTTTGAACTCGTCGACCTGCTCACCGCTAAAACAGCCAAAGAATTGGCCATCGATCTCGGAACAAGCGGGATGACCAAGACCAAGAAGTAATTTTCACCTCTCACCCATCTGTTCACCAAGAAGGAGTCTCATCATGGCAGGATTCAACAAAGTCATTCTCATGGGCAATCTGACGCGCAACCCGGAACTGCGGTACACGCCGAGCGGCACTCCCGTCGCCAGCTTCGGACTTGCGGTCAGCCACAAATACAAACAGGGTGAAGAACTGAAAGAAGAGGTCTGCTTCGTGGATATCGTCGTGTTCGGCAAGCAAGCCGAGCACTGCGGACAATACCTCAGCAAAGGCAACGGCGTGATTATCGAAGGCCGGATGCAACAGCGCCGGTGGGAAACCGAAGACGGACACAAGCGCAGTAAACACGAAATCGTCGCACAAGGGGTCACGTTTATGCCAAAATCATCAGCAGGGGTCCCGGAAGAACCGGCCCATGACGACGCTGATGACTACGTAACCACCTAAGACCGACCCGCGAAATCAACTTCGTATCACCATGCACACACTCATTGGCGATCTCTGGTCGCTCCATGCCAGAGGCTACACGCTGATCATCCCGACAGAAGGCCTGCGAGCACCCAGCTCGCAGGCGCTCCTGAATACCAAACACGCCCGAATCGCAGCGCTCCGGTTTCCCCACTTCGGAGCCGAACTCGGGAACCTCATCGCACAATCAGGACATCACAGCTACCATTTCCCAGACTATCAGCTCATCACCCTGCCGATCAGTCAGGACGACGCGGGCCGCACGCCTGTTGAATCCCTCACACGCGTCATCAAACAAGTGGGTCGCTTTGTCGATGTCCACCGCCTCTCCTTGATCGCTTGCCCATACTGGGAGAGCGATCCCACCGCACTCACCTGGGATGCAATCTTGCGCGTGATCGAGAAACACTGGGATGACCGATTCACTCTCGTCTCCGAACCACCGTAGCATTCACCTGTTCCTCCACACCCTTACAGAGCTTACGCCAGAAAGCCCACGGCTTGAGTCGTGGGAGTGTCAAATGGACAAATTCGTCCAATACTCCGCACCATACCCACAGAGTCAGATCACGATTTGCCAAGAAGCACCGAACCCCGTATCCTCGATCCATTCTCTTTGAGGGATCCCATGCACACAGGTGAGAAATTTCGCATCCTCCACTGCTCGGATCTCCATCAGGGCCGTCAATTTCGAGAAGAACTCTGGAAAACATTTGTCGACAAGGCCGTCTCTCTTCAGCCTCATCTCGTATTGATCACGGGGGACTGCGTTGATACTCCGTGGAGATCGACGCTGAAGACCATTAAAGACAAAATTGACGCCCTCGAAGCCGCCCTCAACGCCACTCGATCAGAGCCGGAGCGGTGCCAAATTCGTATCACACCAGGGAACCATGATGTTCGCTTGACCGGACTGATTCCCGTCAGACCATGGGTCACCATCCCCTTGTGCCTGCTCCTCCTCAGCGTCCCCCTACTGCTCCTCTGGAGCTGGGACCTTATGGCAGTGGCTACGATCGCATGGATCATCAGCATCACTGCGGCGCTCTTCACAGGGCTTCACCAAGCTTGCATTGGACACTTCGCACACATCTTCCGGGATCGGATTCGAACACAACCAGAACAATTCTCTGCAAATCACATCACCGTGAACCTCTATCATTTCGATTCCGCCTCTGCTCCCCTCTGGTTCGCTGAAGGCCTGATCCCCTCGAAAGACTTTCTCACCGCAATCTCCCCGCCGGTGATTCATCCACCCATGGACCCTCAACAACCAGGCGATCACACAGACCCTAATCCTGAAGCCCTCCCCCCATCGCTCAATTACGCGTTGGCCATGACGCATCATCATGCGATCGGCGTCCCGAACGATCATGCCAATGAGAACCTCATGATCATGCGCAACTCTGGAACCTTTCTCAGCGAACTGGCCGCAAAGAAAATTCGACTGGTCCTCCATGGACATCGACACCATCCGAAATTTTCCCGTGTCAGTATTCATGCGGACAAACCGGAGCAGTTTCAAATCGGCATTCTCGGCGCCGGCACCCTCATGCGAGGCAAGACCCGCCCTGAACGCTATGGCTATCAGTTCTACGCCCTCGAATTAGACGCCAATCTCAATATGGAAGTGCAATCCTATCTGAGTACCGATGGAAGCGACTTCCTGGCCCAGCCTGCCTTCTTTGTCGAGGACTTGCCTGAAGCCATTCGACGACAACGGCTCTTTGCCCACGAAACCTTTGGATTGAAAGCCGCGGCCTTAAAAGCCTCCACCACGGTCTTCCCGGACGGCGATACGGTTGAGCGAATAGAATATCATCACTTTCAGGTCACGGATCAGGGCAAGAACTACGAGGCGTTACCCATGCCGGCCTGCGCTGAAGTCGACCGTGGGCACATCGAAGGGTTCCGGTGCAGCGCACTCAGCGAGAACTGTCCACCAACCATCCATCTTGAACCCAACCTCGAACGCTACACGCTTCGGAGCCAGCAAGGGACCATTCAATTTGGAAGCAGCTGCTATCACAGCACGTCCCCCTTCAGTTTTTACACGGAATTCACGGCCCTCAACAGCATTTCCATGAGTGTCCAACAACATCAACAACGATATGGCCTCTCCTCTCAACCTCGATACGAACACACCACCATGACGACCCCGGTGTGGCCGGTTGATAAACTTGAACTGACCGTCTACTTTCCTGAGGCCTTCACCATGGACGGATGGCCAGAACTGGTGATTAAAAACCTCTACGATCAACGACTGAATCTCATCGAACAAGAATATCGGGCCAGCCTCCTCTTTGAGCCAAAACTCAACATGATCCGACTCAGCATTCCGCATCCTCCCCCGCAGACCACCTTTGATATCCGTTGGCGTCTGAGCGATGTACCCCCTCCAGAAGCTCGGGCGATTGCCCTGGTGACCGGCGCGACCCTACAACTGCAGCGCACCTATATCCAGCGCACATGGAACGCCGAACGCACCCAGATCCCCCCATCCCGACAGCAGGCCTTTTTGAACGTCGGGGAATTAGTCGAAGAGGTGGTTCGCAACAAGCTCAAGCTAACCGATGACCCGCCCGAGCCGCTCGAAATTACGCTCATGATATATGACGTTGAGACGCATTACTTACGCGTTGTCGCTGGAAATTATCGCGCCGATGATCCACGGGCCTCTCGTTCGCTTGAATATGGTGACGGCATAGCAGGTCGGTGCCTTAAGTCCAATTCTGTCAGGATCTTCAACAAAGCCGAAGGCCTACGAAGCGGAAAAGTCTTAACCTATCTGCCGTGGTCAGATTTCCCACAGCCTAGCGGTATTCCACACGAAGTGCTGCTCTGTATCCCGTTAACCCACCCCGACGACACCAATCTGGTTTATGGTGTCTTGAATATTGGGTCAGAACGAGCCGACTCGGCACTCTTACGCTGTCATGCCCAAGAAAGAGAACCTAAAGAGCAGACCCAAGCGAGAAACGACAGCTACGCGGAAATCAATCTAGCCTGCTGGAAGCTCTTCCAAGACGACAGTCGATCGCTTGACAAGCAATAACCCGAGCAGTATACATATTCATCAGAAGGTGCATTGATGAACGAATCGAAAAATACCACCACCAGTGTTTCCCCAGCCATTATCAACGTACAGCTGTCTTCAGAACCGTTGAGTTCTGAGAAACAAGCAGCCTTCCTGCGTGAACTTGAGATCATCAAAGCGAAGCGCACAGCGAGACTTCAGTCAGCACAAGCCGCACATTCTTCCTAATCTTCGCACTCACGTGCCCGATACTCTGTGCTCGGGGCCGCTCATCCGCTACCCTGACTCTAGGACAATCCGCTGATCGACCCTCCGGAAAGGGCGTCCATTCGAAGTTCTCCATTCTCCGCATGTCTCCCCCAATCTGCGACAGTCGTCTGTAGAACTAATCAGTTTTCCAGTTTGGAACTACAGTTGTTTCCGGCGTCTCCTCCCCTAAAAAAACAGGCGCATTCTTCGTGTCACCACTCTCTCCTCTGAAGATACGTCCGACAAGGTAGCGGCGACCTGACTTTCGCACCACATCCTCACCTGTTCAACATGCACAGATTATGACCACTCAATTTGCCCATCAGAACACACTGTACTCGACACCGGCTCCCTCGCCGACGTCCATCAGCACCCTGGCCAAGCTGATTTACGCAGCCGTCAGTACGCTCAAAGAACGAGGGACCTTTCTCATCAGCTGCCAATGGATTCGCCCGCAACCGAATACCGGAGCCTCCCGATTCTTTACCGTCACGCTTGCTGACTCCCGAGACTCCTCAATCGCCATCCAAGGCATCATCTGGGATGCCCAGACGATTCAGACTCTCCTCCGCACCGGGCAGGAGTTCGGAATCGACCTCGCAGACCGAACCGCCCAATACGACGTCATGCTCGATGTCACGATCGATTGCTGGCCCAAAAAGGCCACGCCATATCTTCGTATCCACCGTCTGAATGTTGTGGGGATGAAAGGCCTCAAACAGCAGGCACGCGAAGCCGCCATTCAACAATTAACCGACCGAGGGCTCCTTCGAGCCAACGCGTCCAAGCCATGGACCAAGCCCGCGCTTCGTCTCGCCATCATCACCAAACCAGGCTCTGCCGCCTGTGAAGACGTCCTCTCGATTTTGCGACACAGCGGCTACCGGTTTCAGCCGACACTCATCCCCGTCAATGTCCAAGGCACCCACGCCCAAGCATCACTGGTTGCGGCGTTTCAGGAACTCACGCGCCGGCGGCACGAATTTGACCTCGCCTTGCTCGTGCGCGGCGGAGGAAGTGAACTCGACTTACACGCCTACGACTTACTCCCCGTCGCCGAAGCCGTCGCACAGTGTCCGCTCCCGGTCATTACCGGATTAGGCCATCACACAGACCACTCCGTCTGCGATGTGGTCGCTGCCCGAGCCGTCGAAACACCGACCGCAGCCGCCCAGGCCATTGTCAACGATGTCCGACAGTTCCACCAAGACCTCCTCCATACCACCGGACAGACTCTCAATAGTGCTCACAGCCAAATACAATCGCTCCACGCGCTTGTCCAGAAGCAGACCCACACCGTCCTTCATCACACGCTTTCGCTTGTCCGTCTCACTCAACAGGCGCTGGTCACCACCTCCAGTCGTATCTTGACCGTCCAGGCCGCCCAGATGCTCCTCCTTGCACGGCGCCAGCTCACCGGCACGCTTCAGGTCATCCATCACGGCATGATGGATCGCATCGTCACACCGGCTCATCAGAGTCTTCGCCGAGTTCCGACCCTCATCCATTTGCACCTACAAACTCAGCTCGGACGGACCCGTTCAGCTATCCAGTCCGCTGTCGCGTATATCGAGGGACTCAACCCGACTCGCATCCTTGAACTCGGCTTTAGCCTGTTGACAACCCGGATCGGCCACCCGATCACCAATCCCAACTCGCTCACCGCGCGACAACGCATTACGATTCACCTCCGCCATCACCAGATTCACGCCACCATCACCAGCATAAAGGACTCACGCGCATGATTTCTCCAACAGCCCTCACCCTCACCCTCGTCGAGCAGGCCCCCTCCACCCTCGAAGACGGCTTAGAGGAACTCAAAGCCATTGCAGACCACACCAAAAGCGGCGCCACACTCGATCAACTCCCCTTATTAGTGAAGCGCACGCTCTTTCTGAAGACCCATCTGGAATCCGGCATTCTGGCCATTGAGCAGGACATCGAACGGCTCACAGCTGAACAGTCACCGACCCAGACGGGGTCAGACAAATCTCCTGAGTCTCCGGCCGCACAATCCGCGTAGACCAGACGAGTTTCCGTCCAGTTCATTCTCTTTCAACAGAAGGCCCTCTATGCCTGTTCAGCCGCACCGGTACGCCGTCCAATTCGTCATTCCACGGGAAGGATTCGAAGAACACACGGTCGCGATCATCGAGGCCTCCGTCACGGCCCCACTCCTTCGCGAAAAGATGCCGTTTCTTCAGGCGTTACGCACCGCGCTCACAACCTGGGCTCGGGAAACCGATCGTGGACGCCAGGCGTGGAAAGAGAGCAGCCACGACTTCAATATCGGGGACTTACACGCCTATCAGGATGATGCTTCTCTGAAACGCGCCTGCAGCCACGCCGGCATCCAGTGCCTGACCGTCAATGTGTTCGTGGATATGACGACCAATTGGACCTATGACACGGTACTCATTGAGGAAGGAGCGGAGCCGGCTACTCTGGTATACCCGGCCACAGACTCCGCCTCACGCACCACCCGTAATACGCAGAGACAATAACCCGTACATCCAACACTGAACCATCGCCATGTCGCCTGATCGCCCTATTCCGTCTCACTGCCTTGGAAAACAACCCGGCAAGCCATCCGTCGGCATTCGACTCATCGCCGTGCTCCAAGTCACCAAATGTCTCTTATTTACCTCAGCAGGAATAGGACTCCTGACCCTGATTGAGTCTGACCTGGCCCAACTCGTCCGCGGGTGGCTGGA
>JBEBHO010000313.1:0-2836 GCA_040081095.1 Nitrospira sp.
GGCGGCGTTGCTGATGGCCGGCACTGACATCAGTCCAGCGAGCACAATCGTCAAAAGTTTCATGTCCAGCCGGTCCTTCTTATCCATGACCACGAAGCGTGAACGTCACCATACCACAAGCCAGATTGTTGCGCCGACTATCCGGGTCTACGAGCAGGATGCCACGACATTTCTGAAACGCTGGGTGAGCCGCCGCACACGGCCGCCGGTTTTGCTGCTGGATGTTCTCGCTCACCTGCCGAACACATCGGCGATTCTCGACCTGGGTTGTGGCGGGGGGCAGGACGCGCGCGCCATCCATGCGAAAGGGTTTCGTGTGGTCGGGATGGATCTGACGACGGCATTCCTTCGATCCGCCCGGAAGACGGCGCCACTCGTGCCGCTGGTGCGTGCCGATATGCGGGACCTGCCCTTTCAGCAGGAAGCCTTTAATGGCGTGTGGGCGGTTGCCTGTTTGATGCATGTGCCGAAGCCAGAAGCCGCGCAGGTGCTCAAGCGGCTGAGTCGTATTGTTCGTCCCGGGGGATTGCTGGCGGCAACTGTCACGCATGGCACTCAGAGCCGCATCCGCACGGATGGCTGGATGCCCGGCCGCTATTTCGCGCGATGGCAGAAGGCCGAACTGGCTTGTGTGGTGGAACGAAACGGCTGGACAATCGAAGCTCTACATGTGGTCTCAAACCAAGAACGCAAAGGGCGATGGCTGAATCTCATCGCGAGACGCCCCGAGTAACGGAAGAGTTTCAGTGCAGATACGTTACCTCGTTGGTGACAGTTCAGATGTTTTGCGGTCGAGGGTGAAGTAGATCTTCTCGTCGAAGGTGTAATAGCCGCCTTCGTCGATGTCGTGCATGATGCAGAACGGCGAGAAGACGATCGCGCAGCCGAGCACGTCGGCGACCACCCACCAGGACCAGGTTCGCTTAATCGTATAGGTGGCGGGGTCGTAGCCATCCTTGGCGAAGGTCGCGCGATGGTCCGTTTTTCGGCTGAGCGTGACGGTGCCTGGCGCGAGCATGTGGGTCGTGTCGTCGACGATGACCTTGGTGTCTGCCGGGGTGGTGAAAAGCGTGACGGATTGATGGTCTCCGTGCATCCAAGTGCCGCAGCCGGTGAGGGCCCAGGCACATCCAATAATGATCGCACCGAGCCAACGTCGAGTCTGTATCATGGGAACCTCTTGCTCGCTGGTGGGGAAGGTCGCAGCCAGCGCAGTCTGATGGTGAACAGCTGTCGGCATCTTTCCACGCCGAGCGCCGTTCTTCTAGCGTTTTCCTGAATCTTACAAGGTTCGAGTACAGGCGGCTAGATCTTCATCGCCTCGTTCACTTCGGCGAGTGTGGCCTTGGCGACTTTGGCGGCGCGCTCGCTGCCGTCCTGCACGATCTCGTCGATGCGGGAGGGATGACTCGTCAACGAAGCGCGCGCGTCCCACATCGGCGCCATGCGCTCGACCATCTTATCCGCCACCAGCTTTTTACAGTCGATGCAGCCGATGGCGGCGGTGCGACAGTCTCGATTGATCTGCGCCTGCACGTCTTGCGGCGAGTAGATCTTATGGAACTCGTACACGGGACAAACGTCGGGGTTGCCCGGGTCGGTGCGGCGCACGCGCGCCGGGTCCGTGACCATCGTCTTGAGTTTTTGGCGGACTACCGGCTCCGCATCCGAGAGATTGATCGTGTTGCCGTAGCTTTTGCTCATCTTCCGTCCGTCGGTGCCCAGAACCTTGGGGAACTTGGTGAGGTGTTCCTTCGGTTCGGGGAAGACCGGCTTCTTGTAGATGTCGTTGAAGCGTCGCGCGAGTTCTCTCGTCAGTTCCAGATGGGGCAGTTGATCCTTGCCCACGGGAACGAAATCCGGTTTGTAGAGCAAGATGTCGGCGGCCTGGAGCACGGGGTAGCCGAGAAAGCCGTAGGTGCTGAGGTCCTTCTCTTTGATCTCATCCTGCTTTTCTTTGTAGGTTGGATTCCGCTCCAGCCAGGACACCGGGACCATCATCGAGAGCAAGAGGTGCAGCACGGCATGCTCGGGAATATGCGATTGGATAAAGATGGTCGAGCGCTTGGGGTCGATGCCGGCGGCCAGCCAGTCGATCAAGAGTTCGCGCACGAACTCGCGGATGCGGCTGGTATCGGCGTAGTTCGTCGAGAGGGCGTGCCAGTCGGCGACGAAGAAGAAGCACTCATAGTCTTCCTGCAGGGCCTTCCAGTTTTCCAGTGCGCCGAGATAGTTGCCCAGATGCATCAGGCCGCTGGGTTGCATGCCGCTGAGAACGCGTTTACGAGGTGCAGTGGTCATTGCGATGCTCCTGCGCCGAGGCCCAATGGCATTGAGCGAAAGTTGCCGGAGAGGGCGATGGCGAATGTGTTGATGGCATTTGGAACGAGACGAGGCTCATTGCTACCAGAGATAAATTCAGTTGAGGTCTTCATGGTCCTGAAGACGCGCTTGTGAGAGGGCGTGGTCATTGTGATCCCCCTATACTGAGGCCCAGTGCCGTCGACAGGATTGTCCCGGACAGGGCATTGGCGAATGTGCTGGTAATGGTGTGGATGACGCGAAGCTCTTTGTCAAAGACGATCAATCCCATAAGAATCATCATGCCGTAGGGCTCCAATCGCGCAAGCGCGAGGGCTGGAGCCGGGGGCAAGAGGCAGGTCAGGATGCGCCCGCCGTCGAGCGGCGGGATGGGAATCAAATTGAAGAGCGCCAGAAAGACGTTGATCATCACTGCATACAAAGCCATGACGCTGATGGGGAGCAGGATCATGGTGGTCAAGCTTGATGGCTCGGTCTCGGCATTGGCAGAACGTTTGGCCAGCAGCGTCGGATC
>JBEBHO010000020.1:0-2834 GCA_040081095.1 Nitrospira sp.
CCAGGTGCTCAAGATTCCGATCGCTCATGCGGATGGAAACTATTACACCGATCCGGTCACGCTCGCGGCGATGCAGGCGAACGCGCAGATCGTACTTCGTTATTGCACCCCGGAGGGCAAGTCGACGCCGGACGCGAACCCGAACGGGTCGTTGGATAACATTGCCGGGATCATCAATGCCGCGGGGAATGTGCTGGGCATGATGCCGCATCCGGAGCGTTGCGCGGAAACGATCTTGGGCAACGACGACGGGAAGCTGATATTCCTCTCGATGCTGGAGTCGCTGAAGAAAGACAAGAAGCCACTGAAGATGGTGGGAGCGTGACCCGTTAGTCTCCTTTGCTCGCGCAACGCGCGGCCTCAGAAGGCCCTCGTTGGACGCGCGCAGTCGGAGACCAATCGGGTCACGCCTTGAGCAGTAAGATGAAAGTTGGGGCGATCGGGCTTCCAGTTCAGCGTCGCGTGTTGTCATCTAAGACGGGTAATTAAAATGTCTGTAAGTGTAATGAGCCGAACCTTTGTGTGATTGTGTGGCGTATGCTTTGGTCGTCACTCATGAAATTTATCTGTACTGTGCAGGGCCAGAAAAGAAAGCAAGATGAGAGTGGGCCGAAACGATGTTTGTCCTTGCGGTAGTGGCAAGAAATACAAGAAGTGCTGTCAATTGATAGAACGAATTCTCTCGGTAAGACCGAGTAATAGCCCTGAAGAGATTGCGCACCATTCAGTGTTTGATGGTGAGAAATGGCGCAAGGTGCCTGGGGTGCTAGCTGTGCGGCTGGGAATGACGAGGACGGAGGATAAGGACGCTGAGATTGACCGTCTCTTTGAGAAGATTTCCCAAATTGCGAGTGACAGGTCTGCACGACAACTCCTCAAGAAGTTGGATGATTGCAAGCATAAATTGTATGCCGTGAAATTCCATCTGCGGCAGATTGTCCAGGAGATCAACAGAAGAGTTGCGGCGTTTGAACGCAATCATAGCGCGGCTTCAGGCGCTTCAGTTGAGATAGCGAATCATGTATTAATATATGAGACAGAGGCATTTCTGTTTCAAGTGAAGAGTAACCTGGACTTGCTTGTCCAAGTCATGGGACATGTGATTCCGAGCCTCAAGAGCTTTCGGACCTTTAGTCATTCAGGTGCGCCTGGCACACCTGAGTATGCAGCTGGAGGGAAAGTCATAAAAGAGTTGAGGTCATGTGGGAAAATAGACATAGCGAATCTCTTTGATTCTCAGCGGACAAGCTGGATTGAAGAGATGACAATTATGCGAGATACCATTACTCATTACTCAGGGCTTCGAGATTTTCATTGTTTTGTGGAGGAGCCGTATCGAGGCGGTGGGCAAGTTCAAATTCATTATCCCACGATGCCGTCTGGCGAGCGAGTTGACGCATACTGTGGGAAAATTTATGACCAACTATGTGGTTTATATCGTAGTGCGTTCCATCAAATCGAGTGCTTGGTGAGCGGTGATACGAAGGATGTCTGATGGGAATTCAGTTCCAGTCAATGACCAAAGAGCTCATCGCACAGCATAATCTGACGGACGACGAGTATGGGAAGATCGTTGGAATTTCAGGATGCGAGCCAAATTTGATGTGGAGGCTACGATGATTCCAATTGAGTTTGATGCGATCATTTTTCAGGAAGGTAAGAGCTTTGTGGCCCATTGTCCTGAGCTGGATGTTTCTAGTTGTGGGCGTAATGTGGATGAGGCGAGAGGGAGCCTGAAGACGGCCGTTCGTTTGTTCGTTGGGGAAGCTGAGAAACTCGGCACGTTGGACGATATCTTGAAAGAGGCTGGGTGCCAACTTATGGATGATGGAGCATGGAAAGCTCCTCGCATCGTTTCGACTGAAGTCATGTCGCTCTCGGCGTAAAACGCGGTGGGAGAGGAGGCGTTGGCTATGGAAATCTTTCCTGGTATCTCGATGGACCCTGGCATCAGATTTGGGAAGCCCTGTCTCACAGGAACACGTATCGATGTGGCGACGGTGGTGGGGGCGCTGGCGGCAGGGGAGAATATCGAGGCGGTGCAGGATGCCTATGCTGTCACGCGCGAGCAAATCCTTGCCGCGCTTCGCTATGCGGCGCATGTCGCTGAACATATTCCGCCTGCGGTGAAGCAGGCATCTTGAAGATCCTGTTGGATGAGAACTTTCCGTTGCCGCTCTATCATCGGCTTCGGACTGCGGGGTACGATGCCGAGCATGTCATCGTGTTAGGGTTGCGCGGCATCAAGGATTCAGAGCTCCGTAAGCGGCTAGTACGAGAAGAGCTTGTTTTTCTCACGCAGGACACAGAATTCGAAGATGTTCCTGCCGATTGTCGAGGCCAGGTTATCATTTCACGTGTGCGGCAAAATTGGGCAATCCAGCGAAGAGTCGATATTTGGTTCGAAGCCATTCAGGAGTTTATGATTCGCCCGCGCTCTGAGAAGTTGTTTGATCTGCTTGAAAACGGACAAATCGTTCCCTGGGGAGTACGGAAAATCCAATGAAGTCATCCAGCCCAGTCATGACCAAAGACCTTATCGCGCAGCATAACCTGACGGACGAGGAGTACCAGAAGATCGTCGGGATTTTGGGGCGGGAGCCGAATATTACGGAACTGGGCATGTTCTCGGTGATGTGGTCGGAGCATTGCTCCTATAAGAGTTCGCGCGTGCATTTGCGGAAGCTACCGACGACGGGTCCGCGGGTGGTCCAGGGGCCGGGGGAGAATGCCGGCGCTGTGGATATCGGGGACGGTCTCTGTGCGGTGTTCAAGATGGAGTCGCATAACCATCCCTCTTTCATCGAGCCCTATCAGGGAGCGGCAACCGGGGT
>JBEBHO010000218.1:0-36632 GCA_040081095.1 Nitrospira sp.
GCGTCATGGTCCAGGATAAGAGAGTGATGTATCGCGTCGTCCGCTAGAAGATGGCGACCGTACGGTTCATCCCTAACGGGTACAGGGGCCCTGCGGCGGTATGTTAACACTGGCGATTTGCTGGCAACAAGGTGCTGGCAAGTGAATCTGTAGTTTAGGCTGAGGACGAGGGAGGCATCGGTGTCTGGCTGGATGTGGGCTCAATGGTATCAATGATCCCGCCCCCTAGTACTCGGTTGTCGTCATAAAACACGGCGGATTGCCCAGGACTGAGTGCCCGCTGCGGCGTGCTGAATTGGATCAGCATCCTTCCGGCAGCGAGAGGTATCGTGGTTGCTGGTGAGGGGGGTGTGGCATAACGCACTTTACAGTCCACGCGGGAGGGCGTGGCTAGAAGTCTCGGATCGAGGATATTGAGGTCTTTCACTGTACAGGAGGAGCTGAGCAGGTGTTCTTCCGGCCCAAGGACCACGGTGTTGGTAGCTGGTTGAACCCGCTGGACGTAAAGGCGTTGTCCGGTGGCGATCCCCAGCCCTCTTCTTTGTCCCGGTGTATAGAACGGAATCCCCTCGTGGGTTCCTAGTGGGGCTCCGGTTTCGTCGACGAATTGACCAGGTGTGGTCTGGAGATCGGGTTGTTCTTGGAGGAAGGTCCGGTAATCGCCATGACTTACAAAACAGATTTCTTGACTCTCTTTCATTTCCTCTTCCGGGAGCCCTAGGGAGGCGGCCTCTCTCCAGACATCGGCTTTCTGCATCTTTCCCACGGGGAATAGCAAGCGACTCAGCCAGGATGCCTGTAGGCGGTAGAGGAAATAGCTTTGGTCCTTCCTGGCGTCAGCTCCTTTGATGAGGGAGAGGTGATCCCCGCTTCCATCGACATGCGCATAATGCCCGGTTGCCACGAACGAGATGCCTCTTGAGTCTGCGAGCTCGATGAGTTGCCGGAGTTTCACTCGCTCATTGCAGCGCACGCAGGGGTTAGGTGTCGTTCCATTCGCATAGGCGGAAACAAAATCATCGATCACCGCGGTGCGGAACTGTGCTCTGGAGTCGACGAGTTCGTGCGGGATGCTGAGTTGTTTGGCCACGTATCGCGCGATGCCGACTTTGCAGCAGCCTCGTTCTTCCCAGCGCTTGGAGGCAGCAACTTCTTCATTTTCATGCTCCCACACTTGGAGCGTGATGCCATGGACGTCAAACCCCTGTTTGGTTAAGAGGAGCGCGGCCACGGAGCTGTCGACTCCACCACTCATACCGAGGAGGACGGTTGGACGAGGCATAGTGGCGCTATTGTACTGGGCTGGATAGCGAAAGGGCTAGAGGTCTGTTGTGCGGGCTTTATTTCGATGGAGGGTCAGGTCGTGGACATGTTTCGTGGCGGGGGAATGATCTTCGACCCAACGGTGGGCACCCATATCGCACATACCGTGGAAATGGGCACCATCCTCAATGGCAATGGCGGGGGTTCGAATATCTCCAATCAGGACTCCCTGTTTGAGGATTTGGATTCTTTCAGTCGCCGTAACAGTGCCGTTGATTTTTCCACTGGTAAGCAGGGTTCCGGCAGAAATAATGCCCTTTACGACTGCAAACTCGCCGACGATCAATGTGCCGGTCGTGTGGATTTCGCCTTCAAGCTTCCCGTCTATTCTGACGGTTCCGTCGAAATTGACGACCCCTTTAAACTCAACTCCTTTTCCAAGGAAGGTAAAGTTGTCGTCATCGGAATGGGATGATTTCTTGTCGCCGAGAGCCCACATTGGATCGATGGTCCTTCCAGCTACGGCATGCTCACCGGGTGTCAGCGAGTGATGACCCCGATGAGCGTCAAAATATTCGACCGACGAAGGATTACCCGTTAACCCGTTTCATGCCGGCTTGGCTGGGCATTCCGACGGGGTGCAGGGGGGTCTCTCGTTGGACTTCTCGAATGCCCTGTGTCATTTCAAGTGTCCCATTGAAGAGAACGCCTTCTTCGATAGACAACATGGGGGTTTTGATCCCTCCGTTCACGATGGCAGGCGCGCGTAGCTTGATCTTTTCTTTGGCTACCACGTCACCGGTAATCTTGCCTTTGCAGACAATCGTTCCAGCAGTGACCTTCGCCGTGATAACAGCTTCTTCTCCGACGAGGAGCACTCCATCAGTGTGAATTTCACCGTCGAGGGATCCATCAATCCGCACGGTTCCGTTGTACGAGATGGTTCCCTTGAATTCGACGCCCTTGCCTACAAAGGCGCTGACGTCTTCTGCGGCTTCCTGGCGTCCCAAATTTGAAGAGAGAGAGGTGTCCTCGGCTTCGATTTCCTCTGCCATGGTGCGCTTTCCTTCGGGCTTGTCTGATTTCCACATGGTCGATGCTCCTCCTCTGGCTCCGTGGATGAAAGATAACGGGGGTTGACTCCTGTTATGTGCTGTATCGGAGTGTCTAGGGAAGATATTTAGCGTTAGTTGAGAGAAAAGCAACTAATATGCCTTTCTCTGCACCAGCCAGATGGAAAATTCTCAGATTGCGACGGTCAGGAGAGGAGATTTTCGATAATGCCATCGAGCTCTGGTGGGGAAAAATAGTGAATCACCACCTTCCCGCCTTGCTTGCCGGGCTCGATCGTGACGCGGGTGCCAAAGCGTTTTTGTAATCGTGCTTCGACATCAGACCATTGCGTGGTGGCGATCGGAGCTTTCGTCCGTTTTCTCGCCACGCTCGACGCGGTCACCAGTCGTTCGGCTTCTCGGACGGACATGGCGCGCGCGACGATTGTCTGGGCCGCTCGGCATTGGGCTTCGGGGATCTCAAGGCCTAACAGTGCCTTGGCGTGGCCGGCTGAAAGGGCTCCGGATTCCACCAGGAGTTGCACATCGTGATGCAGGTTGAGAAGGCGCACGGAATTTGCCACTGAAGACCGATCGCGTCCGACTTTTTGCGCGATGCTGTCGTGAGTGAGCCCGAATTCGTTCATCATTCTCGAATAGGCTCGCGCGGTTTCCATTGGATTGAGATCTTCACGCTGGAGGTTTTCCACCAGAGCAAAGAGGATCGCTTCTTGATCGCTACAATTGCGAACTACCGCTTGAATCGTATCGAGGCCGGCCTCCTTCGTCGCACGCCACCGCCGCTCGCCTGAAATGAGTTCGTAAATGCCGTCTCCTTTCCGACGGACTAGAATGGGCTGCAGGAGTCCGCTTTCTTTTATTGAGGCGGCGAGTTCTGCCAGTTCAGCGGGATGAAAGATTTGCCGGGGTTGATAGCGATTCGGCACAATCGCATCAATCCTGATGGATTGAACTTCCGCTGTGTTGCTGGGAGCGACGGTTTGGCCGGTCGGCAGCAACGCATCAAGTCCTCTACCTAGTGCTTTTTTCTCCATGATCGATGAACTCCTTTGCGAGTGCGAGATAAGCCTGTGAGCCTGAGGAGGCCGCATTGTAGAGAATGCCAGGACGGCCATAGCTGGGCGCCTCGGCCAGCGTGACATTTCGCGGGATGACGGATTGATAAACCTTGTCTCCAAAATGGCTCCGGACTTGTTCAGAGACTTGACGAGCCAATGTATTGCGCGCGTCGTACATGGTCAGCACGATCCCTTCAATAGAGAGCGCAAGGTTTATTGACTGCTGTACTCGTTTGATACTGTCGAGTAGTCTGGAGAGTCCTTCCATCGCGTAGTATTCGCATTGCACCGGAATAAGAACCGACTTTGCTGCAGCAAGAGCATTAATGGTAAGGATGCCAAGGGCCGGTGGGCAATCTAGAATAATGACGTCATATTTATTTTGAACATCCTTGATGGCGTCGCGGAGATGGTGCTCTCGTCCATCGACATTGACAAGCTCTATTTCTGCACCTGCGAGATTAGCATTTGACGGCAATATGGCTAATCCATCGATGCTCGTTTTTTGAATGACGATTTCGCAATTATCTTGCTTTATTAAGCAGTTATAGACAGATTTCTGTAGAGATCTCGTGTCAATCCCTACCCCACTCGTTGCATTGCCTTGCGGATCTAGGTCGATAAGTAATACAGACTTTCCTTGAAGCGCAATTGCTGCTGAAAGATTAACTGAGGTGGTTGTTTTTCCAACTCCCCCCTTTTGATTGGCGATAGCAACTATCCTAACCATTGACCGCCCTTCTGCTCGATAGCTAGAGGCCTGCTGTTCCACGTGGAACGTGCCATTTCAGTCATCATGATGAGAGAGAAAGGCTTGTAATTACCCTTGTTCCGTACCCCATGGGAAGATCGAATGAGTATTCATTCTCTATAACTGTGCGTGCGCCTAGTCTTGATCTGTCAACAAATCCTGAAAGGAATAAAATCACTCTTCCCGTACTGGCCAGGATGCTCCTTGATAAATCAAGAATAAATTCGAATTTTATCCCCCTGGCAACAAGGTAGTTTGCTGGTTCTTTCTCGGCAAAAGTTTCCGTGAATTGTTCCAATGATCCTTCAAATATATCAACGTGTTCGAGCTTTAATAGGCCAATGATATATCGCAGAAATGAGGTCTTTTTTTTAGAAGGTTCTACAAGTACAAATCTAAGATCTGGTCGAAGTATTTTTAATGGAACTCCAGGAAATCCAGCACCAGATCCAATATCAAATATCAGGCTTCCATCAATGAAATTCTCTGCTTTGATTGCAGCGATAGAGTCAAAAAAGTGTTTGATCGTTATTTCTTCATCTCTAACAATGCTAGTGAGATTCGTAACTTTGTTCCACTCTTTGAGTTGATTCAGGTAGGTCATGAATTTGCAAATTTGGTCTGTGCTCAGATCTATCCCGATTGAAGCGGCAGAACGGGAGAGTAATAATTGGATGTCGGTTCTTTGTTCCACGTGGAACACATACGTGAATGAGCCTGTGAGGTCAAGGGAAAGGTTGGTGTGCAAGTGAAACTGAGATGTGTCAAGCGTGAGCGGTAGTGGGGCCTCGCCGCTTGAACTTTTCTAATGCGACGATGAGAAGTGAGATAGCTGCTGGCGTTACTCCTGAAATTCGAGAGGCTTGGCCAATGGTGGCCGGCTTCACGCGCGAGAATTTTTCAAGTACTTCACGGGAAAATCCTGGTATGGATCCGTAGTCAAAGGCTATTGGGATAGCTTTCAGTTCAAGCTTCTTAAATTGTCCTATTTGCTGCAATTGTCTTCGAATGTAACCTTCATATTTTATTTCAAGTTCAACTTCGTCAATTATTTCATCATCTTCAATGGCATGAGCCTCGAATTTCATCAAGAGGTCTCGATAGGTATACTCTTGCCGCTTAAGTAATTGGGCAAATGTTTGAGAGGCATGTTGTCTATCAACGTGTAACCAGTTCAATCTGGTACAGATTTCATCGGTAATCTTTGGCTTAGTTGCATTCAGTCGGCTAAGTTCACTCGCAATGCTTTCTCGTTTTCTGCATAGCCTGGCATAGTGCTGCTGTGAGATCAATCCAACCTGGTTTCCGATATCCATGAGGCGCAGGTCGGCATTGCCGTGTCTTAGAAGCAGGCGGTATTCGGCTCGTGACGTAAACATGCGATATGGTTCACGTGCATCTTTGGTAATCAGGTCGTCAATGAGTACGCCGATATAGGCCTGAGATCGATCAAGTATCAGCGGTTCCATTTCTCGAATCTTCAATACGGCATTGATTCCAGCCATGATTCCTTGGGCAGCCGCCTCTTCATATCCGGAGGTTCCATTAATCTGCCCAGCATGGTACAGCCCTGAGACGTGTTTGGTTTCAAGAGTTGGATGGAGTTGCCGCGGCGGAAAATAATCGTACTCAATTGCATAGCCCGGTTTAAGTATTCTAGCGTGTTCAAGACCAGGGATTGTTCGAAGTATGTCGCGTTGCACGTCGACCGGAAGGCTTGTAGAAATACCATTTGGATAAAACTCTTTTGTATCAATGCCTTCTGGCTCAATAAATATTTGATGTCGTTCCCGTTCGGCAAAGCGCACAACTTTATCCTCAATCGAGGGACAGTAGCGCGGACCGATTGAGTCGATGACTCCACCGTATAGAGGGGATCGGTCGAGATTCTCCCGAATAATGTCGTGGGTCTGCTTGTTTGTATAGGTCAAGTGGCAAGGAAGTTGAGGTGTCGAGATGTGTTCCGTACGATGAGAAAATGGGGTTGGTGGATAGTCCCCTGGTTGCGGGATCATGACCGAGAAGTCAATGGAGTCTCCATCCAACCGTGGAGGTGTCCCGGTTTTCAGGCGGCCCAGTTCAAAGCCTAAGTCGCGCATACAATCAGACAGATGTTCTGCTGAGGCTTCTCCCGCACGGCCCGCTGGAAAGTGGTTCAGGCCGATGTGGATAAGTCCCTTAAGGAAAGTACCTGATGTGAGAACCACCGCGCGTGCTTCGATCGTGGCGCCATCTCCTGTCACCACGCCCTTCACGAATGTTCCCGAGGTAATCAGTCGATCTACAGCGCCTTCTTGAATCGTCAGGCACGGCTCAACGGCCAATGTGTGTTGCATCGCCAGGCGATAGAGTTTCTTGTCACATTGCGCGCGTAACGCTCGGACTGCAGGCCCTTTGCTAGTATTAATGAACCGGAACTGTATTCCGGCTTGGTCCGTATTGCGCCCCATCTCTCCACCCAGGGCATCGATTTCTTTGACCAGATGGCCCTTGGCAATTCCTCCGACCGCGGGATTACAGGACATCTGCGCAATTCGACTCGTATCCATGGTCAGTAACAGAGTTTGTGCACCCATGCGAGCCGAAGCCAGCGCGGCTTCGCATCCTGCATGACCTCCGCCGACCACGATCACATCAAAGGTCTGATCCATGATTTACCCGTTACTTCCCTATACAAAACTCTGAAAAAATACGATTGAGAACATCATCGGAAGTGATGGCCCCTGTGATTTCTCCCAGCGAATCGGCGGCTCCTCGTAGATCGACGGCCACACATTCTGGATGCATGCCAGAGTTGATCGAATCCAAGGCCTTGATCAAGGAGTCTCGGCATCGGAGCAGAATCTCCTCATGTCGAACGTTTGTAATTGCGACAGCTTGGGCTGGTTCAAGGACGTGGAGTCCAACTCGCTCCTTGATGCGTTCACGTAACGACTTGAGCCCCTCCCCTGTCACGGTTGAGATGGGTAGAGCCTGTAACTCTTCCGGAAGAGCTAAACTATGCAGCCAATTGTTCACTTGGTCAGGAGTGAGGAGGTCTACCTTATTTAAGGCGACGACCGGATTCCTTGTTCGGAACAGAGGCGAATGAATAATCTCAGTAGCCTGGAATGAGTCCGTCGCATCAATCACGACGAGTAGAAGATCTGCATCCCGAACGGCTTCTTCTGTACGTCGAATGCCCTCTCGCTCCACCTCATCGGTGGTCTCTCGTAATCCTGCGGTGTCGACGAGTGACAATGTGCATCCGTCAAAGCGAACGGTCTCTTCGATCAGGTCCCGCGTCGTTCCCGGTGTTTTCGTGACGATTGCTCGGCTATCTCCCAGCAACCGGTTCAGGAGGCTCGACTTACCTACATTAGGGTGCCCCACGATGACAACGCGCGCTCCCTCTCTGAGTACGCGGCCGGTCCTGGATGAATTCAAAGCCGCTCCGACGGCGCTCGCGGTCTCGGATAACACCGTGATCAATTCTTCACGGCCCACAAATTCGATATCCTCTTCGACGAAATCAATCCCAGCTTCGAGATGCGCCAGCATGGCCAAAAGCCGGGATCTCAACCGCTCGACTTCGTGCTTCAGGTCTCCTCGCAGATGACGTTGCGCGATCACCAGGCTCTGTTCAGAGGTAGCCTTGATCGTATCCAGAACGGCTTCGGCTTGAGACAGATCTAACCGACCGTTCAGAAAAGCGCGTTTCGTAAATTCTCCTGGAGCTGCAAGCCGACATCCAGATCGCAGGCAGGCTTCAGAAATTTTTGCCAAAACCGCCTGGCTACCGTGTGCATGAATTTCGATGACATCCTCGGCGGTATAGGAATGAGGACCCTTCATGTAGACAACAAGGGCTTCATCAATTGGAGTGGCAGTTGTTGAGGATGACTGAGATGGCTGGTGGAGAGGCCACACAATATCGGCGAGATACAGCCGGTGCGATTCCATTGCGCTGAGGGGAATGCCTGAACGAATATGGATAAAATGGCTGGCACTGGAAAGGGCATCTGCCCCGCTAATTCGTACGATCCCAATCCCGCCCTCTCCCGACGGAGTGGCTACGGCACAAATGGTGTCTTCTGGCCCTCCATCAATTTTCATGGGCTATGCCCTAGAGATTGTCCTCCGGCAGTAGGACACCGCTTGCTGCGATCTCCCACTGCCGCCAACAGTCAGATAACCGGTTTATTCGCAAAAATTACACGATCTGTAATCAATTGTTGTGAAATAGTCAGCACATTGTTGGTTAGCCAATACAGCACCAGTCCAGCTGGGAAGTTGATGAACAGAAAGGTCATGAAGGCCGGGAGCATCAACATGATTTTTGCTTGCGTCGGATCCATGGTCGTCGGCGTGATTTTCTGCTGAACAACCATTGTCACACCCATAATAATGGGCAAGACATAGTACGGATCCTGTACCGACAGGTCGGTAATCCAAGCCATGAAGGGTGCCTGACGGAGATCGATGGTCATATAGAGAATATTGAAAAGGGCGACAAACACCGGCATCTGCAAGACCATCGGGAGGCAGCCTCCGACCGGATTTACTTTGTGGTCACGGTAGAGCTTGATCAATTCCTTATTCAAACGATCCCGATCGTCTTTAAACTTCTCCTGTATAGCCAAGACTTTTGGCTGGATGACCTGCATCTGCTTCATGGACTTGTAGCTTTTGAACTGGAGCGGCACAAAGAGAACCTTAAGCATCATTGTGAGCAAAATAATGGTCACGCCGTAATTGTGGGTGTAGTCATTGATGAAGCGGAGCACGTAGAAGATCGGCTTGGCGACGGCTTTGACGACACTCCAGCTCCCAAATACAAACCAGCCAAAATCGATGGTATCTTCGATTCCGATCTGCATGGCGTGGAGGGTGTCGTACTCCTTGGGCCCGGCGTAAAGTTGAAACTTTAGCGGGGAGCCGGGTGACAGAGCCGGAAAGCGTACGCCTCCAGAAAGAAGTTTGTCGCCTTCCTTTTTGACAACGGTTGAACTGGCTTGAGTCGGTATCAATACGGACAGGAAGTATTTGTCTTGTAGTGCCAGCCACTGCACTGCGCCTTTATGCTCCGATTCAACATCAGGCGCATCCTTGTCGGTTTTTCCATCCACAAGTGAGGCGGAGCCGATCTGACCGATCAGGCCATCGCCCCATTCCACAATGCCGAAATTCGTTCCTAACCCGACGGTGATCTCACCGGTAAGATCGGTCGCTTTGATCGCGACATCAACCAGGTAGCTGTCGGCATGGAACGTCACGATCTTCTCGATCAAGACGTTCTTGGCCTCGTCCTGAAGTTGGAATGTGACATGGCCGAGGGGATGGGTGCTGTCCAGGATAGAAAAATCTCTTGAGACTGTATAGAAGCCGTCATTCGCCGTTTTGGTTAAAGCAGCATCCGTCGTGGTAAGGGCTAATGGACCTGCGAATTTCGACCCTTGCCGGACTAATTGAACGGGGGCTGAATCTGTGGCCGTTTGTTGATACCGTTTTAACTCCCAGCTCGTTAGAACCGCGCCCCGAGTTGAGATTTTGGCGCGATAGAGATTGGTCTCAATACTCACGACTTCTTCCGTTGCAGCCTGGGAGGAGACTTGCCCTTCGAGGTTCGGCAAACTTGGGGACTGACTGGACGCCTGAGCCATTTTGGCAGTCCCGGATGTCGATGCCGACGCGGCGTCGTTCGATGACGATACGGAGCCAGTCTCGGAAGGCAGGGAGGAATCCGGCGCGGTCGAAGGCTGGGGGAGCCAGCCCATCTCCTTCAGGGCATAGTCGTATCCAAAAATAATCGCCAGCGACAGAACCAAAAACACGATGACACGCTTTTCCATCATCTAGATACGCACCTTTTCAACCGAAATGGACCTATTTTTTAACTGGATCAAACCCGCCCGCATGAAAGGGGTGACATTTTAGTAAACGGATGGCGGCCAGGCCTAAGCCCTGTAAGCAGCCTCGCTGGCGTATCGCTTCCATCGCGTACCGTGAGCATGTTGGCTCAAACCGGCATGCTGGGCCCAGCCATGGCGAGATGACATATCGGTATCCTTGAATCAGCCCCAACAGGAGACGGCGCATTCTATAGCGACCTCGCGGTCAGAAGGCGGTGCTTTGAAAGGGTGGCTGTCCACAACTCCTTGAGTTCTCCGAACGAGAGCGCCAGCGCGTCTCGCTTTGGAAACACGAGCAGGTGGTAGCCGGGAATCAAGTCGGGATAGACGGCTCTGATCAGCTCTCGGAAGAGTCGCTTGGACCGATTACGTTTGACTGCATTGCCAAATCGCCGGCCGACAACAATTCCAACCTGACTCACAGAACCCTCCGAACGGCTTGCGAGTAAATTGAAGCATTGCGTTGAGCTGCGACGCCCGTGACGCTTGACGTGTTCAATATCGCGACTGACTCGTAAAAACATGACGTCAGGCCTAGCTTGTGCGCCATTTCGTGACGCCCACCGGTGTGTAACGGAATCTTGGTGAAGTTACCGGCTAGAGCCGAGCAGACAGTCAATCACGTGGGATGCAATGAGAAAGCGGGACTTTCTCCGAACGACACGCGCAGGACTTCATGCGGAACGCACTAGAAACGCATTCGAGGCCGGGTCCCTCAACGATCTGTGAGTATGAACCGCTAGACCGCCAGCCGGGCCCGACCTTTTGCGCGCCGACGAGCCAAGACCTTCCGTCCATTCTTCGTGCTCATGCGCTTGCGAAACCCATGCTCGCGCTTTTTTTTCAAATTTGAAGGTTGCTGAGATGTGAAAGACATGAAGTTCTCCCTCGGTAATCACGCGACGTATAGCCAATCGAGCTGCGCATTATATTGACCATGCAACCAGGTGTCAATTTACTCCTTGATTTAAGGGAGAGCTCAGCTGGGGGTTGGCCTGTGTCGGGGTATCGGAGTTCAAGCGGGTTCTGAATACAACAGTTTAATTTCTGAGGCGATTTTGTCTCTTTCCTAACCAGAGTGCCACATGACTCGATGCCGCAAAGAAGGCGCTCCTCCCATAAGCGGTTGATTCCTTGTCCATATGGAGAGAATATAGACGAATCAAGTATGGCATCAAGCTTGCCAATAACCCCAGGGAATACATGCGCTATTGCTGTGACTTCTTGATGGAAGGGTTTTTCGTCTCGAGTCATGCATATTCAATCACTTACACTACAGGAGGTTCTCACACATGGGTAGACTTTTGACTAGCATGCTCGCGCTTACGATCACCGCCATGTTCTCAACAGGGACCTACGTGCATGCGCAGGAAACAGCTCCAGCCCCGGCTCCAGCCGCCTCGGCCCCTGCTGCCCCAGCGATGAGTGCCCCGGCAGAGACTGAAAAGAAGATGGACGGCGAAAAGGAAAAGAAGGGCAAGAAGGGTAAGAAGGCAGGGAAGGGCAAGAAGAAGGGTAAGGAAAAGAAGAACGGCTAGGTCTTCCTCTCCCTCTGATCTCGATTGAGAAGATCGCTCATGATCAATGGGCGATCTTCTCCTCTCCGAGGAAGATCCTCTGAATGGCAGTTCCCCTGCTCGAACCATTAAGGAGATAACGATGAACGTCACGATCAATCGGCTCGCGCCCCTCATGATTGGAGCGCTATTACTTGCAGGCTGTGCCAAGCCTCCGGCCGAACAAATCGATGCGGCTGAAAAAGCGCTGAAGGAAGCTCAAACGAGTGGTGCAGCCACTTATAGCGCACAAGAATATGCCAAGCTTGAAGCTTCGTTGGCCACCATGAAAAAAGAGGTCACGGAACAGGATGGGAAGTTTGCCCTCTTGCGCGACTACGGGAAAGCCGAACAGCTTGCGGCTTCCGCCAAAGCTGATGCTGAACGGGTGAAGGCCGATGCAGTGAAAAAGAAAGAAGAAGCCAAGGCCGGTGCCCTCCAGGCGCAGCAAGTGGCACAAGAAGCCGTCAAGTCGGCCGTCGAGTTGGTGGCGAGTGCTCCCGTCGGTAAAGATCGCGCCGCGCTCGAGGCCATTAAGAATGATGTCGAGGCTTTGAAGGCGTCGTTGAACCAGATTCAATTGGCCATCGACAAAGAAGATTACCCGGCTGCTCAGGCCCAGGCCAAAGCCATCAACGACAAAGGGCAGGCAGTCTCAGCTGAACTACAGAACGCGTTGGCGAAAGTGGGAAAGGGAAAGCCCTCTGCGTCTAAGAAAAAGTAAGGTAGTATTGATCCATGGCTCTCTCCTCAGTGAGAATCGGTCTGATCGCTCTCGCCCAGGGTTTTGTCCTGGCGGGAGCGCTCTCCGCCTGTGTCCAGGCCATTCCGCCTGAACTGGTCAACGCCATCGAAAAGATCGACCAACAACTGGTCGCCCTCAAAGCCCCGGAGATGGCTCCCGAAGAATACGCCCGGTTTGTGCGGCAGTGGGTGCCACTTCGCGCCCGTGTGCAATCGGACGATGATCTGGTGCGATGGCCGTGGGAGACGAATGATCTCGAAGCAGAGCTTCGTCGGTTGCACGAAGAAGGCGGAAGTACGCTCGCCAAGCTGCATGAAGAACGGCAAGCGCAACAACAGCGTGCGCAACTCAAGGTGCTGCGCGTCGAAGATCGCCTTCGCGCCCTCTCGTCACAAATCGATTCTATTGATGGCCGGATCGTGCTGGGAGGGAAACCAGTCCAGACTGATCTGTTGGTGAAGCAGGCTCGATCATTCTATGATCAGCATGACTATCAGCGTTCAATCGAAGCAGCGGATCTGGCCGGCAAGGCGCTCCACGTGCAGGCTGCCCTCCTCGCTCGCGAACTTGGTCGGTATGCAGATGAGCAACATATCCGAGGGTGGCAGACTCTGGCCCAGCAAACAATTGACTGGTCGCGCATCCACCGTTCCACAGCTATTGTCGTGAGCAAGGCCGAGCGGGTTCTGACCCTCTACAAGAACGGCAGCAAGCTGATATCATACCCCGTGCGGTTGGGCTTCAACGGCATTCGTGAAAAGCAATATCAGGGAGACGGTGCGACACCTGAGGGGCGATACCGCATTACAGATAAGCGAGGAGCGGGGCGTACCCAATTTTATCGCGCCCTCGTCATAGACTATCCGAACCAGGATGACCGTCGCCGATTTGCACAAGGCAAGAAGGTGGGCCGTATTCCTGCCGTGAAACAAATCGGCGGCCAGATTGAAATTCACGGCGTCGAAAACGAACTCATGGCGCAGACACTTGGCTGCGTCATGCTCGACAATGCCCAGATGAGCGCCTTGTTTGAGCGGGTTGAGCCAGGAACTCCGGTAAGCATCGTCGGCGCATTATCCGGGCGCAACGCCGTGGCGATGGCGTTGGCCCAATTGGGAGAGCACGAAGAAGAAACCTGAGGCTACTCTCATGAAGCGAGTCCTTCTCTCCATATGCTCCGTGCTCTCTCTCGGCCTGCTCGCAGCCCTCATTCCATACAGCAGTAGCCAGCTTCAGCCGTCCATTGCCGCGCTCGTTCCGCCTGCCGCGGTTGATCCTGTCGTATTGAGGAGTCTGCAGAATCAATACAAAGGGCTTAAGAAACAGCTCGCTCAGTTTACCCCGCACCAACCCTATATCCTGGTGGATACCGCGCGGAACCATCTCTATGTGAAGCGCAGCCAAGAGATTGTGCTTGATGCCATCGCGTCTACCGGGAGCGGCGTGGTGCTGGATAAGCCAGGTCAGGGCAATAGCCAATGGGTCTTCGATACCCCTCGGGGAGAATTTTCCGTGCAATCAAAATTAACCCATCCTGCCTGGGTAAAACCGGATTGGGCCTTTATTGAAGAGGGGCTCATGGTCCCGAAGGATCCCGCGGAGCGTGTGGAACAAGGCGTGTTGGGTGACTATGCGCTCGGGTTTGGCAAAGGGTATTTCATCCACGGCACACTCTATACTCGTCTGCTCGGTAAGAATGTGACCCATGGGTGCATTCGATTAAACGACGATGACCTCAAAAGTGTCTACCAGCTTGCACGAGTCGGGACACCGATCATGATCTTCTAGCTCCACATCCTTGCGCCGATGCCGCTCATGTCTGTACCAAAATTGCTTGCCGTCATTCTTTTGCTGGCTATTCCCAGTTGGGCTGCCGAGACGGACGTGTTTCCCGATCTCGACTTGAACAATCCGTCGGCATTGCAGGAAGCCTCGCGGGCGCTCGAAGAAGAACTCAAGTTAGCCGCGAGGCCCCAAACCTATCTGCTCGTTGATTTAGTTGCAGGGGTGATACAGATCAAAGCGCGGGGAGTCGATCTTCATCGACTCCCCATCGCCGCATGGTCAGTCACTGACCGTGAACGATTGACGGGAGCCTTTCGCTTGGTCGCGCGGCCTCCTGTCGTTCGCCGAAAAGTTGATCCCGCGGCAACGACAGAGCAAGAACCGATCTCTCTTTCCGATATGCCGACCAGTTACCGGCTTTCCTTCTCTCCGGCTATGACCATGGACATTATCCCTCTTGCTGAAGCAGGGGCGATGGGATGGGTTTACTCAACTGGTCAAAAGGCGTGGAAGCAGCTCCAGGCTTGGAAACAATCTCTTGACAGTAATCCCTCATCCGCTGAAAGTCCTCTGATCAGCCTGACGCTGTCGAGCGACCAGGCTCAATCCTTGGCTTGGTCCACTGTGGACGGGATGTCAGTGGTGATCCGTCGTCCTTCAGAGTAGTCGCACCCATGCCATGGCAAGCCGCATTGCGTTTTGTTGTCCTGATTCCTAAGATACAGGCTCTTGCCCCGTAAGAGCCAAGGTGAATCAATCAAGGAGAGCCCCACATGGCAATTCCTTCCACGGAGCATCTGGCCGCGCCGTACGACGCACTCATTTGCGATGCCATGGCGTCGATTGTTCGTAATCAGGTGGTGACGAGACTCTGGTCAAAAGATTTTCGCCTCTGGAAGTCTGACCCGACAGAAATTGCCAATCGATTGGGATGGCTCACCTTGCCTGAGGATATGCGTGCGCGCGTGCAAGCGTTGAAAACCTTGTCCGCTACGGCGAGAAAAGAAGGCATTCGGGATGTCGTTCTGCTCGGTATGGGGGGGAGTAGCCTGGGGCCCGAAGTCTTTCGCGCCTCATTCGGTTCACAACCAGGGGCCCCACATCTATGGGTTCTTGATTCCACCGTGCCGGGGTGGGTGCGCCTCGTCACCAAGTCGATCCGTCCTGCCCATACGCTCTTTCTCGTCGCGAGCAAATCAGGCGGGACAATCGAGGTGATGTCACTCTTTGCCCATTTCTGGAAACTCGTCGCAGCGACGAAAGGTAACCGGGGCGGGCAGCATTTCATCGCCATCACCGACCCAGGCACCGGGCTTGAAAAGATGGCGAAGGACCATGGCTTTCGCCAGATCTTCAGCAATCCGTCGGATATCGGCGGCCGCTATTCCGTCCTGTCGTTGTTTGGTTTGGTGCCGGCGGCTCTGCTCGGGCTGAACATATCCCGTTTGTTGGATCGTGCCGGGAAGATGGCCGACCGCTGTCGCGAGACTCGGACGATAGAGGACAACCCCGGTGCCTACCTCGGGGCAGTCATGGGTGCGCTCGCCAAAGCCGGGAGGGACAAGGTGACCATTCTGGCGTCCCCCGCTATCGACTCATTCGGCTTGTGGGCTGAACAATTGTTAGCCGAGAGCACCGGCAAGGAAACCAAGGGGATTGTCCCCGTCGCGCAGGAACCAGTGCTGGCTCCAGGGATGTACGGATCTGATCGATTGTTTATTTATCTTAGGGTGAAGGGCGAACGAAACGAGACGCTGGATCGGCAGGTTGCGGCTCTCGCTCGCGCGGGCCATCCCGTGCTCACCTTTGCCCTTCGTGATCGGTATGATCTTGCAGCCGAATATGTTCGCTGGGAATATGCTACGGCGGTTGCCGGTCATGTGCTAGGCATCCAGCCGTTCGATCAGCCGAATGTGCAGGAGAGCAAAGACAATACCGGACGCGTACTCGACGGCTATAAAGCCAACGGTCGATTACCCAAACAGACTACCCACACGTCCGCTCAAGCCGTTGCTGCGCTGACAGAACAGATCCGTCCAGGCGTCTACGTCGCTATTCTGGCCTACACAACTCCATCGAAGGCGCTGGAAACCGCCATTCGTAGATTGCGGAAGGCGCTGGTGCAGCAGCATCATGTCACCACGACTTTTGGGTATGGTCCCCGATACCTGCATTCGACGGGCCAATTGCACAAAGGAGGGCCGGCGAGCGGTATTTTCCTGGAACTCGTTGACCGCATGACTCCCGACCTGGTGATTCCAGCGCAATCGTTTTCCTTCGGTACGCTGGCGCTGGCTCAGGCCACAGGAGATCTTGAGTCGTTGCAGGCTCACGGCCGTCCCGCGCTTCGGGTCTCGCTTGGCGCGAATCCCGTCGCCACGGTCAATGGAATGATCAGGCGCTTATCTCCTGGGCCCCGCCGGCGACCTCGACGGGCTGCAACGGCGAAGCAGCGAGCCATTCGTCGTCGCTAGGATGTCGATTCCTCCAGACATTCGTGTGTGTCGGTATGGCCAGGAATGGCTGAACCAGGCGTGCACACTCTTCCGCGATATCACCGCTCAGGCGATCCAGTCACATGGGCGCTGTGTCATTGCCCTCTCCGGTGGATCAACTCCCAAGGCGCTCTACGGAGCCCTGACCTCTATCGACTGGAACACTCAGTGTCAGTGGGATCGCATGGTCTTTCTGTTTGGCGACGAACGCGGCGTCCCACCGGATCATGCTGATAGTAACTATGGACTGGCTCAAGCGGCACTCTTCCGCCCACTTGGAATCAGGCCATCACAGATTCATCGTATGAAAGGCGAAACCGAAAATCTTGAACAGGCCGCTGTGGACTATGAACAGACAATCAGAGATCTCACCCATTGTCCCTCTCCGGCGATTCCCCCTCTCGATCTGGTGCTCCTTGGCTTGGGCGACGATGGCCATACGGCATCCTTATTCCCGGGGACGACGGCTCTTGTGGATCGGACTCATCTCATAACGATCGGCCAGTCGCCGAAAGGTATCGCAGGGCGAATGACGCTCACCCTAGGTGTGATCAACCGGGCGACTGTGGTACTGTTCCTCGTCACCGGCGCCGGGAAGGCGCAGACGGTTCGTGCTGTGCTTCAGCCGCAGACTCAGGCGGAGCAAGCGCTGCCCGCTGCGCAGGTTCAGCCGGAAGGCGGCCGGCTTATTTGGCTGCTCGATGATGATGCGGCCACAGCGCTCACGCGACAAGACGACGAGAAGGACAGACGATGATCCTTGCAGGCGACATTGGTGGAACCAAGACGAATCTGGCCCTCTATGATTGGCCCACTGAACGAGTGGAGCCGGTCAGGCTGGAGACCTTTCATAGCGCTGATTACAAATCATTGGAAGAAATTCTGGAAGAGTTCCTCACGCCTCCCAAGCCGCCAACGCTGGTAGACGATATGGATGGCGCGGCTTCTGAGGAAGAAGAGGCCGACGTCGAGGCGTTGCCTGCCGAACCAATCAAGATTGGGGCGGCTTGTTTTGGAGTGGCAGGACCGGTGATCGAGAATCACGCCCAGACGACAAACTTGCCCTGGGTGGTGGATGGGACAGCCATCGCCAAGCGATTCGATATTCCGCGTGTCCAATTGCTGAACGATCTCGAGGCGACGGCCTATGGGATCTTGCTCTTGCGACCGGATGAACTCGAGGTACTCAATCCAGGGAATCCTCCGAAGAAGCGTCAGGCTCTCGCGCTGATCGCGGCGGGGACCGGGCTTGGTGAGGCCATTCTTTTTTGGGATGGCCAGTCGTATCGCCCGATGCCGTCAGAGGGCGGACATACGGACTTCGCTCCGAACAACGACTACGAGATCGATCTCCTGCGCTACCTGCGCAGCCAATATCTTCATGTCAGTTACGAACGGATTCTTTCAGGGCCTGGGTTGAACGCAATCTATGAATATGTTCGCGACACGAAGAAAAACGAGCCGACCTGGCTGGCGGAAAAGATCAAGGCCGGTGATCCGGCTGCTGAAATCGCCGAGGCCGGCCTCAAGGGACAGGCGGATATCGCCAAGCAAACACTCGATTTGTTTGCCTCCATCTATGGAGCCGAAGCCGGCAATCTGGCGCTCAAAGCGCTGTCGCTCGACGGTGTGTACGTGGCCGGGGGGATGGCCCCGAAGCTGATCAAGAAGCTCCAGGATGGGATGTTCATGAAGGCTTTCATCAATAAAGGACGGTATAAGCGATTGTTGAGTAACATGCCGGTCAAAGTCGTGATGAATCAGCAGACTGCGTTGCTCGGCGCTGCCTCGGTGGCGGCTGCCCTGTCACAGGCTCCAACGCCATGACGACACAACCCGATCTCGATAGCCTAAAAAAAGCGGCGGCTATGAAGGCGGTAGAGTTTGTCCGTGACGGAATGGTTGTCGGGCTGGGCACCGGCTCTACGGCGAAGCACATGGTCATCGCACTCGGTGAAAAAGTTCGCGCCGGGATGCAGCTGCGGGGAATCCCTACATCGCAGGAAACGGCCACGCTCGCTCGCCAGGCAGGAATCATCCTGATCGATGCGGACAATCGTTGGGAAGTCGATGTGGCGATCGACGGTGCGGATCAAGTCGATCCCGGCTTCAATCTCATCAAAGGCGGCGGCGGAGCGCTCTTAAAGGAAAAGATTGTCGCGGCGTCGGCCAAGCAATTTATTGTCCTTGTCGATCACACGAAACAAGTGCCCGTGCTCGGAGGGGCGTTCCCTTTGCCCATCGAAGTGATTCCCTTCGGCTGGGGCAGTACGGCGCGCGAAATCGAGGCCCTCACCAAAAGTCGGGTGGTGCTGCGGGAACGAAACGGCGCTCCGTTCAGGACTGAAGCTGGCAACCTGATTGTAGACGTTCATGTGGCACACATCGATCAGCCAGGGGAGCTTGAGATCGCGTTGAATCAGATTCCTGGCATCGTGGAAACCGGACTTTTCGTCGGTCGAACCACTGTGCTGATTGTCGGGTCAGCGCAGGGAGTTCAGGTGCATCACGCGCCGGGGAAATGAACGAGCCCGCCGGCAGGCGTCATTTGCTCGCGCAGTTTGCCGGGCAGGCTCGTGTCCTGTTGGCCCTTCCAGTCGCTTCTACCGTTCTCTCGATCCTCCATCAGGCATATGCGGCAACTACAGCCGCACGACCGAAAGGTGAAGATATGAATCTCGATGAGACGCCTGGCAGCCTCGATCCCTATCGATTGCCGCGACATGTGGTTCCGCATCGCTACGACCTGCGGCTGGAGCCGGATCTTACCACCGCCGCATTTGCAGGCGTCTCAACGATCGCCGTGACGGTGACCCAAGCGACCACCACGGTCATTCTGAATGCGGTTGATCTCACGGTTTCATCAGCCAGTGTGAGAACGACGGCGGGCGATCAGCTTGACGCGACGATTGAGCCAGACCAGGCGATGCAGCGTTGTCGATTGACGTTTCCCCGTCTGATTCCTGTGGGCGAGTCGCAGCTCACGCTCATCTTCCAAGGACAATTGAACGACCAGCTGCGCGGGTTTTATCGCAGCACGTATAAAGATCAGGCCGGGGCACCCCAGACCATGGCGGCGACTCAATTTGAGGCAACCGACGCGCGTCGAGCGTTCCCTTGCTGGGATGAGCCGGATTTCAAGGCCGTCTTTGCGACGACTCTGGTGATTGATCCAAGGCTGACGGCGGTCTCGAATACCGCTGTCGTGTCCGAGTCCATCGAATCCGGGAAAAAGGTCATGCGGTTTGCTGACAGTATGAAGATGTCCACCTACCTCGTGGCCTTTATTGTCGGGCAACTCGAGGCGACTAAGCCGGCATTTGTCGGCAAGACGCCGCTTCGTCTCTGGACGGTGCCCGGAAAACAGCCGCTCACGCCGTTCGGTCACGACATCGCGGCGGCTTCGCTGGCTTTCTTTGAAGATTATTATGGCATTCCCTACCCGGGCGATAAGCTCGATCTCCTCGCGATTCCAGACTTTGCCTCCGGTGCGATGGAAAATCTCGGCGCGATTACCTTCCGAGAGACCGCCTTACTGGTTGATGAACACACCGGCACACATGCCGAGCGGGAGCGAGTCGCCGATGTCGTCGCTCACGAAAATGCGCATATGTGGTTCGGGGATCTTGTCACCATGTCGTGGTGGAACGGGCTCTGGTTGAACGAAGCCTTTGCCACCTTCATGGAAATGCTCGCAGTCGATGCCTGGAAACCGGAGTGGAAACGCTGGGACGCGTTCGGCGTTTCGCGCGCGGCGGCCTTTTCCGTCGATGGTTTACTCAGCACGCGTCCGATCGAATATCCCGTGCGGGCGCCGAAAGATGCCGACGCCATGTTCGATGTGCTGACCTATGAGAAGGGTGCATCCGTCCTCCGCATGCTCGAACAACATATTGGACCGGCGGTCTTTCGCGAGGGCACCCGCAAGTATCTTCGCACGCATGCCTACGGCAACGCGGACACGAAAGATTTGTGGGTCTCGTTGGGGCAGGCGGCGAAGCAAGCGGTTCCTGAGCTTATGGACGGGTGGATTTTCCAGCCGGGCTATCCCCTTGTGTCGGTGCGTCAGGAGAGTGAGACGGAACTGGTGCTCTCGCAGCAACGGTTTACCTATCTCTCATCTCCTGAGTCGTTGTCACAGCGCTGGCAGGTTCCCGTTCAAATTCGCATGACTACCGGCGGGAAAACCGAACGCCGCCGTCTCCTCCTGACGGATCGGGAGAGTCGTGTGGCGATTCCCAGTGGAACTCGGCATGTGTTTGTAAACGAAGAGGGCCATGGATTTTATCGGGTCCGCTATGACTCAGCGCTGCTCCAGCGAATGCTGGACGCGGGAGTCGATCGTCTGGCGCCGAGTGAACGGTTCTGTTTGGTCAGCGATGTGTGGGCGACAACGATCTCAGGGCTCACCCCGCTTTCCGATTATCTACAGTTGACCGGTCACTTTGTCCGGGAGCGAGACAAGAATGTCTGGGCCGTTCTCCTCGATTCCTTTTCATTCTTGAACCGTATTGCCACGGCCGACGGCCGACCGGTTCTGGAAGCCTTTGTTCGTGCGCGCCTCGCTCCCGCCGTGACAGACCTTGGATGGAAGCCTCGCGCCGGCGACAGTGACCTGGTGAGGCAGTTGCGAGGCGAGCTCATCGGCGCCCTGGGAAGGCTCGGCAACGATCCGGTCATTCAACAGGAGGCGATCGAGCAGTATCGGCAACACAGGGAAGATCCTTCTCGCGTCGACCCCAATGTTCTGCCTGCGCTGGTCTCCATTCTCGCGTATACCGGTGACGAAAAGCGCTACAACGAGTTTTCCGATCACTCACGAACGGCGACGACGCCGCAGGAGGAACGTCGCTATCTGTTTGCGCTCGCGGCCTTTCAATCCCCGGCGTTGCTGACGCGCACGCTTGCCCGCACGATCAATGGAGAGACTCGCACCCAGGATGCGCCGTTTGTCGTCAGTGCCGTGATGGGCAGTGTGTACGGGCGTGAGTTAGCGTGGGAATTTGTGAAAGCCAACTGGGATCAGATGGATCGACTCTTTCCGAAGCAAGGTCTGCGGCGCATGTGCGGCGGCATTGTCGGGTTGGCCACCCCTGAGCTTGAACAAGACGTGCGCGAATTTTTCCGTGCTCGTCAAATCGAACTCGGCGGAAAGACGTTGGAGCAGTATCTGGAACAGCTGCGGATCGTCGTCGCATTCCGTGAGCGGGAAGGCCTGCGCCTGAAACAACTACTGAAGCCCTGACCCGAGGTCGCGAGTTTCCCCTCGTACCTTTGAGGGGTAGCCGCACGAGACAAGAGATCGTACGATATCGACCATTCGTTCCGAGATGGGAGGATGGTCGAATGGGGTCTGTTCTGTGCCCGTTCTGCGGCACGGCTAAAACTCGAATCGCTGCCAGGCGGTCTGTCGCGGACCGACTCCTGGGTTGCGTGAGGATCTATCCTTTTCGCTGCCAGTTATGCGCGGAGCAATTTCACACGTTTCTTGGGTGTCACGCCGACTGCCCTCGTCGCAATTTTGAACGAGTCGCGGTGGATTTCCCCGTCTGGTTCAAACCCCTCTGTTCGTCTCCAGCGGAGCTTGGATATGAAGGCGTGATGCTGGATCTCTCGATTCGCGGATGCCGTATTCGTAGTGCGTATCCGGTGGCCCCTGGCACGCGCCTGGAATTGGAATTTCAGCATTCCAATAACTCGTTCCCGATCACTGTGGATGAGGCGGTGGTCCGTTCGTCCTCACCTGGGGAACTCGGTCTTCGCTTTGTGCAATTGCATCGTCCGGATCAGCGCCGTATCCGTGGCATTCTTGACCTCTGGCTGTCGGAACCCTGGCCGGTCCATTAAGCGATTCCCCTGCGTTTGCGACCTATTCGTGTCGGAGCACAGCGAGCGGTCGCTGGCCCAGCAGGCGGTAGGTACTGAGAAATCCCACGCCCAGTGTCAGGCACATCGTCAGTCCCAACCCGATCAGCAGCACCTGAGGGTGCAGCGTCCAGGGCAGTTCAAAAATAAATCGAAGCAGGGCCCAGGACAGGGCGCTGGCTAATCCGATTCCGATCAGGCCGCCGACTATGCCGAGCAACACATATTCTGCGGCAAATGATCCGACGATCAATCCTCGCGTGGCGCCTAACGCTTTGAGCACGGCCGAATCGTAGAGACGGCGATAGCGGGTGGCGGCCAGTGCTGCGCCCATCACTAAACCTCCCGTAAGGACGCAGAAGAGGGCTACGGCGCGAATGGCCAACGACAAGCGATCCAGAACCCTGGCGAAGCTATCCAGGACATCGCCGATGTTAATGGCCGTCACGTTTGGAAACTGCGCCACGACGGCTTGTTGCAAGGCGACCTCATCCGCCGGGCGCGCACGGACTGTCGCGACATAGGTCAGGGGGGCGCCATCCAACGCGCCGGGCGACAGGATCATGTAGAAGTTTGTGGAGAAGTTGCCCCATTCCACTCGGCGAATACTGCTGACTTCCGCCACCAACGAGATACCTTGAATGTCGAGTTCGAGTGTGTGTCCGATGTCTAGGCCCATGGCCCTCGCCGCTTCTTCCTCCATCGACACTAGCGGTTTGGAGAAGGTTTGACCGGGCGCCCACCACTCCCCTTTCACGATCACGTTGTCTTTCGGTAAGGTATCTAAGAACGTCAAGGCATACTCGCGAGTGAGGTACCAGATCTGACGTCGCTGATCCTTTTCGGCCGCGTGCGCCGTCCGCTCCTCATCCTCAGATGTGGCCTCCTTTTTAATCGGGTGGCCATTCACAGCCATGAGTCGTGAGCGGACGAGCGGAGTGAGAGTTGCGGTGTGATTCTCTGATCGCTCTTGAAGAAGCTGCGACATGCCGCCCACCTGGTCTGGCTGGATATCGATGAAAAAGAACGTTGGTGCATCTGCTGGCCGGCTTTCGCCCACTTGCCGGAGCAGAGCTCGTTCGACCAGCGTGACGGTCACAATGACCATGACGCCAATGCCGATGGCGATCGTCATGCTGACGGCCTGGCTTCCTGGGCGGATGATGTTGCGGAGCGCTTGGCGAATGGCTAAGCGCTTCGGGGTGGCCGTGGCGGCGAGTGTTTTAATCAATCCCCAGGCGGCACCGCGCAACAGCGCGATGGCAAGGGAGAACGCTCCTATGAAGAACAGTCCGATCCTCCACGATCCGGCTTGCCAGATGGACAGCAGGGTGAGCCCGATGGCGATCACACTGGCGGTCGACAGGTTGGCTGGATCGCCGAGCGCAATCGTCTGACGCCAGGTTCTCCCGGAGGAGTTCGGCGTCGGTTCCGCCGACAGTGCGTCATGTCGTAACAGTGCGACCGGTTTGACAGATCGAATCGCCAATAGTGGCCAGAGTGTAAAGAGCAAGGTTGTGAGCAGACCCAGGGCGAGCCCTTTTCCCAAAGGCTGCCATGAATGAAGGGAGAAGCCTGATGTAAAGCCGATTTGATCCAGCATATCGGAGGAAAACCAGGTTGATAGGACCCATGGAACGCTGTGCTCCAATCCGATGCCCAGTGCCAGACCTGTCACACTTCCGGCAAGTCCTAGAAGCAGGGCCTGGGCCGCATATGTTTTGATAATCGTCGACGAATCGGCCCCAACCGTTTTCAGAATGGCAATCGTCGTCAGTTTCTCACGGAGGAAGGCCCGCACGGAGGTGGCCACGCCTATTCCACCCACGAATAATGCGGTCAGCCCGATGAGCCCGAGATAGCGCGTCAGCTGTTCAAGAAACTGTTTCAGCTGCGGTTGTGCATCCCGATAGGCTGACACGCGGGCGGACTCGGTGGCGAGGCGCCCCCGCAGTTCATAAAGCAGTGGCTCTATCTTGGTATTGGGTGCAGTTTTGAGAAGATAGCGCTCCCGCACGCGACTGCCGAGTTTCACCAGATCCGTGGCGCGGAGTCCATCCTGGGAGATCAACACGCGAGGCCCGAGGCTAAAGGCGTTCGCCATGCGATCCGGTTCGATTCGCACTACTCCGGTTATGAGAAAGGTCGCCTGGCCGATGGTAAGTGGTTGGCCGATGGTCAGCCCCATTCTGATGAGCAAGGATTCCTGAACGACGGCACCCCAACAGGGCTGCACCGGGCAGCCGACCGGCTGGCGTTGCAGAAGCTCCCACAGTGGACGATCCGGTTCGAGTCGAAGGGTGCCGTAAAACGGATACCCCGATTCCACAGCCTTGAGTTCGACGATTTGTGAGGGTTGGCCCCCTGACTGCCTCCCGGAAAAATGAGCGGCCATGCCGATCAACTCACTCACATGAGTCATCACCATGTCCCGATCGGAAAGCGACGTCAGATACGTCTGTCCCTCGCGGCTTATCTGACGGGAGAGTCGAATCTCCAGATCTCCGCCGAGCAATCCCCTGGCCTCTTTCGTGACGGCTTGCTCAAGGTGGGCGGCAAACAGGGAGACTCCCACTAGCGCGCCGACTCCGACCGCGATGCAGGTCAGGAAGTAGGCAAAATGCCGCCAGGCTGAACGGGTTTCACGCCACGCCATTCGTATGAGAAACAGGTTCACGTGGAGGCATCCGTTGATTGGTCGGACTCGATGTGTCCATCGCGTAGCGAGATAATCCGCTGCATCTGACCAGCGAGATCGCGGTCATGAGTGACGAGGACCAATGTGGTGCCATAGTCTCGATGCATGGCCAGAAGGAGGTCGATCACTTGCGTGCCCGTTGTGCTATCCAAATTGCCGGTCGGCTCATCGGCAAACAGGAATGGCGGGCGGCAGGCAAAGGCGCGGGCCACTGCGACGCGTTGCTGCTCTCCGCCGGACAATTGCACCGGGTAATGATCCAGCCGATCGGCCAGTCCAACGGCGGCCAACAAGTCGGCGGCACGCGCATTACTGCCATCTCCCCCGCTCAGCTCTATAGGAACTGCGACATTTTCACGGGCGGTGAGCGTGGGGATGAGATGAAAGGATTGGAAGATGTATCCGATCTTGGCACGACGGAAATGGGCCAGCGCACTTTCAGACATGGTCGTCAACTCTTGGCCATCCAGCACAATGGAGCCCGTTGTCGGACGATCAAGGCCTGCCATCAAGCCCAGGAGCGTCGACTTCCCGCTTCCTGATGGTCCGACAATCGCGACCATTTGTTTGTCGGGGATCTCGAATGAGACCTTGTCCAGGATGGAAACGGGTCGTCCTCCTGCTGCCAGACTCATTGAAAGCTGGGTGATGCGAATCATGGGGCGGTAGGTTCCTTTCTCAACTCGGGGCAACGCATGAGATGGTATTATACTGTACGCATATGGAACGACGAGTGAAATCGCGCCTCCTTGGGATCGGCGTGGGTCTTGGATACCTTGCCCTGCTTGGGTTTGCAGGCTGGTTCGATGGTGCGGTGTCTGCTGCGCCGCCGTCAGGTGACGATCGCCCAAGAATCGTGGCGTTTGGGGATAGTCTGACGGCCGGCCTTGGAGTCGCTGCGGACGAGACGTATCCCGCAGAGTTGCAGCGGCGCTTGGATGCGCGTGGATTGCGATACCGTGTCATCAATGCCGGGGTCAGTGGTGAGACGACTGCAGGCGGTGTGCGGCGTGTGCCGTGGGTCTTGCGAAACAAACCAGAGATCGTGATTCTTGAATTGGGCGCGAATGACGGGTTGAGAGGGCTCCGAGTCGACGAGACGAAAGCCAATCTTGAAACAATCATTCAGCAGTTGCAGCAATCCGGAGCGCTGGTGATTCTGGCCGGTATGAAGCTCCCGCCCAATTATGGGAAGGACTATCTCTCAGAGTTCGAGCGTCTCTATCCAGAACTGGCCGCGCGGTATCACCTGACACTCATTCCATTTTTCCTTGAGGGGGTGGCCGCCTCCAATACATTAAATCAAGCCGACGGCATCCACCCAACGGCCCAAGGCTATCGCATGATTGTTGAAATGATGCTCGGAAGGCTGCAGCCGGTTCTGACAAATGCACGGAAGATGAAGGCAGGAGAGAAAAAATGAACTCCGCCTCGCCGATTCCTCAGCCAGGCGGAGTTCATGACCAATTGGTATTGGGGTAAGCGACTACGACTTCTTCAGAAAAGAGTCGTACACCCCATACGCCAGAATCCCGCCAATAATGACATAGTACAGGTATGTGATACCGCTGTAATCAGGGGCTCCCCCTCCCTCAGGCGCATTCGCGAAAACCGGGGTGACGACCGCCAGCAGACCTGCAACAGCCAGGCTCATCGAGTCAAGCAATCTCTTCATCATAATCACTCCTCCCTCAAGGGTATGTCGAAAATGAGGAGCGCATTTTACAAAAACTGACTGGACTGACGCAAGATGTTTGAGCAGGAACTTTTGAGGGAGGTGAGCGGTGATTTCTACGAAAAGGACTACCGGGACGGGGACTGTTTCACAACAGACTTGAGGGCTTCAGCAACTTCTTTGCAGGAACTGGCTAGTCGATCGAGCTGGTTCCCCTTGGTTGTGAATTCTTGAGCCATTGACTTGAGCTGGCCGTCATAGCGGCTGACTTCCCCTGAAAGTTCAGCGACTTTCGTGAGCATAGCTTTGTAGGTCGCGACTTCATGCTGGAGTTCTTGTGTGGTTGCCTGGGCAGTCTTGGCCTCAGCAATGGAGGCTTGGAGTTGCTGGCTTAGCCGGCCGACGTAGGCTTCTCGATCCCGCATATCCGACTCGACTTTTAACTGCACTTCTTCGCTGTCGCGGCGCCGATCTTCAAGATTGCGGATAGTTTGGATCCAATTGGCGACTTCACCGGGAGCGATAGGAGGGGGTGGAGGAACCGGTTGGGTCTTTTCAATGGCCCTCATGGCAGGCTGCAGCCATTCCACAAACACCATGATTTCGCTGAGTTTGACATCGGTCGAGGGGCTTGGGCCCATTGTAGACTTTCCGTTTCCGTTACCCTGAGGTTCAGGTTGCGTGGCCGGCTTGGCCTCCCTGGGAGCGTCCTTGGCCTTCCGGGACTGACGGGGTTGGGACCAGCGGTGGTATTCCAACAAGACGGCGATGCAATGACGGCAGATGGGTTCTTCAGGAAGCGTGCAGGAGCATTTCGAGACTAAGTGCCCATCCTTTAGTCGGATGGTTTGTTCATAGAGTCCTGAGTTCCCGATGACCGCGGAGGAAATTTGTGCGTCGTCGGCCTCGACAATGCGGA
Organism: Nitrospira sp.; assembly: GCA_040081095.1. GTDB lineage: Bacteria > Nitrospirota > Nitrospiria > Nitrospirales > Nitrospiraceae > Nitrospira_D. Next base: position 27,775 of record JBEBHO010000218.1, read on the forward strand.
CCCGATTCTCCGACAGGTATTGATGGCCGATCTGGAATGCAGATATTTCAACGACCGCCTTGATCATCTGGGGATCCAGAAGGCCGAGTCGCTCTGCACTACAAGGAATTTTATTTCGCATGGCTGCCATAGGGTTTGAGCGTAACTCTGGCGTAGTCTGCCCCTCCGGTCTGGCTCTGTCAAGAAATGAGCAGTTCTGCTCGCGGCCTCGTGAGTGGTTCGTCTGGAGGACTGTTACCGGCAGCGCTGCGGCGGACCCTGCTGGCTGACGGGTGTGAGCCAGAGATAGTCCGCAATGCCGTCATGCACCAGATCCTCGACATCCTCAACTCGAGTCTGATCGAACGATGTGAGATACACGGTTGTTTGAGGGACCCATCCACCGAGGCGTCTGGCAACTCGCTTCGGGACGGGCAGGTTGAATTGGATGTGTCCGCCGCCCGTGTAGCTGAGGATCATGGGACGATTCTGCTGGTCCCCACGCGCTGCCACGAACGCGTCGGTCACTGTTTTGGCCATACCCTCGTCACGGACCATCGAGGCTTCGTACATCCTGACATAGTCCTCATCGGATCCCCCGCCATGACAGCGTTTCAGCTGATCCAAGATTCTGACTCGATAGGCCTGATCGTCGACAATCTCCTCACGGTCCATTCCCCACCTGGCCCAGTCAGGTCCTGTTCGCGCCGCATCGAGACCTGCCGTCACGACCTGGCGGATGAGCGGCTTGGGAGGATTCATGGCCAGGACGGTTATCCGGTGCTTCCGAGAAAACTGTACAAGTGGCTCGTAGTTGCCAAAGGCTCCACCCCAATTTTGCTTCCAGCGCGATTGGTCGAGAAACAATTGCCGGTCTTGGTCAGGTGTGGAAAGGTATTCATCCAGGGCAGGCTGCCCGTCCCATCCGAACATTTCCATCGCGAGCACGGGCTGCCTGCCATTTGCTCGCAGAGCCTCTAGGACGGTTAACGCTGCTTCGATGTGATGTTGGTTGTAGTGCTCTTCCCCCAGATACACGATGTCATAATGTGAGAGTGCGATAAGGAAAGCTGGCAGATCGAGAGATTGTCCCGTCTTGACGTCAATGATACGGTCTGCATGCCAGGAGGGGTTGGGCGGCTTTGCCGGACGTATAGGATTGTTGCCGATACAGGCAGTGAAGAGCGTATGTGCACAGATCAGTAGAAGAAGGGGAACGATGCGATACGTGGCTGCCTGTCGAGCGTGGAAAGGATTCATAGGAATCTCCTAACACAGCGAGGTTGTCGTCACAAGCTCTTGTCTTGACGGGAGAAGAAGGAGGCCACTATTCTCCTGACTCCTGAGAGAATGTGGATGGCTGATTATCCGTTGCCCCGTTAATACTACGCATGTCCGAGAACGATGCCCTTGCAGAATTCCGTCGCGCGGTGACCCGCTCTGCTCGCCAGTCTGAGCAGAAGTGGGAGGATTCCAGACGTCTCCTCGATGCTGCCCTATTCCCATCGATACTCGAACAATTAGTTCAGCAGTCACAGCTCGCAGCGCTCCCACTTCCTGTGAAATCGGCGCTCATCGCTTCGCTGAAGCAGGGCCAGGCTCCTCGGGTCCAAGATCTTGATGGAGCCGCTCTTAAGGTTCTGACTGGATATCCGCCCTCCAAAGCATTCCGCTCGTTGTGCCTCTATTTTGGTCTTGTTCAGGACCGAGCTTCCCGATGGCCTGCCGCAGATCTTCCCAGTAAGGCGGTGGCCGGTGCGCTTCAATCACTGGCAAATCCCTTCGACCTGTTGCTTGAGATGCCTGTCGCTACAGTGCTCGATCTTGGTGCGGGCGATCTTTCGTTTGCCGGTGAGCTTGTCGATCAGTATCTTCCCCCGCTTCTGGCGCATCAGCGAGAGCTGGTTCTGCATGCGGTGGATCGACTGGATCCTCGCTCGAAACTGGGCGGTCCACTGCATCCTGGACGAGACAGGCTCGCCCAGTTACAGGCTCGGGAAGGAGTGACCTTTCGTTTTTACGGCAACCAGGACATGTTCGATCTTCGCAAGTTGGATGAGGCCGGTCATCTGGCTGCACGCTACACGCTGGTCACCTGCTGGGCTCCTGCGACACCGACCTTTGCCTATGAGCCAACGCGACTCTCTGAAGCGGTCATTCAAGAGGATCTTCGTCGCAGTAAAGGGGCCTATCGACAGGTGCGGTACGAGGGCGAGTCTGCGCTCGAAGTTCAACATGGGGAGCGAGCCCTGATCTTTCCTCCCTGGAAATTTGATATTCGCGGGCCGGTGGCCCTTCTTGATCTCATTGCCAGGCGAGGATTGGTCGGGGTGTTGGGCGCGGTGGATTCGCAGGTATTCTGGGAAGTTTTGGCACAGCTGCTTGAAGACTCCCGCTATCGTCCACGCGATCTACCATTCAATCAGGAGAACCTGCCGGTCGTATTCGGTGAGATCTATCAGCGGTTGATACAACTGTCGAACGGTGAAGCGGTCTCACTTGCCCAATTAGGAGCTCTTCGTTCCGGCATTCCTGGTGGCGCGCCAACTCGGGATGCACGATTCTCATTCGGCTTTCGCGAAGTGTGGATCCGACGAGGAGCCGTATTCCCCGGAGTTCCCGCTAGCAGCACCGCGCGTCAGTTTATGCACATGCGAGAAGAAAGTCCTCCCTGGTTTCTGACCCTCGTGTCGGAAGATCGACAGCCATAGCCACTCTCCCGCCTGCCCCTGTTTCCCTCCCTCCGCGAGATACTGATGAAAAATTGACCACCTGTAGACCCTTTGTTAGACTTTCGTCGTGTCTTGCCAGTACCTTCATTTCAACAGGAATGGCCATACAACGCTATGAAATCTGCTCAACTTGTATCCTCTATTCAGGAGAACATTGCCCGCGTCATTAAGGGCAAATCCAGAGTGATTGAACTCGCGGTTGTGTCGCTGCTGGCTCGTGGACATCTGTTGCTCGAAGATGTGCCGGGGGTCGGGAAAACGACCTTAGCGCATAGTTTGGCCCGTTCCCTGGACTGCTCCTTCAAGCGCATCCAATTTACCAGCGATCTTCTCCCGTCCGACATTGTCGGCGTGTCCATCTTCAATCGGCAAAAACAGGGGTTTGAATTTGTGCCGGGGCCGATTTTCGCGAATATCGTGCTCGCCGATGAGATCAATCGAACAACGCCGAAAACGCAAAGCAGTTTACTAGAAGCGATGAGCGAAGCCCAGATTTCGGTGGATAATCAAACCTATCCCCTGCACCAACCCTTCATGGTGATTGCGACCCAAAACCCGGCGGAATACCACGGCACGTTTCCCCTGCCAGAATCCCAGCTCGACCGGTTCTTGATGCGTGTGCAGATCGGGTATCCGTCACCGGAAGAGGAACGCAAGGTGCTTGAACGGCCGCAATCGCTTCATCCGGCGGAGGCGCTTCAGCCGGTCGCTACGGCTCAGGATGTGCTTGCGTTGCAACAGCAGGTGGATGAGGTGCTGATGGAAGACAGCTTGATGGAGTACCTCCTGGCGATCGTGCTTGCCACGAGACAATCCGATTTACTGTCGCTGGGAGTCAGCACGCGCGGCGCGTTGGCGCTTAACCGGGCGGCCAAAGCGCTCGCATTTGTAAGGGGCCGGGCCTATTGCCTGCCGGACGATATTAAGGAGTTGGCTCCTGCAGTGCTGTCGCATCGCATCATGGTGAGCCAGTCGCAGGGGTTGCGCCATCGCAACTTTGAACAGTCAGAGCAGATTATTCAGGACCTGGTCGAGTCCGTTGCCGTCCCAGTCTAGCAACGATCCGCATTGCTGCTCCACCGGAATATTGCCGATATGTTCACCCGCGCGCGCCGCCTGTTCAGCCATCTCATGCGGCATCGTTCGACTCGAGTCACGACAGAAGGCACGCGGTTTCTCTTCTTCACTCTCGCGGTCGCGGTCGCCGCGATCAATACCGGCAACAATCTGTTCTATCTTCTCCTAGCGATGATGCTCAGCATCATCCTGATGTCCGGCCTGATGGCGGAATATTGTCTTCGCCGATTGGAATTTCACCGGCATCTCCCCGATCTGGTGTATGCCGGCGAGCCGATCACTGCGACGACGGTGGTGGCCAACCGCAAATCCCGTCTTCCGAGCTTTTCTCTTCGTCTCTGGGACGTGATGGGCGAGCAAGAGATCGACCGTGGCCTCACCATGTGGCAATTGATGCCGGGGGCGAGCCAAATCCTCTCCTACCCCTTGATCGCAACCAGACGCGGGCGATTACGTTTCGATGGCGTTCGCGTCGGGACGTCGTTCCCGTTCGGCCTTTTTCACAAAAAAGCCTATTACCCTCTCGAAGGGGCAGTGGTGGTGGCACCGGTCATTCGGCCAGTCGAAAGCAGTCTGCTTCATGGCCTGACCTCATTCGGTCAAGACGCCAGTTTGTCGCGTAAAGGGCATGGGAGCGAGCTGTATAATCTGCGTCAATATCACGCCGGTGATGATTCCCGCACGATTCATTGGCTCTCCACTGCCCGCACTTCAAAACTCATGGTCCGTGAAATGGAGGCTGAGGATCAGCGGCGTGTCACACTGATGCTCTCGCTTCTTGCCCCCCTCAGTCATGAGCAGCTGTTCGAGGAAGCTGTCTCGCTCACGGCGTCTCTGGCGCGTGATCTCGGAGAGCGGGGATATCAGGTCCGACTCGTAGCGGGAGAAATATCTTCTCCCTTTGGCCAAGGCGAGGGCCATCTCTTACGGCTCATGGAAATCCTGGCCCTCTGCGAACGGTTGCCTCCCGATGGGCCTGAGATTCCATCGGCTCTCAGTGACGTATCGTATGATCCTGAGGGGGGAGCCACGATTCTACTCACACCGTGGGAAGAGCCGAGAAAGCTTTTCCATGGAATACACCCCGATGGGGTCGTGACTGAATCCATGCTCCAAAGCAGGCTCCATGCCGTTTAACCAGGCGCTACGGTTGTCCTCCGTGTTGCTTGCCGCCGCCGCGTTTATCGGGCTAGGGCTTGGGGCGAATTTGCCCGAATGGCTGCTGCTTCTCACGGGAAGTTCCTTGATCGTTACCCTTCTGCGAACTCTTGGCGTCGATCGAGCACACCGGATTCTTGAAAGCCTGCGGCTCTCGACCACGGCTTGGAACATTCTTACCGTGATCGCATTCGCCGGGTTTTGGGCCGACTTGTTATGGATTTCTACAGATCTGTTGCCCGCCGGAGTCCACTTTCTCCTGATTCTGATGGTTATCAAGCTGTTCAATCTGGATCAGCGGCGAGACTATCTCCACCTGTACGCGATTAGCCTTATGGCTATTCTTGGGTCGGCTGCCTCGACGACGGATCTCTGGTACTTGCCAGTGTTTCTCGTCTACCTCCTGATGGGCGTCTGGACGTTGTTGCTCTATCAGCTTACCAAGGAGTCGAGTGCTGGCCACTCCCCCCAGACTCTCACCGAGAAGTCTGCGATTGCCGTCCAACAGGAGAAACGAGAGCAGATTACTCCGGAGTTATTCTGGTTGGCGAATGGTCTCGCGGTCGGCGCGTTGTGTCTAACCGTCGTAATCTTTTTCACCATCCCGCGTGTCAGCGCCGGCTTCGGTCAAAAAGGGTATGGTGAAGGTCTCCGTACGTCGGGATTTTCTGAAACCGTGGATCTTGGCATGATCGGTCCCATCAAGCGAGATCCGGGTATTGTGATGCGGGTGGAACTCCCGGATCGGACCGGCCAGGAAATGGATCGGTTCTATTTGCGGGGGATGGCGTATGACCGATATGACGGCAAGTCGTGGACTACGCGCCTGTCACATCGCCGGGCGCTTGCTGAATCGCCGTCCGGCACGTTTACACTTCGATCGGCCTCATCGCGTTTGCCCCGCCCTGTTGGTCAGATCATTCGCCAGACGATTCTGCTCGAAGCGCTCGACACGGCCGTGCTCTTTGCGGCTCCCCATCCTGAGTCCATCAGTGGACAATTCCTGGCGATTCAGTCCGATCCGACCGGCGCCATGTATCTCCCTTTTCCAGCTTCATCACGGATCGAGTACACGGTGTATTCTCGGCCCACACCGGTGGCACCGGCCGATCTTCAATTTCAGCCGGCTGTTTACACCGAGGTCTTCGGACAGCATTTCTTGCAACTCCCGGAATCGTCCGAGCGCGTCGGGGCTCTAGCGCGAGAGATCGTGGGAACGAAAACGAGCGCGTATGAGAAGGCCCAGGCGATTGAAACATATCTCTCCAGAAATTATCGGTATAGTCTCGACATCCCCGCTGGTACGCAAGCGCGTCCGCTTGAAGAGTTTCTATTCGAACGAAAAACTGGATATTGCGAACACTATGCGACAGCGATGGTTGTACTGCTCCGCAATGTGGGAGTTCCCGCGCGATTGGTCACGGGATTCCTCGCAACCGAGTGGAACGAATATGGCAATTATTACTTGGTGCGGCAGAGAGATGCCCATGCGTGGGTGGAGGTTCATTTACCCAACTCCGGTTGGGTGACGATGGATCCCACTCCAGCCGTCAGCGAACCGGCTGGAGAATCGCAGTGGTTTGCAGTAAGTCGGGCGATGGATACGCTTCGCCTGCGGTGGAATCGGTTCTTTGTTCAGTACAATGCGGCCGATCAGCTCGCGGTTGTGCGTGGACTGAAAGAAGGAACAGCAGTGGTGCGTGATCGGGCATGGGGCTCGCTTTCTTCCCTACTGGAGCCAGCTGGAGACCTCGCAGGAAGAATTCTCAGTCACGTGGCTGAAGGGAACATACGTTTGATGACAGGATTTCTGAGCTTTGTTGTGCTCGGAGTGGGACTTGTCATCTGGCTGGTACAGCGAAAGCCGTGGAACCGCTGGAGCCGTTCGGGGATCGTCATTCGTGAGCACGCAGCCATTGGACAGATCTACCGGGGCGTGCTCAAGCAGATCGAACGCCATGGAATCTTAAAGCCTCGGAATGCCACTCCGCAGGAGTTCCTGCGGCTCGTACAGCGACAGTGGACAGTTGCTGGTGAATCAGTAGCGACGATCACGGAGCTCTATTGCCGGGGTCGTTTTGGCAAGGTGATTCTGACGCAAGAAGAGATGGATTTGGCCTATCACAGCTTGAGGCAGCTTGCCCTGCTGGATCCTCCGTCCAATCCATAGGCGCATACTTTCAAACGAGTTTCGTCACGCAGGAGTGACGGATTGTCAGAATGAATCCATATCCACATTCCCGCCAGTCAGGACCACCCCAACTCGCCGGCCGACCAGCGCCGACTCTCGCCGAAGCAGCGGGGCCAGAGCTACGGCGCTAGAGGGTTCTATATTCAGCTTGAGGGTTTCCTGCGAGAACCGCATTGCGGTCAAAATCTCTTCTTCTGAAACCAGAAACACGTCCGTAAGATGACGCTTCAAGATAGGGAGTGTTCGACTGCCGAGGCTGGTTCGCAGTCCGTCCGCCAGTGTCTCAGGATTTGTCATTGGTACGATTTGGTTTTGACGAATCGACTCAATAGCATCCGCGGCTCCGCGAGGTTCGCAGGCGTACAGCAATAGGCGTGGATTGAGATGGTGAGCTGCTATGCACAGGCCCGATAAGAGCCCTCCACCCCCGACTGGTGCCAAGACTATATCCAGGTCGCTGACTTGTTGGAGCAGCTCCAGCATGATGGTCCCCTGGCCAGCGATTACCTGGGGATCATTGAACGCATGGATATGCCAGGCATTCTCAAGCCTGATGATTTCCTGAAGAGTCTGGTCGGCGACCGCACGACTCTCGACCAAAATGACATGGGCGTCATGCTGAGCGATCGCACGGTATTTTCGCTGTACACACGGTCTTGGGACAATCACATGTGCTGAAAGATCAAGTAGTTTCGCTGCCAGGGCAAGTCCCTGACCATGATTTCCAGACGATATGGTGGCAACGGTTCGACTAGCACACCTTGTTTTCATCTGCATAGCGGCATAGTAGGCACCGCGAAACTTGAAGGACCCTGTCCGTTGGGCCGTCTCGCACTTAAGGAAGACCGTAGCGGATGCCATGGCATCGAGTTCTCTGTGTATCCCGATAGGAGTGACGCAAGAAATATTCTGGAGCGCTTCCCTTGCTTGCAGGATGTCTTCGAACGAGACGTCGCCATCCATAAGGGCTCTCCACTGGATGCGCAATTTGAACGGAGAAGGAAATCAGAACTGGGGGACTGGCAAATGAAGAATGATTTGGAGCGGGAAAAGGGATTTGAACCCTCGACCCTCGCCTTGGCAAGGCGATGCTCTACCACTGAGCTATTCCCGCTCCCGAAAGAACCTAACGAGGGGTGGGATTCTACTGAGACGGGCAAGCACTGTCAAGGAGCTTGCACCAAAGAATTTTATTGAGACATTCTGCTTATATGTCTTGAGATGAGAAGATGTAATGTTACCAATTGGTAGCACTGCAAACTGTAGAGAGCTGAAGATCGCAACTGACTGTTTTTATAGGACACTATTCAGACAGTCAGTTAATAAGTAAAGGTGACTGGTACAGGAACTACTCATTCATGGCAATTCGTAGATGTCTGATCGCATGGCACGTTATGGGAATATTATATTGTATTTCAATGTCTTATGACGAAGTGATTGCGCCATTCTTTGAGCGGTTGAATGGTTTGGATATTGCGATACTAGCACGTCGCTATGCCAAGGAGCTTTTGCTAAATCGCCAGCGAGACCAAGAATCACGAGCTTGTTCTTGCTGAGATTTTGGACTGGTTTTGTGGCAGGTCCATCAGGAAGGGGGGTGATGGAGTCGGTTGTGCGGAAGTTAAGGGTACGCGGGCTCTTTGAGCCCTCAACTTAGGAGGTGTTCACAATGTTTTTGTCACGCAGACAGTTTTTGAAAGTCTCTGCGGGAACTGTCGCCG